>PWHE01000117.1 GCA_003554735.1 Mollicutes bacterium | reverse complement strand
ACGTCGTATCATGACATCGTTCAATGGCTTGAAACTTAAAAGTGCATAAGAAAAGCACCATCATTTGAAATGACGGTGCTTAGCGTTTCAACTTACTGACCCCTATCCTTGACAGAGAGTCATTTTTTGTCTTTGGGTGGCAGCGGGAAAAAGATGCTGGTGTGGTTTGCGTACTCTTGATACTCCTCGCGGTTCATCATCTTTCGTTCCAGCAACGGCACGCCGGATATGAAGCGTACGAGCACGGTGATGGTGATCGGCGCGATGATCGCGATGAGATTGAATGGAAATGCGGCGTTGCCGAGCACGACAATCCAAAGTCCCCACCATAACGTCGCCTCGCCGAAGTAGTTCGGATGACGCGAGTATTGCCAGAGTCCGCGTTTCAGCACACGGCCTTCCATTTCCGGGCGATGCTTGAAGTTGCGCATCTGCTGATCGGCGACCATCTCGAAGATGAAGCCGAAGAGCCAAACGACAGACCCGAGGAACAAGGCGAGATTGGCAAGCGGGAGCGGCTCTTCATTCGGATAGGCGAAGGCGACGATGATCGCGAACGCCACAACGTATTGAAGCAGGCCTTGTAGCATGAAGACTTTGAAAAATGCGTTGATTCGAACCTTGTCGCCCCATTTTTCACGCATTTCGATGTAGCGCGCATCCTCGCCGACCTTACGGTTTCTCCTGAAGAGGAAGCGGGTCAGTCTGAAGCCCCACACTAGTGTCATGATAAGAATCACGAAGTGGGCATTGATCATCGCCTCGCCGCCTAGCTGGCGAATCAGATAAAGCCCGATTGTAAGCACGATGAACCCCGCGCCCCACATGACATCGGCGAACGAGTTGTCTTTCTTGATTTGCGCGATGATGAAACCGATGATGAAATAGATGAGTATGATAAGCGCTGCGTAAAGAAGATAGATGTGCACGTTATCCCTCCTGAAGATGGATTATTTAGTGATGTATGCGATCGCGACGGTGCCGATGCCGGCGTTCATCGCCACGATCGAAGAAATGTCCATGGTGTAGGATGGATTCATGCCGGTGATCGATTTGGCTTTTTCGATGTATTCGCTGACGCGAGCGGGTGCTTTGGCATGGACGACCGCATAACGTTCGATGCCATGTTCCTTATGCATTTTCTCAAGGTGGTCGAAGATTTTCTTGGTCGACATCCTGATGGAGAGACCCTTGGCGAAAATGATGCCCTCGCCGGATTCGTCAATCGAGATGACCGGTTTCAGGTTCATGATTTTCCCGATGACACCGGTGACTTTCGATACCCGGCCACCGCGCACCATATACTTGAGGGTCTTGACACTGACCAGGATGCGGGCCTTGTCTCTGAGTGTGTTGATGGTGTCAACAATCTCGTTGAATTCGCGTCCTTCGTCAATCAGTTCGGCGGCGCGCATGACAAGCAAGCCTTGTGCGCCGGAGTTTTGTTTGGAGTCGATGACTTCCAGCCGGACGTTCTTGTCGAGCGCTTTTTTGGCTTGTGTGAACACATTGTGGGTCCCGCTCATTTTCGATGACACGCTGATCACAATGATGTTTTTGTAGTAGGTGCTCAGATAGGAGAAAAAGTTTTGGATCTGCTTGAGGTTGGGTTGGGCACTTTTCGGGTATTCTTTGAGTTCATCCATGAATTCGTAGAATTTTTCGCTCGTGATGGTCAGCTTGTCGTAGTAGTCCGAACCTTCAATGGTAATCGGCAAAGGAATCTGTTGGATCTGGTATTTGTCGATCAGGTCCTGAGGGAGGTCGGCAATGGAGTCCGTGACAATCGCTGTGTCATACTTGCGGGCATTGCGGACTTCGTGCTGACGCTTCATGTCGTCGACCTTCTGTTGTTCGATGGTGCCATGGTCCCTTAAACGGAAGAAGACCTCCTGTGGTTCGTTCGTGTGGATATGGATTCGGGCCTTCGAATCGTTGCCCGCGACCACCATCGAGTTGCCAAGGTCATGAAGGGTTTTCTTGATGGCTTTGGCGGAAAGGTTCTCCCCGGTGATCAGCGCTTCGGTACAATAGCGGTAGTCGCCTTCTTCAAACGACTCGTGATTGTCCGGTTTGCCTTCTTCAGGATCTTTGGCGTCGAAAGAATCTTCATACAGCTCATCCATGACGCCGTCACGGAGATATTGCATGAAGCCTTCGACAAAATGGAAGAACCCCTTGGCGCCGGCATCCACGACTTTGTTCTGTTTGAGGACGTCAAGCTTCTCTGTGGTTTGCAGTAAAGATTTGCGAAGGGCGTCGAATGATTCGCTAAGAAGGACAATCAGGTCCTTGGTTTTTTGTTTGAGACTTTTGAGCGACTCGCTCCACTCACGCATGAGCGTGATCATGGTGCCTTCAACAGGCTCGCTGACCGCTTCATAAGCATAAGGAACCGCTTTTTCGATGGCGTCGATCAGTCCGTCGACATCAATTTCACCTTCGCGCCGGTCCAGTTCGATCAAAAGCCCGTTCAGATACTGAGCGAAGATGATCCCGGAATTGCCGCGGGCGCCTTCGAGCGCTCTGTCGGCAATGTCTTTGAGTGTGTTTTTGTCGTCGTTTTTGAGGTCGCTCTCATCCAGTATCGCGTGCATCAAGGAAGCCAGGTTGGTCCCTGTGTCGCCGTCGGCGACTGGGAAAACATTGATTTCGTTCAGTGCGTCTTTGTGCCGGAGCACGCTTTTTGCTCCGGCCATCAGGGAATGGTAGAATTTTTCTTTGTTAAATGTTGTGGTGTTCATAAGCATCGTCTCCATTGTCTTATTTTTAAGGTGTGTTTTTGTTTAGAACAAAGTGAAAAGCAAATAACCGAGCGTTGCGCTCGCTGAACCGACAAAAGTTCCCCAGACAAGGTCGATGAGGGTGATTTGAATCGGCCAGTTTTTCAGGGTGGCTAGATTTGTCAGGTCGTAAGTCACATAGCAGAAGAACCCGAACAAGGCGCCGTTTTGAAACGCGGTCAAAACGCTTGCGTCTTGATGCGCGGGATAGACCGCGAAATAGACAAGCCCTAGAATGAATAATAGATAGAATATGATGGCGGCGGGCCAATTGACGTTATCCGCCAACAAATACCCCAGATACTTGTTGTAAAGCTTTTTTGCGATGACGCCAAGCCATACCAGGTCAATGGCGAAAAAAACCGCGAATGTCAGGAGATACATCAGGATCAGATTCATAGGGGCCTCCTTGAAATGTTTTCTAATTAAATGATAGCATGCCATCGTTAATTTATCATTTTAAATACATTGTTTATTTGTAATAAGTACAATAATAAAGTATATCTTTTGGCCAAGAGCGTAAAACACGGTAGAATCGGATAAAAGAAAGGAGTGAAACACAATAATGAAAACATTTCTCAAACGAAGCGCCCGTATGGAAGGCGGCCGTAACGGCAGCCTCAAGACTGAGGACAAGGCGCTTGATCTGAAACTCCGAAAACCGACAGAAATGGGCGGTGAAAACAATGGGGTCGACCCTGAGAACCTGTTTGCGGCAGGGTATGCTTCATGCCTGGCAAGCTCGATCGAGTTTCTGCTTGAGCAACAAGGCAAACAAGCCGATGATATCGTCATAGATGCCAATTTGAGCCTTGTGGGTGACCCGGACGGCGGATTCAAGTTCGATCTCGAGGTGGTCGCTTCCATCAAGGGGTTCGACAAATCCGAGCAGGAAAAACTGCTAGAAGCCGGACTGGGCTTCTGCCCTTATTCCAAAGCGATTAAAGGCAATGTGAACGTCAATGCGAAAATCGCGTGAGTCAAAAACTTTTTGACTCATGCTTTTTTTTTGGTATTATAATTTTGTAGTTCACACACAAGTTGCTTGCAAGGAGATTGTCTTATGCCCATCAACCTACCCGAGTTTCTCAAGCGGCGCATGCTGATGCCCGTCATTTTCATTATCCTTTTCTCGATGAGTTTTGTGACAGGATCGCTTTCCGATCTGTTCAGCGGTTATGTTGAAATCCTGAGATCGCCATCCGTCCTGATCAGTGATTATCTCAGAATCGGCGGATTCAGTGCCACAATGTTCAATGTATCCACGATTCTTCTCATCAACATCCTGATGCTGAGCAGGCTGAAGATGAAGATGAGCGGACCGATGTTCGCGGGTATATTCACCATTGCGGGGTTTTCGTTCTTCGGGAAAAACATCTTCAACACCATCCCCATCTACATCGGAATCTACCTTTATGCGAGAATGCAGAAACTGGAGTTCCGTTCGTTCATGATTGTCGTTCTTTTTTCGACCGGTATCTCGCCGATCGTTTCCTTTTTGATCTTCGGTGGTCCCTGGCCCCTTTATGTCGGTATTCCTCTCGGCACGCTCGTAGGGATTCTGACCGGTTTCGTGCTGCCCGCCCTTGCGGCGCACACGACCCGTTTCCATAAAGGGTACAACCTTTACAACATCGGCTTTGCCATGGGCATCCTCTCCATGTTCTATTCAGCCATTCTCACTGCGTTCAGAATCGATTTCATGGTCGGCGGACCGACCAGCGAAGCGTTTCACAGTGAACTTCAGCTTCTGACGCTGCTCATGTCATTGACGTTTATCGCAGCGGCGTTCATCATCGATGGTCGCGTGCTCAAGAACTATCTGCCCCTGACACGCTCCACCGGACGCCTCGTCAGCGATTTCATCCGCGACTATGGCCGGGCGCCGACCATGCTGAATGTCGGAATCATGGGGCTCATGAGTCTTTTGGTGCTGTTCATACTGAATATCGAGATCAACGGACCGGTGATGGGCGGCATTCTCACCGTCATGGGCTTCGGGGCATTCGGAAAACATCCGAAAAATGCCGCGCCGGTTATGCTTGGGGCTCTTGTCGGTGCACTTCTGAGTCCGGCTTACTCACTCGATGAAGTGGGCATGGCGATCGCCATCCTGTTCGTGACGGCGGTGTCCCCCATCGCGGGACGTTACGGCTTTTTCGTGGGGGTGTTTGCGGGATTCCTGCATATCATCATCACACCGCTCACCTATCTGTTTCAAGGGGGCTTCGACCTATATAACAACGGGTTTGCTGCCGGTTTTGTGGCGGCGCTCATGATTCCGTTTTTGGAAGCACTCAAAAAAGATGAAATCGAGGAGGCATGACATGAATAAGAGAGAAATCCGTATCGTGACGATGATCGTCCGTGAATTGACCCTGTTTTTCATGATGCACGGTCATAAGTCCGTCAGGATGGAAACGTTCCACGAGGAAAACGCCACCGTGTTTTCGGTGACCGTCAAGCAACTGGACGCCCAATTGATCGACAAAATCCGCAAGAAAATCGATCGTGATCGTGACATGGAAATCGAAACCTACGGCTGGGAGCTTGTGGGCGATATCGATTCAAAGAGCGAATTGGAAATCCTCGGCCATCTCATCGACGAGATGCATGTGAAAAGTGATGCGGGAAAGACGCATCTCACCTTTGTGAGAAAAAACCGTTATAAAGAGAGAAAGACGCCGCGTTTTTGACGCGGCGTCTTTTAGTAGGTGGGGTTGTTTGAATCCAGCAAGGCTTTGGCTTTTTCCGTCGTCTTGAAATGGATCTTCGCAAAGTGGGTGAGTGCGTTCATGCCACCTTTTTTAATGAGATGGGACGCTTGTTCGTCAACGGCTTTGGACGCGCCTTTCAAGAGCTTGATGCCAAGCTTTTTACTGAGTTTGGCGAGGTTGATCAAAAAGGCGTAACGGGCGATGATGCTGGCCACCGCCACCGAAGCGTAGCGGCTTTCCGCCTTGGTCAGGAACAAGTCCGGCCGGATAGGGTTTTTGAACTGTTTCAAATAGTTCATGTAGGTTCTCTCTTCGCAAAACTGGTCGACGATGATATAGGGTCTTTTTTCCATATCGATTTTTTCAATCAGTTTTTTGTGCGCCTGGGCGTGCAGGTAGGCTTTGAGCGTGTTGGCGTTGTATTTCTTCTGGATCAGTTCGTTATACTTCTTGTTGTTGAGGACCAACAGCGAATAAGGGATCTTTTTCATCAGCTTTGGCGCCAGTTCAAGCACCTTGCGGTCCGATAGGTTCTTGGAATCGTCCACATTGAGTTCCGATATGAACGCCATGGCATCCTTGTCAAGATAGGCGGCACAGACGGTCAGCGGTCCGAAATAGTCACCGACACCCGATTCATCAGAGCCGATGCTGACTTTATAAAATTCATGCGTTTTCGAAGGTTTTTTGGCGTCGACCTCGCCAGGGAGGTCAAAGTTGTCATGCCAAAAGAAAAAGGCTTCTTCGGCCTGTTTCCCTTGAAACATGACCCGATTGGTATCGTAGATTGTGATGGTCAGATCATCATCTTTGATCACAGCCACGATATGATTTTCGCCTTTCATTTTCACATTGTGCCTATAAAAGTCCAGTAACGCTTTGATTTGGCGGTCGGAAGGGCGCATTACAAAATTCATCTTTTTCACTTCCTTTACTGTATTTTATCATGAAATTTGATAAAATAGTAGTCGCGAGGAGTGATTTTTATGGCTTTCGACCTGCACACATTGGAATTCGACAAGATCCTCACCCATCTTAACGATAAGGCAGAAACCGATGACGGCAAGCGTATGGTTGAAAACATACAGCCGTTCACTGAAAGGACCGCACTGAAAAGTGCGCTTTTTGAGGTTAAGGAAGCCTACGCTTTTGTCCATGACGATTTGACGCCGTCATTCGGCGGCATCCATCCGCTTTCCGACATCCTTAACCGGGCCCGTATCGGCTCCATGCTGCAAAGTGGGGAACTGATGGACATCACCGCCCATATCGATGCGGCTGAAAGAATGAAGCGTCACATGCGCCGAGTCGCTGATGATCACGAAAAGGAATACACGATTCTCAAATACAGTGACGAACTGATTGTGCTGAAAACGCTGAAGCGTTCCATCGATGCGGTCATAGACCGACGTGGAAACATCAAGGACGATGCCTCGCAAAAACTCAAAGGTATCCGCGGTTCGATGAAAGCGACCGAAAAACGCATCAAGGAGACTCTGGATGCGACGTTGAACAAAGAAAGCGACCGATTGACCGAAAAACTCGTGACCATGCGTTATGACCGTTATGTCATCCCGGTCAAACTGAGCGAGAAGAATAACGTCAAGGGCACCATCCTCGATTATTCGTCCAGCGGTGAGACCGCCTACATCGAACCCACGAATGTTCGAGAACTGAGTGCGAAAAAACTTAAACTTGAAACGGACGAACGCCAGGAAATCGAAAAAATACTTTATAGATTGAGCGCACTGGTCGCAGATGAAAGACACTTTCTTTCTACGAACGTTCGGATTTTCACCCACCTCGACTTCCTTTTCGCCAAGGCGAAATACGGCTATGCCCTCGAGGCCTCTGTGCCTGAAATATCGGACCGAATCAATCTGATCAAGGCACGGCACCCCCTCATCAAACAAGACGAAGTGGTCGCCAACACCATCGCCTTCGACGAGGGTGTCCGGATGATGGTCATCACGGGGTCGAACACCGGCGGGAAAACCGTCACACTCAAAACCGTGGGCCTGCTTTCGCTCATGGCTCAAAGCGGGATGATGATTCCCGCGCTTCCAAAAAGCGAAATCCGGATGTTCAACCACATCCGTGCCGATATCGGCGATGAGCAATCCATCGAACAGTCTTTGTCCACGTTTTCATCCCACATGAGTCGGATTGTCGACATCATCGATCACTATGGCGATGACCAGCTGGTCCTACTGGATGAACTCGGAAGCGGGACCGACCCGAAAGAGGGGTCTTCCCTTGCGATGAGCATTCTGAACCATCTTTCCAAGAACGACTCGATTGTCATCGCGACCACACATTATCCCGAACTCAAAGCGTATGCTTACACCAACGATTCCATCATGAACGCCAGCGTCGAGTTTGATGAAAAAACCCTGAGACCCACCTATCGACTTTTGCTTCGGACCCCCGGAGAGTCACACGCTTTTCTGATTGGTGAACGTCTCGGACTTAAAAAATCCATCATTGAACAAGCCAAGACGCATGTGCACATCGAAAAAGACGACGTCAACAAGCTTGTCGATACATTGAAGACCGAATCGAAACGGCTCGAGGCGGAGCTCTCCCGTTATGAGGCGTTGAATCAGGAACTGCTCAGTGAAAAAGAAGCGGTCCGAAAAGAAAAGCAGGCGCTCCAGGAAAAACGGGAATCCCTCAAGGAGCGCATGACACAGGAAGTCAACACCGAACTCAAACAACTCAGGGAAGAGGCCAAACAGCTCATCGAAGAACTCGAAACCATGAAAACGAAGTCGTTCAAAGAGCATGAACTTGCGGAAAAGAAGCACCGTGCCAAACAGCTCGCAACCCCCGAAGCATCCAAGGAAAGCGGGACCAAGGACCACGAGTACGCTCCCGGCGACCGGGTCTACATCATGAAATACAACCGGCACGGCGAACTCATCAAGAAGCAAAAAGGCAATCAGTGGCTTGTGCAAATGGGGAGCCTGAAAAGCGTGTTTGATGAAGAAGATTTCGAATACATCAAGGATGCGCCAAAGAAAACCGTTCCCAAAAGCGACCAACCCGCCAGCAAAACCGTCAGAAAAAGTACCGCGAAGGAACTCGACCTGCGTGGCATGCGCGTCCATGAAGCGCAAGAGGAACTGGAGAAATATCTGGACGATTGCGCGCTGTCCAACCAGCCATTCGCCACCATCATCCACGGCTTTGGGACACTGGCCCTCAGAAAGATGGTCAAAGACGTCGTTTCATCGAGTCCGATCGTCAAATCGCATCGTGACGGTGAGGGCAACGAAGGCGGAAAAGGCGCCACTATTGTTTACTTTGAATAATTGCGTCATTATGTGTATAATATAATGTGAAGGCATTGTGCAATTCAGTTGTCAAACGTATCGTTTGTTTGTATAATGTATATAGCTAATTAAGGAGGAATTTAAACTATGTCATCAGCAATCTATGCAGATAGCACGAATTTGGATGAAAAAGTAAAAGACGGACTCGTATTGCTTGATTTTTATGCGGACTGGTGCGGACCATGCAAAATGATCGGTCCGGTGCTTGACCAAGTCGCAAGCGAAAACGACGACATCAAAGTTGTTAAAGTGAATGTTGACGAAAACATCGGACTTGCGCAACAATACGGCGTGCAAGGCATCCCTTCCCTCTTTGTCCTCAAAGACGGAGAAGTCGTCAGCCAAAAAGCCGGTTTCATGCCCAAAGACGCGCTCGTCGACTGGGTCAGAAACGCATAACATGAAAAAAAGCCTTTAAAAAGGCTTTTTTTTTGCTTTATTCATATTGATGGTTCACTGTGAAACTGCCCTGCGGGGCTTTCAGCACATAGACGAAGGCGTCCACTTTCAAGGGGATGTCCGTATCATGATGAGTGTAGGCGCCTGAGGTGACTGTGATATTCAGTGTTTCCTTTCCGGGTTCGGGAATGCCGAAAAAGATGAGGTAGTCCGTATCATCGATCAGGCCCCTTGTGTAATTGAAGGTGTTATCCTCACCCCTTCTGAACTCACGGGTGTTCTGATACTGATACCGTCCCTCATCATACTGTCTGAGCCGTCTGATCCCTTGCAGTTGGGAATGGCCTTCGTCAAACGTATAATAGACAAACAGCATGTCGTCTTTTTCGTACGTGGTTCGCACATCAATCATGAAGAGCGTGTCCGCCCGCGAACTGGGCGTCCGGTGGATCTGATGAAAATGCAGGAAGCCGACGTCCGGAATGGGTCGGTTGTACACGGTCAGATAATCCATCGCCATGGAAAGGACCATCAGTAAAGCGACATATCCGATGACGACATATTTGAGTGTTTTGAGCATGACGCACCTCCCTGTGTGATTCCTTACCTTAACTATAGCCCATCGAATTTATGTTGTAAAGAACATTCGCGGTCCAAATCCTTTTTAAAACGGCGCGAATATTGTATAATATGGGCGGTGATATCATGGATGGAATCATAGTACTCAATAAACCTACAGGCATAAGTTCACACGATTGCGTGAATATCATAAGAAGAACCTTCAACACCAAAAAAGTCGGCCATGCGGGAACGCTCGACAAGGAAGCCTCCGGCGTGCTTGTGCTCGGCATCAACAAAGGCACGAAACTCATGCCCTACATCAATCAGGACGACAAGGGCTATATGTTCACCGTCGCCTTCAACCACGCCACCGACACCCTCGACCATGCGGGTGAACTGCTCGAAAAGCGTGACTTCGACGCGTTTGACACCCTCGATGCGACGCTCGCATCATTTCTTGGTCACTATGAACAGACCCCACCGGCCTATAGCGCGATCAAGGTCGCCGGAAAAAAACTCTACGAATACGCACGCAAGGGCGAGGATGTCCCCGAGGTCGAACCCAGGCCTCTGTTCATTTATACGCTCAAGCGGTTGTCTGAAATCAAAAAGCGACCAGACGGAACGGTTGAAGCCGATCTTTTCGTCGAGGCTTCCAAGGGGCTTTATGTCAGAAAGCTGGCGCTTGATATCGCGCATCGTCTCGGCACCGTCGCCCATACCCGAAGGATTCACCGTACACAATCCGGTTTGTTTGGCATCGAGGATGCAACCGAAATGGCCGAACTGAAAAGGGGAAAATACAAAGTGTTCTCCTTGAGTGAAGCGGTACGCGGCATCCCGGCGCTCACCGTCGACGCCTCGACGGCAGGTATGGTTGAAAACGGCCGAAAGCTCGATCTTCAAAGCGAAGAAGAAAGACTCAAACTTATCGATTCGTCAAATACGCTCCTCGCCATCTATGTACGGCGCGAGGATGGCACATACAAACCGGAAAAAGTCTTTATCCAAAGAGGTAGATCATGAAAATCATCGACTTGAAACCCCATGCCATCAAAAAAGGCACCATCGCCGCGATCGGCTTTTTTGATGGTGTCCACAAAGCGCACGAAGTGCTGATCGACAAAGTGATCGAACGGGGCAGGAAAGAAAACCTCCGCAAAGCGGTCATCACGTTCGACGATCACCCGAAAAGTGTGCTTTTTGATATCGATCATTACTATATCACCCCCTTCGACCATAAGATCCGACGCCTTCAAGCTTTTGATTTGGATGAAATATATGTCATCCGTTTTGACAAGGATGTGGCCTCGATGGATCCGCGTTCATTCATCGATGCGTACCTCGACAATCTTAGTGTGCTCATCTGCGGGTTCGATTTCAAGTTCGGCGCCCGTGCGTCGGGCGATGTGGGATTGCTCAAATCCTACGCCGAGTTCGAGACCGATATCGTGGACAAACTGACCGTTGACGGCTACAAAATCGGTTCAAGCCTGATCCGAGACCTGATCCGCGGCGGTAAGGTGGACGATGTTCCTCAGCTGCTCGGTTCTTACTACCGGATTCGCGGGAACGTGATGCACGGCCTGAAAAAGGGCCGTACCATCGACTATCCTACCGCGAACATCGATTGTGGCGAGTATCTGATCCCCAAACGCGGCGTCTATGCGACGATGACGCTCGCGGAAGGCACATGGTACCATTCGATGAGCAGTGTCGGTTTCAATCCGACCCTCAACCCACGGGACGGCATCAGCGTTGAATCGTATCTCTTCGATTTCGAGGGTGAACTGTACGGTAAACCCATCGAGACCGTCTTCATCAAACGCTTGCGCGACGAGAAGAAGTTCGAAAGCGCCGCGGCCCTCAAAGCCCAGATCGACCAAGACGGTTCGACGGCGCTTGAACTGTTGAAAGGACTCAAAGACGATGCGCGCATTTATCAGTAGACAGCCTGCGCTTTTCGTGCTCGCCTCGTCGTTTTTGGCGGCTTGGGTCATCTGGGGGGTCAGTCCGCTTTTCGAGGAAGTCAATGAAGGTTTCAAACGTCAGCTGGACCTGCTTGGACTGCTTGCGCCATCCCTTGCGGCGCTTTTCGTGACGACATCGCTCAAGGGGCTTTCGTTCATCCCGAACCTCCGGACGCACCTGATCGCGTTCGTGTTCGCGTTCACCCTCATGCTTGCGGCGATGGTGAGTGTCTTTGACATGACATTCTCGCCCTTGAGCATTTTCGGGGCGCTCATGCTCTCGGACCTCGCCGCCTACGTCGTCTCACTCAGTCTGACGCATAAGAAAAGCGGCCATCTTTTCCGTTCGGTCGCCGACTATAAAATCCCGCCTGTATGGTTGCTTGTCGGGCTCCTGATTTTTCCGTTCATCCTTCTTGGAAGCGCCTTAGCGACCGGAATGACGTTGGCGGACATCGGCGGGTTCTTTGAACCGTATGCCACACTCGGCGAGCGACTGTCGGTCGTTGTTGTCACACTCTTCGCCTTGGCGACGTTTGGCGGCGCCCTCGGTCAGGAACTGTGCTGGCGCGGCTTCTTGATGCCGCGGATGGTGAGACGGTTTCATCCGTTCATTGTAAGTCTTTTGATCGGCGCACTGTGGGCCCTTTGGTACGCCCCGCTTTATTTCAACGGCTTTTATGAAGGTGGCCTTGAAGGGGTTTTGATACGCTTCTTGTGGAATGTGCCGCTTGCCATCGTGTTCACCTGGGTTTTCATCCGGGGTCGCGGCAGTGTGTTGCTTGCGATTCTCATGCATGCGTCCCTGTCCATCGGGCTGTTCGTGCTTCCTTTGAGTGAGAATGCGCTTGAGTATGCAGTCTTCGCGTTGATTGCCATTGCGCTTTTCATAAGCCTTGTCGATCCCTTGCTCAGACGGAAGAACGACGCGTTTGAGCATCTCAGGGACCGATCGGACCTCTATTACTGATTCGCGTTTAAAAATTGCATTCAAACGCTTGATTTAATCGCATTATGTGCTATAATACCATTTGCGCCTGATACATGGAACGACGGTCCTCATCGTCCTTCTAAGTTTCAGGGGTCAAAATCGAACAATGGAGGAATAGACTATGTCATTGCCAAAAGAAGAAAAACAGGCACTTGTGGAGAAATTCCGCATCAAGGAAGGCGACACCGGTTCACCGGAAGTCCAGATCGCCATCCTGACGAAAGAAATCGAAAAGCTGAACCAACACCTCAAGACACACAAGCATGATTTCCACTCTCGTCGCGGATTGCTTCAAAAAGTCGGTCACCGTCGTAATCTCATGAACTATCTCAAAGATAAAGACGTTGAACGTTACCGCAAGCTCATCAAAGAACTTGGACTGAGACGATAAGACAAGCAGGTGCCTTCAAAGGCACCTGTTTTTATTTTTTCGCCGGTAACGCTTTAATTAAGCCCTTGAATCTACTATAATGATAATTGAAGTGCGAAAGGAGGCACCCCATGAAGGAATATCCCAAAGCGGTGCGAAATCTCATCTATTTGTCCTATGTGGCTCTGTTTTTAGTCATCATGTTGCTGATCAGAATGCTTATGGGCGATCTTGTCAACCGTTTTTGGCAAGCGGCCACCTCCATCATTCTGCCATTTTCTATCGCTCTTTTCATCAGTTATCTTCTCGCGCCAATATTTCAGTTGCTTGAGAAGAAATTCAAACAACCGAATCGCTTGTTCAATACATTCATCGTGTTCGGCGGTGTCGGTGCGCTAATCTTTTTCTTTGTACGTTATGCGGGCAGCCTGATTTATGAACAAGGACTCAATTTCGTCCAGGAAGACTGGCCCGTTGTCCAGCAGGCCATCCTCGATTTTGTCAACAGCCGTCCGTTTTTCAGCGATCTTTATGAGCGTTTGACTGAGATGCTCACATGGGAGAGTGTCCGGGAACTGGAGCTCGATTTGTTCGCGGTCTTCCATAGCGTCACGAACATCATCATCACCATTGTGCTGGTACCGGTCTTTCTGTTTTTCATTCTCAACGACCGTACCCGCATCTATGAAAGCATCATCATGCTGTTTCCGAAAAAAGTACGACCGCATGCCATTGAACTGTTGAAACGCGCCAACACGGTCATCACACAATATTTCAACGGACGTTTCATCACCATGTTCGTCATGGCGATCGCCTTCACCATCATGTTTTTCGTCCTCGGCTTCAGGGAACGGAGTCTCCTGTTTGGGTTCATGCTCGGTTTCTTCGACATCGTGCCCTATGTGGGACCGTTCATCGCCATGATCCTCCCGGTGCTTTATTCTCTGACCGACGACACTTTGATGTTCGGCAACTACGCCCCGCTTGCGATCGCGATCGCGGTAGGGGTCGGGCAAATGATCCAGAACAATGTCGCGCAGCCATTGATCATGGGGAAAGAGACGAAAATCCACCCCTTGCTCGTGCTGAGTGCCTTTGTGTTCTTCGGATACCTCTTCGGCGTGGTCGGAATCATTCTTGCCATCCCGATCACCGGTATGATTCGTACCACCATGCACTATTTCAAGGAACTCAACGAGGAACGACTAAAACTTGACCAGGAAGAAAAAGAGAAACTCAGAAAGGATGAAACCCCTGATGAAAGTGATTAAGAACGCATTGCTTTACACCATGGAGACCATCAATGGGGAAACAGGGTATATTGCGATAAACAAAGGAAAGATTGAAAAAATCGGTCGGTCGTTCGACCCCTCCCATTTTGAAGGATATGAAATCATCGACGCCAAGGGAAAGATGCTCACCCCGGGTCTTGTCGAACCCCATAGCCACCTTGGCATATCCGAGGAAGGCATCCAGTTCGAAGGGAGCGACCACAACGAGACCACCAGTCCGGTGACGCCCGAGATGCGTGGCATCGATGCGCTTTATCCTAATGATAATGCCATTCAAAGAACCCTGAACAGCGGCATCACCACCGTGGTCAGCGGTCCCGGCAGCGCAAACGTGATCGGCGGCACCTTCACCGCGATAAAAACCGTCGGTGACACCATCGACACGATGATCCTCAAAGAGGAAGTCAGCATGAAGATGGCCCTGGGTGAAAATCCGAAACGGGTGTATTCAAACAAACAGCAAAGTCCTTCGACCCGGATGGCTTCTGCGGCGCTCGCCCGTGAATGGCTCATGCGTGCCCGGGAATACCACGACAATCTGAAAGCGTTCCATGCCGGGGAAGAAGGGGCGAAAAAACCGCCTTTCGACATGAAATTGCACAGCTTGAAACGGGTTTTTGAGGGGCTTCCCGTCAAAGTCCACGCCCATAGAAGCGATGACATCATGACCGCGATTCGAATCGCCGATGAATTCGGCCTCGATATGACGATCGAACACGGCACGGAAGCGCATCTCATTGCGAAAAGCCTCAAAGAAAGCGGCTATCCCGTCATTCTTGGGCCGACACTTGGTCCCTCCACAAAATATGAAACCCGCTTCCGCACCTTTGAAAGCGCTCGAATCCTCGATGAACACGGTGTGTCGTTCGCGATCATGACGGATCATCCCGTCGTGCCGACCGAAAACACCTTGATCCAGCTTGCGCTTTTTGTCAAGGCGGGCCTTGATAGAACCCGCGCCTTGGAAGCGCTGACCATCAACGCCGCCCGTCTCAACCGGCTCGATGATCGCGTCGGCTCGCTAAAAGAAGGTAAAGACGCCGACATTGTGATTTGGGATGGCGACATTCTTGATATCATGACCAGTCCCGAAACCGTGATCGTCGATGGCAACATTGTGCGCGGGGAAGGAAGCTTTTAATCCATGGAATGGTTCTTAAGTCTCAGCCCGCTGATCTTGTACCCGCTGATCTTTTTCGGAAAAATCATCGAAGTCAGTATGGCGACGGTCCGTCTCGTGCTCATCACCAAAGGCGAGAAGTTCAAAGGTTCCGTCATCGGCTTTTTCGAAGTCGTCATCTGGGTCATCATCACGGCGACCGTGCTGGTCGACATCACCGAAGACCCGCTCAAAGTCGTCATCGTCTCGCTGGCCTTCGCTTTCGGAAACTACCTTGGTTCGTTCATAGAAGGCAAAATCGGTCTTGGGACCGTCAAAGTCGAAGCGATCATCAAAAAGGCGCATGGCAAAAGGGTATCCATCGCTTTAAGAGAGATGGGCTTGGGCGTAACGGCCGTGGATGCCTATGGAAAGGATGACCGCAAGGAAGTGCTGCACATGCATATCCCGAGAAAGAAAATCGACAAGACCGTCAAATTGCTACGGTCATTTCAGGAAGATGTCATGATTACCATCAATGATATAAGGCCTGTTGTGGGTGGTCACGGCATCATTAGAAAATAGCGCACGCCCCCTTTTTCACAGCCGGAGGCTTTCACGGTTCACGGTGGCTCTGAAAGGGGCTTTTCATGTAAAGAAAACAACAGTATTACTATACGAAACAACGTTTTTGTGATATTATAATTAGATAGATAATAATAGTATATGAAAAGAGGAAGAAATTGAAAATGAGTGAAGCAAAAAGATTTGAGCTCGACCTCAGTGGAAGAAAACTTGTCGTAGAGATCGGCGAGCTTGCCAAGCAAGCGACCGCAGCCGCTTTGGTACGCTACGAGGACACCTCGGTGCTGACAGTCACCCAGGCGTCTCGCGAAGCGACCGACATGGACTTTTTCCCATTGATGGTCAACTACACGGAAAAACAGTATGCAGCCGGAAAGATTCCGGGAGGTTTCTTCAAAAGAGAAGGGAAGCCTTCAGACCACGAGACCCTTACGGCGCGTCTCATCGACCGCCCCCTGCGTCCGCTGTTCCCGGATGGATTCAGACACGAAATTCAGATTATCAATACTGTCATCAGCGGAAACACCGACAACTCCCCGGCCATGGCCGCGATGTTCGGTTCATCACTGACTCTTGGCATCTCGCATCTGCCCTTCGATGGCCCGATCGCAGGCGTCACAGTCGGTAGAATCAACGGTGATTTCATTCTCAACCCGACGGAGGAGCAAATGGAATACTCCGACATCGATTTGATTGTTGCCGGCACGTATGATGCCATCAACATGGTCGAATCCGGTGCGAAACAAGTCGATGAAGAAGACATGCTTGATGCGATCATGTTCGGTCATGAATGGATCAAGAAGCTTGTCGAGTTCCAACGTGAAATCATCGCTGAGATCGGTGAGGAAAAAATGGAATTCGAGGCACCGCAAAAAGATGATTCCATTGTGGAGTATGTGAAAAACACCTTCGAATCGCGCATCAAGGAAACAGTCAAATCGCTCGACCGTGAACGTCGCAGCGAAGACAGCCGTGCTTTCAAAGAGGAAATCGAGGCATATTTTGAAGAGCATTATGCAGACCTTGATCAAGACGCGTACAAAACCAACCTCAAAGACGCAAAGAAAACCGTCGATGAGCTGATTACCGCGGAAATCCGCCGCATGACGGTGGAGGAAGGCACTCGCGCCGACGGACGGAAACATGACGAAATCCGAGAACTAAGCAGCAAAATCGACCTTTTCGAACGTACGCACGGTAGCGCTTTATTCACTCGCGGACAGACGCAGGCGCTCTCCCTTACCACACTCGGAGCGCTCGGGGAACACCAAAAAATCGACGGCCTCGGTGAAGGCGTTGAAACGAAACGTTTCATGCTCCATTACAACTTCCCACCTTACAGTGTTGGCGAGACCGGACGTTATGGCCCGCCGAAACGTCGTGAAATCGGGCATGGTGCATTAGGGGAAAGAGCCCTTGAACAAGTCATGCCGGACGAAGAAGATTTCCCCTACACGGTAAGAATCGTATCGGAGATTCTTGAAAGCAATGGCTCCACATCGCAAGCGTCGATTTGTGCGGGTTGTATGAGTCTTATGGCTGCCGGTGTGCCGATTGAAGCACCGGTTGCGGGCATCGCGATGGGACTTGTCAATGATGGCGACAGGAATGTTGTCCTTTCCGATATTCAAGGTCTCGAAGACCATATCGGTGACATGGACTTCAAAGTCGCCGGTACGAAAGACGGCATCACCGCACTCCAGATGGACATCAAGATTGCGGGCCTTTCCAAAGACGTGTTGAGAGAAGCGCTCATGCAAGCGAAAAAAGGCCGCATGACCATTCTTGAGAACATGCTTGAAGCGATTCCTGCACCCCGTCCCGAAGTCTCCAAGTACGCACCGAAAGTCAAAATCATGGTCATCGATCCCGAAAAAATACGCGATGTCATCGGACCGGGCGGAAAACAGATTTCCAAAATCATCGAAAACAACAACGATGTCAAGATCGATATCGAGCAGGACGGTCGCATCACCATCATGCACCATGAAGTCGGCCCGATCAATTCAGCGGTCAAGGAAATTGAAGACTTGGTCCGTGTCGCCCAGGTCGGCGAAGTATACAACGGCAAAGTGGTCCGCATCGAGAAATTCGGCGCCTTCGTCGAACTCTTCAAAGGCACCGACGGACTCTGCCACATTTCCAAACTCGCTCACGAGCGTGTCGGAAAAGTCGAGGATGTCGTCAAGCTCGGTGACCGCATCAATGTGAAAGTCATCGGCATCGACGACCGTGGCCGCATCGACCTTTCCAGAAAAGCGACCTTGCCGAAGCCTGAACGCAAGAAAAAAGACGAAGATGGCAAAAAGCAAGAAAGCAACAAAGACAACAAATAAACCAAGCGATATTAAACGTTTCGGGCAATCGAGCGGAGCTTGACTCCGTTAGGAAAGTCCATGCTGGCACATCCTGGGATGGATGTAGTGTTTGTGATGGCGGAAACCATAACGCCATGCACCTGTCGGTTTGCAGGTGACGGCTGGGAAAATGGCTCATTGAGTCATGAGTACCTTTAAAAGTGCCACAGAGACGAGCCCCGGTGGCGACACCGGGGGTGGAACGGGTAAACCCCACAAGCCAGCAACCCAAACTATGGTAGGGGCGCTTCTCCGGGGAAAAAAGAACCTACGGAGAAGGCGCTTAGGCGCAGATAAATGATTGTCGCCCGTAAGGGTACAGAACATGGCTTACAGAAACGTTTCAAACCGCAAAAGGCGCTTAGGCGCCTTTTTGTTTATGGTTCTTTGAAGCACTGAACAATGCGCATTATCAATATGAAAACAATTGAAAAATAAAGGAAATTATTGTACAATGATTTAAGCGTTCAGAAAGGAAGATGCCTCATGAAAGAAAAAGACTACGCGGCCATCGAAAAACGCCAGAAAAGCATACGCAACTTTTCCATCATCGCGCACATCGACCATGGAAAAAGCACTCTTGCGGATCGAATTCTGGAAAAAACCAAATCAATCACCGCACGTGAGATGAAAGAACAACTGCTTGACTCGATGGACCTCGAACGTGAACGAGGCATTACCATCAAGCTGAATGCGGTACAGATCAACTATGAACATACAGACGAAAACACCTATACATTCCATCTTATCGACACCCCGGGCCATGTCGACTTCGCCTACGAAGTCTCACGGTCCCTAGCCGCCTGTGAAGGCGCGCTTTTGGTCGTCGATGCCGCACAAGGCATTGAGGCTCAAACGCTTGCCAATGTCTATCTGGCAATCGATAACGACCTTGAAATCATTCCGGTCATCAACAAGATCGACCTGCCGAGCGCCGATGTGGAGAAGGTACGCAAGGACATCGAGGACGTCATCGGCCTTGATGCGTCCGAGGCTGTCCTGACCAGCGCAAAAGAGGGCAAAGGGATCGATGACATTCTTGCGAGCATCATCGACAAAGTCCCGGCACCGCAGGGTGACCCGAGAGCTCCACTCAAAGCGTTGGTCTTCGACTCCATCTACGACCCTTACCGAGGGGTCATCCCCTCCATCCGTGTGATCGAGGGAACCATCTCCAAAGGGGAAGTCATCAAAATGTTCTCGAGCGGAAAAAAATTCGAGGTCAGCGAGGTCGGGGTCACCACACCGAAACAACAACCCCGAGACTACCTTGGACCGGGTGATGTCGGTTATCTGGTGGCATCGATCAAGGATGTCGAACACGTCCGTGTCGGTGACACCATCACCAACGCCGTTCACCCCGCGGAAAAGCCGCTCCCTGGATACCGCCCATTGGCACCGATGGTGTTCTGTGGTCTTTTCCCGATCGATTCAAACCGCTACAACGATCTCAGAGAGGCGCTTGAACGCCTCAAACTGAATGACGCCGCTTTGACCTACGAGCCGGAAAACTCCCAAGCACTCGGCTTCGGATACCGCACCGGCTTTTTGGGGATGCTCCATATGGAAATCATCCAGGAACGTCTTGAACGCGAGTTCAACATTGAACTGATTGCGACCGCACCCAGTGTCATTTATCGGGTCCACATGAATACCGGTGAGATGAAAACCATCGACAACCCGTCTGAAATGCCGGAACCACAGTACATCGAGAAGATTGAGGAGCCCTATGTGGATGCGACCATCATGTGCCCCAAGGAATATGTCGGAAACATCATGGAACTCTGCCAGTCGAAACGCGGCCGCTTCAAAAACATGACCTATCTGGGCGACATACGGGTCGAACTGGCCTATGAACTGCCTTTGCTCGAGATCGTATATGATTTCTTTGACAAGCTCAAAAGCTCCTCCAAAGGGTATGCTTCGCTGGATTATGACATGAAAGGCTACATGGAGAGCAAACTTGTCAAAATGGACATCCTCATCAACAACGAAGTGGTGGATGCCTTATCCACCATCGTTCACAAAGACTTCGCCTATCACCGTGGCAAACTCATCACCGACAAGTTGAAAGACATCATCCCCCGTCAAATGTTCGAAGTCCCCATCCAGGCGTCCATCAATAATCGTATCATCGCCCGAAGCACCGTTCGAGCCATGCGCAAGAACGTTCTTTCCAAATGTTATGGCGGCGATGTCTCACGAAAGAAAAAACTTCTTGAAAAACAAAAGGAAGGAAAGAAACGCATGAAGAATGTGGGCAATGTCGAAGTGCCTCAGGAAGCCTTCCTTTCTGTCCTTTCCATCGACGAAGACTGACACGCGACGGCGTGTTTTTCTTCTTGCCCATGTTTTATTTCGCATGTTTTCTATGCTATAATTTAAGGGTTGATTGCTATGGAATCTTTATACATCCACATTCCGTTTTGCGAAAAAATATGCACCTATTGTGATTTTGCGAAAGAAGTATCAAAACCCTTCAAACGCGATCGCTACCTCGCTGCGCTCGAAAAGGAACTCGAAGCGCACGCAGAACGCTTAAAAGACTTACGGACCATTTTCATTGGCGGCGGCACGCCGAGCATCCTTTCCCCAACGCAGTTCGACCGTCTGGGCGGGATGCTGAAACGCCACATCCCCATGCCGGACATCGAAGAGTTCACCGTGGAATGCAACCCTTCGGACATCAATCCAGATTTGGCACAAAAATTAATACACATAGGGGTTAACCGTATATCGATTGGTATACAAACATTCAATGACGAGCACCTTGCGTTTCTGAATCGCACCCACCGTTCCCAAGACATCGCCCGAGCGGTGCGAACCCTGAGAGACGCAGGGTTTGAAAACATCAGTGCGGACATGCTTTTCGGACTGCCTTCGCAGACGATGGATGCATTGCATGACGACATGAATCAACTCCTGAAGCTCAATGTCGATCATATCTCATACTACAACCTGATCTTGGAGGAAGGCACCCGACTTCATACACTGTATAAAAAAGGAGCGGTTGAACTGCCCGATGAGGACAAGGAAGCCGATATGTACGAAACCGTGATCAGACGGCTGAAGGATTCTGGCTACGCTCATTATGAGATATCGAACTTCGCCAAAGCCGGCAAGGAAGCCATTCATAATGTAAGAATCTGGAAAGATGCCGATTACCTCGGCATCGGCGCCGGTGCTCACTCGAAATACGGCGCCACACGCTATGGCAACGTGCGCAGGGTGACCCGCTACATCGACACGGTGCTTCAAGATCCTTCAACGGTCCGTGAAGCCTATCCGTACGAACCGGTACGGGATTATATGCTCAACGGCCTCCGCTTGCTTGAAGGAATCAGTCTAAACGATTTTAAAATCCGCTTCAACAAAAATGTTTTCGACGTTTATCCCTCTTTCAAACGGATGGTCGAAGAAGGCTTTCTCGAACAGACTGACGGTCGGCTTCATCTCACCCACAAGGGGCTCATGTACGGCAACGCGATATTCCAGATGGTATAGGAGGATGTCATGTTCAAACAGCTGTTAAAGGAATATGAGTACGAACTGAGGGCGACCACCCATCTGTCCAAAAACACGCAAAAAGCTTATCTATCCGACCTTTCACACTATGTCGAATACCTTCTCAAGAAAAACATAACCAAACCGGAAGCGGTTAACAAACACGTCATTAAGCAATACCTCATGGTTTTGAGGAAACACCATACCGCACCGTCGACAGTCTCAAGAAAAATAAGCGCGATGAAAGGTTTCCATCAATTTCTACTTGATGAGAAGCTTGTCGATGACAATGTCATCCTCAATATCTCCCGTCCGAAGCAGGAAAAAAGACTGCCCGACATTCTGAGCATCGAAGACATGGAGACGTTGATCGACATCGCCCGCGGTCCCTCACCCCTTAACTTGCGCAACATCGCGATGCTTGAACTGCTCTATGGAAGCGGGCTTCGGATCAGCGAACTCCTGGCGCTTTCGACCAACGACCTGCACATCAACCAAGGGTTGATCAACGTCGAAGGAAAAGGCGGCAAGGAACGTATCGTTCCGATTGGCACAGAGGCGCAAAGAGCTCTGAAGACGTACTTGGAAGCGGGACGGCTGAAACTGTCGAAAACACCGACGCCTTACGTGTTTCTCAACCGTCACGGCAACCCCATATCCCGGGTCGGCTTCTTCAAGATACTCAAGAGCCTCGCAACCGAAGCGGGCATCGAGAAAAACGTCTCACCCCACACGCTGAGACATTCGTTTGCATCACATCTGCTAGAAGCGGGCGTCGATCTGCGCTATGTCCAGGAAATGCTCGGACACAGTAGCATCTCGACGACCGAACTCTATACACACATCAACAAAAAACAACTTATTGCGGTCTATGACAAACATCACCCGCATGCCAAAAGGAGAGATTAGATGTATAATCGCGTATTTCTGATAGTTATCGACAGCGTCGGCTGCGGCGCCATGCCGGACGCCAAAGAATATGGCGATGAAGGCACCAACACCATCCGCAACATATCATTGTCGCAAAACGGCATCTCACTGCCGACAATGGAGCGACTCGGCTATGGGAACCTGACCGATATCAAAGGGGTTCCACCGAAAAACGATGCCATAGGAAACTATACAAGAATGGCGGAAATCAGCAACGGGAAAGACACCATGACCGGACACTGGGAACTGATGGGGCTCAAAGTGGAAAAACCGTTCCAGACGTTCACCGAGACCGGCTTCCCCGAATCACTGATCCGGGAGCTCGAGAAACGTACCGGCCGCTCAGTTGTCGGCAACAAAGCCGCGAGCGGAACCGACATTCTCGACGAACTCGGTGAACACCAGCTCAAAACCGGCGATCTGATCGTCTACACGTCCGCCGACAGTGTCCTTCAGATTGCGGCGCACGAAGAGAAAATCGGGCTTGACGAACTCTATAAAGCCTGTGAAATCGCCCGTGAACTGACGATGAAAGAAGAATACAAAGTCGGCCGTGTCATCGCCCGTCCGTTCCTCGGAGAGAAGAAGGGCGCATTCAGCCGGACGCCGAATCGTCATGACTATGCGTTGAAACCGTTTGAGAAGACCACGCTCAATTATCTCGAAGACGAAGGCTACGATGTCGTCGCCTTCGGCAAAATCAGCGACATCTATGACGGTGAAGGCATCACCGAAAGCATCAAACAGGCCGACAATGATGAGGGCATGGAAAACTACATCCGTTACAGTGACCAGAACTTCAAAGGGCTCGCCTACCTCAATCTCGTCGATTTCGATGCCAAATACGGACATCGAAGAGACCCGAAAGGCTATAAAAAAGCGCTTGAAGCCTTCGATGCCCAACTGTCCGAGCTCATGAACAAACTCAGAGACGATGACCTGCTGATTGTCACTGCCGATCACGGGAATGACCCGACGCACGTGGGCACCGACCATACGCGGGAGTATGTGCCGCTCCTTGTTTATAACCGCACACTGAAGGGCGGAAAGATTCCCGAGCGGGAAACGTTCGCCGATATCGCCGCAACCATCAGCGAAAACTTTTCCGTCAAGAAGCCACGCTACGGAACAAGTTTCCTCAACCAACTCAAATAGCAAAAGAGCCGGATCGAAATCCGGCTCTTTTATTTTTTCCCGTATGTGAGTTTGAGTTGTCGCAAGGCGTCGCGATGATCGGAATCGATGGTCTTTTTGACTTTTTTCTCGCGTTGCGCCGTGTTGCTGGACAGTTTTCCGAGGAAACCGTTGTATTCCTTGTGTGCCTTTTCTATGGCCTGGTTGAGACCCTTGATTCGTGAAGGGAGTTCTTTTTTGAATCGTTTCAGTTCAGTGACGATCCGGTTTTTGATTTCATTGTTTTGTTTTTCGAGGGTTTTTGAGGTCGCGTTCAGGGTTTGTTTGATGGTTCGCTTGTGCTGCTCGGACGCCGCAGTGTCATTTTTGGCGTCGATCTGCGTTTTGGCCTGATCGAACTGGGTGATGAAGTCCTTTCGTTCAAGCTCAATCGCCTCGATTGTCTGATTGTGTGTTTCATTGAGCGCTTTGGCGTCCGCTTCGTATTGTTGCTTGATGGCTTCCTTCTCCTCGAGAAGCGGAGATATTTTGTCTTGAAGTCCGCTTTTATCCTGAATATGCTTTAGTTTTTCATCGAGTTCTTCAAGTTTTTGCTTCGGCGCTTCAGTTTTTTCTTCATACAGTTTTTTGGCATCCTCGATGCTTTCGTTGAAACGGTTTTTTGCGGTGCTTTCCTCCGTCTCGATCATCGGCTTGACCGAAGCGTGTTCCTTGTTGTTTTTGAACTGGTGGAGTTTTTCTTCACTGGTTTTCAGCATGTTCTCGAAGGTCTGAATCGATTGGTCGCGGATGTGTTTGGCGTCCTCCCGGGCTTTTTCGGCCCGTTCATTGGCGTTATCAAGCTGTTTTTTGTACCGTTTGACGTAAGGGTCGTTGTTTTCGGCTTCGTTGATGGCTTCGATCCGCTTGTCATAGTTCTCGCGAATCCTATCCTCTTTTTCCTTGAGGTCCCGCCGGTCCTTGTCGTCCGTGAAAAGGGCTTGCTTATAGCTCAGGTCCTCCAGTTTACGGTCTCTTTCCTTGATGATATCAAGTTTGTCGGTCTTGTATTTCTGCTGGTGCTCGCGCAGTTTCTCCTCAGCGTATTCCTTTTCTTTGTTAAGGGAGGTCTCGATGTTTTCAAGGCGCAGTTCGTATTCGCTTTTGGCGTATTCGATCTGTTGTTTGGCAAAGAGGATCTGGCTTTCAAGCGTGGTCGAAACCATGGATTCATTGACGTCATAACCGATGTTCAACCGTTCAGCCTGGGCTTTGGTGAGCCCGATTTCATTGTCGTAAAGGGACTGGATTTTCAGAAGCTGAAGCTGATATTCCTTATCGGCGAGTTCAATGAGTGCGTTCTGGTAGATTTTCTCGTTTTGGATGTCCTCTTCATCGGCAAGCTGTTTGACCAGCGCCAGGTTCTCTTCGTCGGTTAGCCGTTTGTCGATGCGGGCAAATTTCTGGTGCTTGTTGATCTGAAGCGCATGCATGCGGATTTCGCGTTTGATCTTCTCGCGCAGGATGCGATCTTTGAAATGTTTTTCACGATACAATCTTGAGAGGTCGAGTTGCATCGATTTGAAGGTTTTCTCGAGTGTGTTGAAATCATCCATCATGTCAACCTGCGTGTTGAGGTAATGGCCTTCGCGCCGGATGTATTCATCTTGCAAGGTGCGTTTGAACGAAAGCACCTGGTCCAACGCGGTTTCAAAGGCGTCGAGGGTGTCTTCAATGTTATTTTTCAGCTGCGCATTGTATTCAAGGTCCCCTTTTAGCCCCTTGTGGTCCTCGCGCACCTTGAACATGTCCTTGGAATCGCTTTTTTCAATGCGGACTTTCTCGCGTTCAAAGCGTAGCGCATGGGCATCGTCGATGTATTGTTTCTCAAGCCTGTAAAGCTTGTTGTCGATTTTTTTGAGTTCCGCTTTGACCTTCTCCTCAGCCTGTTTCTCAAGTTTTTCTTCAAAAAACTTGGTGTCTTTGTGTTCGAGCTTCTGATAGTCGCGGATGAGGTTTTTGACGCGCTCTTCACGGCCTTCCTTTTCTGCCGACATGATGTCTAGTCGAAGCTGTTTCAAAGCGTTTTGAAGGTTTTCTTTGGTTTCTTTCTCAGCTTCGAGTTTGCCTTTGTGCTTTTCTTTGAGTTTGCTCAGGCTCTTTTCGTAGATGTCCTCTTTATCCGCAAGCAAGGCTTCCTTGTCTTTCTTGAACTCGGCATCGAGCGCTTCGATTTTTTGGTCGATCTTGTCGGTGCGGTCCTTGAAAGTTTTTTCGATTCTCGCTTCGAGTGCGTCTTCGCTTTCCTCTTCTTGGAGTATATGGGTGCGTTCGTCCTCTAAAGCGAGAAGGGAGTCCTTGAAGGAAGCGAAGAATTTTCCGCCGTCGAACACGTTGCTGGTAAGGCCGTCAACGGTTTCTTTTAGCACGTCCTCGTCGCGGGATGCGTTTTTGAGTATGGTTTCCATGTTTGCGATGCCATCCTCGATGAAATCGAGCGTATGTTCACGAAGGGTCTTCATGAGCGGCAGGACGTCTGAATGTGCCTCGGTGTGGGCATTGAGGTATTCGAAAAGCATGTCTCTGAGGGGTTCCGTGTTCGCGGTGGAATCCCGTTTCGTGTAGACATCTATGTTTTTCTGGCGCATTTCTTGAAGCGCCTGATAGATTTTGTTCTTGCTTTCAAGGAGATAGTTGAGCTGTGCCATGGTGGTCTCTTTCTCTTTTTGGTTGATTTCATCCTTGAGTCGTTCAATCTCGGCATTGAGCTTCTCGAGCTTGACGCGTGTTTCTTCGATGCGTTGATGGTGCGATGATTTGACTTTCTGATTCGCCGTCACCACGTCATTGATCAGGTTCTGGAGCAGTTTGGATTCTTTTTGAAGCTCCGTGTCGATGAGCTCGCTGAGTTTTTGGTTCGTGTTGAGCGAAATATCGTATTTCTTGGCCATGGCGTTCACTCCTTTCTCTTAAAGTGGGTGCGTTGTGTCAGTCGGTTTTAATGGCGTTGACGCTTTCAGCAATGAATTTGTCCACGGTGTCCTTCTGACCTTTGATGAAGGCATCGATGTGCGCTTCGCCCTTGGTGGTTTCGAACTCAAGTGCGTCAAAGGCGTTTTGAATGTCTTCATGAAGCGCATTGTAAGCCGCTTCAAACGAGGAGTAGAGGTTGTACTCGGCATCGGATACGCTTTTTTCCAGCTCTGTTTTGCGACGGTCTTTTTCACGGAGCTCCTCGGCGATGTCCCTGCCGACATTCTCGATTTTCTCTTCGAGCCGCGCCTTGGAGGCGAGAATCTGTTCCTCGAAATCCTCGAGTTTCGCATCCAACGCTTCGTGGGCCCGTTTGCTCGCCTCGTCGCGTTCTTTCTTCGAGTGGTCGACCAGGCGCTCCTGTTTGCGTTTCACATAGTCGAAATGTTCCTGGTTTGAATCCCGGGTGTCCTTAAGCGTCGCTTCGATGCTCTCAAGGGCATGTTCGACGTTGATGGTCGCCTGTTGGTAAATGGCTTTCGCGTCTTTGAGGCGTTCCTCAATCTTGGCATATTGCCTTTCATAACGTTCCCGTAGCGCCCTGAGCTTCTCCTCGTGGCGTTCGCGAATGGCTTCAAGGTCGTCCTTGTGACGGTCCTCGATCGCTTGCTTGCGCTCCCCGAGGGTCGCATCAAGGTTCTCGAGCTTTTCCTGTTGGGACTCGAGTTGTGCGCGGATCGTCTGTTCTTCCTGGTATGTCTCGCCGATGAGCGACTGTTTCTGGGCCTCAAGTTCCTCTTCGATGGTGGCGAGATTGTCCTGGTAGGTATCCTCGATGGCATCCAGACGGATTTTGATCGGTTTCAATGCCTTTTCGTGGCGTGACTTTTCTTCTTCAAGCGCGTGCTTGTAGGAGTCTTCAGCCTTATCGAGTAGCGCGCGGTCTGTTTCCTCCATGGGGTTGAAACCTTCCGAGATGAAACGTGTCGCTTTCTCATAAAGGGTTTCCAGTGTTTGCTTCACGTCGTTGAGCGCGGCTTCAACCAAATTTCTGAACTCTCGCAGCGAGACGCGCTGTTTTTTCCTGAGGGCTTCAAGCGGATAGGCGAAGGCTTCCTCGAGCGATTCGATAATTTCTTCCTCAAGTGTTTCGATGGTTTCACGCTGTTCATCGTAGCGTTCTTCAATTTTCGTGAGGCGCAAAGTTTGGCGCCGTTCTTTGTCCGTGTCTTTTCTTACTTTCTCTTTGTCATGGTTTTCGAGATGGTCGCAGGTTTCCTCGAGCGTCTTGATGGTTTGGTGGACGTGCTCGATGACGTTTTGTTTGAAACTCGGATGAACCATTCTTATGCAGTCATTGAGTTCGCTGTCCTCAAGCGCCGTAAGCGAATCGAGGAGGACTTTCTTGTGGGAAAGATGCCGTTCCTGGATAGGGGTGGTGCGAATGGATTTCATGTGTTCAATGGCATCGATGTTGCGACGGGCCCGTTTGGTTTCACGTTCATAGGCCTTTTCGATGAAATCGAGTTTCTCCTCATGGCGGGTTTTGGCGTCTTCGAGTTCCTGCTCGAGTGCGGCCTTGTTTTCAAGGAATTCTTCATGAGCGGATTCCTTTTTTCTTTCAAAACGTTTTTCCAGTCGGTCTTCGCGTTGACGGATGGTCTCCTCGAGCCGCTTCAATGTTTGCGTGTCCTGATTGACTTTGAGCCGGAGCCGTTCGTGTTCGGTCGACTTCGATGCATTGAGCTCCTCGAGCTTGAGACGCTTATGGCGGAGACTTTCAAGTTCACTGATCTCGCGGTTGCGTTCCAAAATCGCTTCGTCGATGGATTGGCGGCTTTCGACCTGGTCGCGGTCAGTGTTCGAATGTGCTTCCCTCAAATCCATTTGAAGGTCGGCTTTCATCCGTTCGAAATTGTGTTCGTGCCGCTCGGTCTGGGCGGTCTTTCTGGCGAAAAGGTCATTGACTGTCTGTGTCTGTTTCGCCTCTTCAATCGCATGATTCGCCTTTTTTTCGTTGATAGTGTGCCGCTGTTCGATTTCAAGGATCTCCTTGTCATGAGAACGTTTGGTAAGGTCCATTTCAAGGTTCAAAGAGGCGTCCCTTTGTTCGATGGCGATTTTTTGTTCGTTGATCCGGATTTCCTTGACGGCGTCCTTGGTATCAAGGAAGAAGCGGATGTCGTCAATTTCCTCATAGTGCGGTTTCAGTGTCTCGAGTGTTGATTTAAGCATGCCTATGCGCTTGCGCTCAAAGGCGTGAAGCGCATGGAATATGTCGTTGAAGAGCGTTTTGAACGGATCGAGAAAGGTTTCGGAATGCATGGCTTCATGAAGGGCGGAGAGGTCGCGTTGATTAATGTCTCCGTTTTTCTGCAGGATATCAAGCTTTTTCTTAAGCCGGTTGAGCTGGGACTCAAGCAGGGATTCGTGCATGTCAAAAGCGCGCTTGAAATCGGTATGAAGCGCGTTGAGTTGGGTCTTGAATACTTCGATGGTGTCGTTGATGAGAGTCTTCTTGAGGTCACTGTGCTCTTTGAGCGCTTTTTTGCGCAATGTGTTGAGTCGAAGCTGTTCGTTGACTTGCGTCTGAATCTCCTTGTCGACGGTTTCGTTATCATCGATCTCAAGCAGGGCGTTGAGACGGTGTTCTTCAATCCGGACGTCGAAATCGACACGGTTTATGAATGCTTTTTCATTTTCCGTGAGCGATTTCCTCAGATCCTGAAGCAGCGCGGCGCTTTTTTCAAACGGCGCCTTGATCGTCGAACCCACATCGTAAAGGTGGGTCTTCACGGATTTCATGAGCTCATTGAGATGTTTGCGTTTTGAATTGATCTGGTAATCGATGGTGTTCTTTTCCTGTTTCAGATCGTCTCTTGTCTCATCCGTTTTTTCGCGGATGGCCGTCTCGATGTCCGCAAAACTGTCGTCCAGCGATGATTTCAGCGTGGCGAGTTTCTCGCGCTCTCTCACTTGCGCGTTTTCCAGTGTTTTCAGGGCCTCGTCGAGTTTTTCAGCGTGTCGTTCGCGGTTTGTTTCGAGTGTTTCTTTGTAGAGGTCGATCTTGTCTTGATAGGATTGCGTGGTTGATTTATGTTTTTCCTCGATAGACTTGAGGGTTTTTTGGCGTTCTTTCTCGATCGAATCAATCTTCTCGTCGATGGCGTTGATTTTCTTTTTGTGCGCGTTGTGGAGTTCGGCAAGTTCACGTGTCTGTTTTTGTTTGATCGATTCCAGATGTTTCTGTTCTTTCTGGATCTCGGCCTCTGTTTCTTTACGTGAAGCGCGCATGGCTTTGATATGCTCTTTTTTCGCTTTTTCAAGCTGTGTCTGATAGGAACGCTCATTGGCCTCGAATGCCTTTTGCGCGTCGCTTAGCACCTTCTCGTACCGCTTTTTCAGAGACTGGATGTCTTTTTCAAGCGGTTCGATCCGCTTTTGAATGTCCCGTTCAATGAGATAGCGAGAAGATTTCAGCGTATCATTGTCAAGTCTTTCATTGGCCATTGTGCGCCCTCCTTTCAGTCTTGGATGTAAACGATTTACAATATGTTTTAATTTTATCATATAGAAAGGCCAAAGACAACGCAAGGGAAATGATATTATCCCTTAATCATTGTAAAAGTCCCACATTTGTGTATAATTTTTAATGAAAGAGGTAGATATCATGGAAAACGACATTCTGTCCGCTGAGAAACAACGGGACGATCTCGAACCGATCGAACTGCGTCCGCGGACCTTATCCGAATACATCGGCCAAGATCACGTCAAGGAAATGATGGCCATCTTCATCCAGGCCGCTAAAAACCGTAAGGAAAGCCTTGATCACGTGCTTTTATACGGACCGCCCGGCCTCGGCAAGACCACACTTGCGAACATTGTGGCCAATGAGGTGGGTGCAAACATCAAAGTGAGCAGTGGTCCGGCCATTGAAAAAAGCGGCGATCTCGCCGTGTTGCTGACCAGTCTCGAACCCGGTGACATCCTTTTTATTGATGAAATCCATCGCCTGCCCCGAGTAGTCGAAGAAGTGCTTTATCCCGCGATGGAGGATTTTGCGATCGATCTGATCGTCGGCAAAGATGAAACGCAGAAATCGATTCGTGTCGACCTTCCGCCGTTCACGTTGATCGGCGCCACCACGCGTTTCGGAGACTTGACAGCGCCTTTGCGCGACCGTTTCGGTGTGGTGCATAAGCTTGAATACTACGACCAATCCGCGCTTGAACAAATATGCAAACGCACCGCGAGCATCTATGAGGCGTCAATCGTCGACGACAGCGTGGTTGAACTGGCCAAGCGCAGTCGCGGAACCCCGCGTATCGTCAACCGCCTGTTCCGGCGTATCCGCGATTTCGCGGATGTGCTCAACGACGGTGTCATCGACCTGGACATCACGAAAAAAGCCCTGGACAAACTCCAAATTGACGAAAAAGGGCTTGACCAGAAGGATTACGACTATCTGAACGGACTTATTGAACGCTTCAACGGCGGCCCGGTCGGTGTGGAATCCTTGGCTTCCTCGATCAGCGAGGAAGTCACCACAATCGAAGACGTCTATGAACCCTATCTGCTCAAACTCGGTTTCATCAAACGTACTCCAAGAGGCCGTCAGGCGACTGAAAAAGCATATAAACATCTCGGCAAAAGCTATCAAGGTGGGCTGTTCGAATGAAAACAAGCGATTTCGACTATCATCTACCCGAAGAGCTCATCGCGCAGACGCCGCTAAAAAACCGCACGGATTCCCGCTTGCTCGTCTTGGATCGTCATACCGGCGACTATCGTCATGAACGCTTCAAAAATCTTCATCACTATCTCAGAAAAGGTGATGTGCTGGTCCTGAACGACACGGAAGTGATCCCGGCCCGTCTTATCGGAGTCAAAGAAAGCACCGGTGCGAACATCGAGGTGCTTTTACTCAATGAAAAAGGCGACAACATCTGGGAATGTCTGGTGAAGAAGGCGAAGAAGGTCAAAAAAGGCACGACACTTTCATTCGGCGAGGGCATGCTCAAAATGGAGTGTGTAAAGGAAAAAGAAGAGGGCCTCCGGGAGTTCAGACTCCACTACGAAGGCATCCTCTACGAGGTCCTCGATGCGCTCGGCGAGATGCCTCTGCCTCCATACATTCACGAAAAACTGGAAGAAAAAGACCGCTACCAGACTGTTTATTCCAAATACAAAGGAAGCGCTGCGGCCCCCACTGCAGGTCTTCACTTCACCAAAGAATACATGGCCCATATCGAAGCGATGGGTGTTGAAATTGTCTGTGTCACACTGCATGTGGGCCTCGGGACGTTCCGACCGGTTCAAGTCGAGGACGTCACGAAACACACCATGCACGAAGAATACTATAGCGTTTCAAAGGAAGCAAAAGAGCGTATCAACCTGGCCAAGCGCGAAGGGCGCCGTGTCATTCCCGTAGGAACGACATCACTGAGAACCCTCGAGACGGTCGCGGTAGAAAACGGCAGAATTGAGGCGGGAAGCGGACAAAGCGACCTTTTTGTCTATCCCGGTTTCGAGTTCAAGATCATCGACGGGCTTCTGACCAACTTTCATCTTCCGCAATCGACCTTGCTCATGCTTGTGAGCGCGCTTGCCGGTAAAACGAACATCATGCGCGCTTATGAGGCCGCAATCAGGGAACGGTATCGTTTCTTTTCCTTTGGTGATGCGATGTTCATCACGGATGCGTTCGATTCGGAAAGATAAATTTCCAAGCAATTCAGACAATCGGGTCATCTCGCTATTGTGGTTTTTTAAACCATGAAGGCAACGCCAATCGTTCGGATGCCATTACCGGTCAATATCTGAAATCCGCACGGCGTTTTTTCTGAAAACGGAAAAACGCTCGCTTTGCATTCAAAACCCCCCTATCCGTACTGCTTACGGATAGGGGGTTGTTCTTAGATTTATTGTTTCGGTGGTCTTTCTAAATCATCATGAAGCGCCCATGCCACCGTCAACCCGGTATTGGACACCGTTGATGAAACTGGCGTGTTCACTTGCCAGGAAAACAATCAGGTCTGCGACCTCTTCGTTTTTTGCGTACCGACCAAGCGGAATGCTCTGTTCCATGTTTTGCTTGACGGCTTCCGCCTGACCCGGAGCGAATCCTTCTTCCAAGGAGCGCATCATGCGGTTATCTACGGGTGAAGGATGGACACTGTTTACCCGGATGCCTTTTGGGCCACCTTCGAGTGCAGCCGCTTTGGTGAGGCCTGTTACGGCATGTTTGCTTGTGATATAAGGTGTAACACTTGCACTTCCTCTTAGTCCTGCGACGGAAGAGATGTTAATGATTGAACCGCCGTTTTGCTCCATGAGCGGAAAAGCATGTTGCAAAGCGACAAATATGCCTTTGACATTGACATCCATGACTTTTTCATAGTCTTCAAGCTTTTGTTCCTCCACGGGTGCCACTTTTCCTTCTGTGCCCGCATTGTTCACAAGGACGTCCACCCTGCCGAATGTTTCAATACAAGTGTCAAACATTTGTTTGATATCCTTCGGGTCGGACACATCGCATTGTACCGTTTCCAGGTGATCGCTGCTCAGGTCGTTTTTCAATGTTTTCAAGCCTTCGTGGTCATAATCCGAAGCCAGCACTTTCGCACCTAAATCCAAAAACTTATTTACGGTCGATTTTCCGATGCTACCGCTAGCACCAGTGATGATTACAACTTTTCCTTCTATGCCTTGCATAGCAATCCTCCTCGTATAATATGTATTTGGTTCCTACTTTCGTTATACCATACAGAGCTGTCATGTCAATCGTGACACTGCTTATTCTTCGGCGTCCACAGCGAAGATTTGTCTTAAAAAAATAAAGCGCAAAAATGCGCTTTATTCTATATAGATTTCCACAATGTCGCCGTCGTCGCTTTCGATGTCGACAATCTTGCCTTCGGCGCCGGATTCAATCATGCCGATGAGTTCTTCAAAATCAAAGTCGATGTCCATCTGGTCGAGCTTGGGAATGCCTTTTTTGCTTCGGAGAGCGATTTTGGCGAATTCGAGCGGAATGGTCACGTTGACCTTGTCGCCATCGCTGCTCTTGATTCGTATTTTCAGCATTTTGAAGGCTTCCTTCTTCTTGATTTTGACGCCTTCCTCCGTCTTAGAATCAAGGGCTTTGAGCAGTTCGGACCCTTCCTTGGGCGAGATGATGTTTTTCTCAATCATTTCGAGGATTTTCAGTTTTTCCTGGCTCATGAGGATCCTTTCTCCTTAAGAAGCTTGAGCGCTTCCTCAGAAGATATTTCGCCCTTGTGAAGCCTGTCAAGAATCTCTTCCTTGCTCTTGCTATGAGCAATGTCATCGTCATCATCGTCATCGACCTTGTAGCCGAGTTCACCGATGACTTCCGAGAGCATTTTCTTGACGGTCGGATAGGATACTTTCAGTTCCTTCTCCAAATTCTTGATGCTTCCCTTGTTTTTAATGAACAGTTCGATAAAATAAAGATGTTCCTTGGAAAGGTAGTTGAATTTTGACAGTTGGAATTTACCACTGATTTCAGTATGACAGTTGGTACACTCAAGCTTGGTCACGAAAAGATCGTGATTGCAGATCGGGCATTCCCCGATAACATGTTTTTGCATAATGGTCCCTCCTAATGGATTGAGATTTTGATGATCGCATCTTCACTTTGAATGCTTATGCGGGTTTTGCGGGCATAACGGATGAGCGCACGAAGCTCCTTCAAATCGATATCCGCGTTGTTCAGTTTGTCATTCTTGTTGGCGATGCGGACAGAAAAGGAAATCAGACCGACCGGAATCGGAAAGATGAACAATGCCCTCAGCAACGTGTTGATCGCGGCACTCTCATTGGGAAGATAAATCTTCATTCTGAGAAAACGGGCTTTACGCAATTTGACGGCTTTTTCAGGTTTTGCCGCGTACAGCGATTCATAGGCCTCTTTGGCATTTACGTCGCCGCTTTGAAGCCTGTTCAGTACTTCAAGTTCGTTCATGGGTCCACCTCTTAATTATAAAATTGCCAACAATGATGGATGAAGATAATGCCATTATAAATTGAATGCATAAAAAAGTCAAGAAATAAGTATATTAAATTAATGATATAATTAACTTTTTTGATTTATTGACATTTACTAGTTACAAAACTTTATAATATGTTTATTTGACATGCTTAAGACAAATTTATTAAGACTGTAGAAATTTATTACTATTTGAGATATAATAATACCCATGATTTACACAGCTATATAGGGAAAGCAATTAAGGGATAATTCGAAATCAGGTGAGACTATGGATAAACTTCGTGTCGGCATCGACATCGGTTCGACCACCATCAAAGTGGTCGTCATCGATAAGGATGATGCCATCATCTATAAGACATATGATCGTCACATGAGCAGTATCACGCAATCCATGAAAACCATGTTCGAGGCGCTTGAGGAACGTTTCAGCAATGAAACGATGCATTTCAACTTCACCGGTAGCGCCGGACTAAGGCTTGCGAAAAACATCGGTGCGCAATTCACACAAGAAGTCATCAGTGCGACAACCGCCCTCCGCACAAGCGCACCGGATATCGATGTGTGCGTCGAACTCGGCGGCGAGGATGCGAAAATCATGTTTTTTGACGGGGCCAACGTCGAACAACGCATGAACGGAACCTGTGCCGGCGGCACCGGAGCGTTCATCGACCAGATGGCCTCGTTGCTTGATACCGACGCAGCGGGCGTGAACGAACTGGCGAAGGACTTCAACAAACTTCATGACATCGCATCGCGTTGCGGTGTTTTTGCAAAAAGCGATATCCAGCCTTTGCTCAATCAAGGAGCCAGCAAAAACGATATTGCCGCATCCATCTATCAAGCGATTGTCAACCAGACGGTCGCCGGACTCTCTCAAGGCCGCAAAATAAATGGAAAAGTCGCCTTTTTGGGCGGACCGCTTACGTTTTCTTCGGAACTGCGCAAACGTTTCATCGAAACCTTGGGGCTCGAGGATGTATTCATGCCACAAAACGGGGAGATTTTTGTCGCCTACGGTGCGGCGCTTGAAGCCACCGAGACCCCGCTTGCGATCAATACCATCATCGAACGCATAAAGGCGTACCGCAAAAAAACCAACGGCAAAAGCCGCAAAACGCTTGAACCCTTGTTCAAAGACGACCAGGAGCGAAAAGCGTTCTTGAAACGTCACGCGGAAGCGTCACTTGACACCGTTGACATCAATGCCTATTCAGGCAATGCCTACCTCGGCATTGATGCGGGGTCGACCACGACCAAACTCATCCTGATCGGTGAGAATAACGAGATTCTTCATGAGTATTACACGCACAACCGCGGAAATCCGCTCGATGTCGTCAAGCGAGCGTTGAAGGCTATGTACGGGAAGCTTCATGACGGAATCCTTGTCAAAAAGGCATTCTCCACGGGCTACGGGGAAGAGTTGATCAAACACGCCTTCCATCTCGATGGCAGCGAAGTCGAGACCATCTGTCATTTCAACGCGGCGCGATTCTTCAACCCTCGCGTCAGTTTTGTCGTCGATATCGGCGGGCAGGATATGAAGTGTTTCAAAGTCGAAGACGGCCTGATTTCGTCGATTGTCTTGAATGAAGCGTGCAGCAGCGGCTGTGGGTCCTTCATCGAGACATTCAGCGAATCGCTCGGTTATGAAATCAAGGATTTCGCCCAAATGGCGCTCGCCGGCAAAAACCCCGTCGATCTCGGGTCACGCTGCACTGTCTTCATGAACTCAAGCGTCAAACAGGCGCAATCCGAGGCGGCCGCCACCGAGGATATCTCGGCAGGCCTTGCGATCAGTGTGGTCAAAAATGCTTTATACAAAGTCATACGGGCTCATGATGTGACGGAAGAATACGGCACTGAAATACTGGTGCAGGGCGGGACATTCAAGAACGATGCCGTCCTCCGCGCTTTTGAAAAAGAGACCGGTGTCGAGGTCACACGACCGAATATCGCCGGCCTTATGGGCGCTTTCGGAGCCGCTTTGCTCGCAAAAGAAGCGGCGCTTCCGGACAACCATTCCGAAGTGCTCGACCTTGAAGGGCTCGAAAACTTCCAATACAAGGCGAAAGCCGCTGTCTGCCGGAAATGCGAGAACCTATGCGGCCTCACCGTCAACATCTTCGGCGACGGCAAACGCTATATTTCAGGGAACCGTTGCGAAAAAGGGGCCGGTTTCGCGAAAACCTACGATGCCGTTCCGAACCTCTATCTTTATAAATACAACAAATTGATGGAGTATCAACCCAGCGAAGATAAAACCTACAAGGCCACGGTTGGTATCCCGCTGGTCCTTAACATGTATGAGAACCTGCCGTTTTGGCAACCGTTTTTCGATGCGCTCAATGTCCGTACTGTTCTTTCGGACCGCTCATCGAAAAAGCTTTATGAAAGCGGACAGGACACCATCCCCTCCGATACGATCTGCTATCCGGCCAAACTGGTCCATGGTCATATGGAGAACCTTTACGAGAAAAACCCCGATTTCATATTCTATCCCAACATGCCTTACAACTTCGAAGAGAAGTCGCACTCGGACAATCACTATAACTGTCCGGTCGTCGCCCACTATCCCGAAGTCGTCGAGGCCAATATGGACCATCTTGAACTGGAGAAATTCATCCAGCCCTATGTCAGCTTGTCAAACAAGAAAAAGTTTGTCGAGACGGCCCATCTGATCTTGAAAGACTATGTCGACGTTTCAAAACGCGATATCAAAAAGGCGTTTGATATCGGTCTTGAATCCTACTTCGATTTCCGCAAGGACGTTCAGCGCGAAGGGGAAGCCGCCCTTCAATACGCCATGGAAAACGACTTAAACACGATCGTGTTCGCGGGCCGGCCCTATCATATCGACCCCGAAGTCAACCACGGCATCCCCAAACTCATCCGCTCGCTCAATGTCGTGTTGCTGAGCGAGGATTCCATCAACCACCTCGCGGATCAGAACGCGGTCAAGGTGCTCGACCAATGGACCTACCACACGAGACTTTATGACGCCGCGAAAGTCATCACGACCCTCGACCGCGTCAACATGGTCCAGCTTGTAAGTTTCGGTTGCGGCCTGGATGCGATCACATCCGATGAAATCAAAGACATCCTTGAAGATGCAGGCAAACTTTATACGCAGATCAAGATCGATGAGATTTCCAACCTCGGTGCGGTCAACATCCGTCTGCGCAGTCTGCTTTCCGCAATGAACAAAGAGGCGAAAAAACATGGCAGAGCTTAAATACGACGACAACGGAAGACTCATCTTCACCGAGGAGATGCGTAAGGAATATACCATCCTGGTCCCTCAGATGGCCCCGTTCCATTTCGAATACCTTGTGGACGCCTTCAACAGCGAAGGCTACAATGCGGAATTGCTCAGGACCACCGACTACGAACTCATTCATGAAGGAATGAAATACTCCCACAACGACATCTGCGTCCCCGCCATGCTGGTGATCGGCCAGTTCATCGACGCCATCAAGAAAAAGGGCATCGACAAACATAAAGTCGCCCTCATCATCACCCAGACCGGCGGTGGCTGCCGGGCGTCCAACTATATCGCGCTTTTGAGAAAAGCGCTGAAAAAGGCGCAACTCGATTTTGTGCCCGTGATATCACTCAACGCGAACGGTTTCGAAGAAAACCCCGGGTTCAAATTGTCACCCCGATTGTTCCACAAACTTCACGAAGGCATCGTTTTCGGCGATCTGATGATGGGACTCGTCCATCAGACGCGCCCTTATGAAAAGGAAAAAGGTGCAGTGAACGCGCTTAAGGCGACCATCGACGAGGAACTCAAAGAATACTTCAATCACCGCAAGCTCTTTACCTGGAAGAAATCCAAGAAACGGATCCAAGACATCATCCGGCGCTTCAGTGCCCTCGACCTTGATAAGACACCCAAGCCGAAAGTCGGCATCGTCGGCGAAATCTACGTGAAATTCTCCCCGCTTGGCAACAACCATCTCGAAGAGACTCTTGAGAAAGAAGGGGTCCAGGTCGTCGTGCCACCGCTTTATGACTTCTTCCTGTACAGCTTTGATTCGCGAGCTCACGACATCCGCCGTTACGGCGGCCCACGGAAAGAGCGCCTTGTGCTCAAGGCGTTGCTTTGGTATATCGAGGTGCGTCGCGGCAAAGTGCGTAAACTGATGCGCAAAGCCGGCTTCGAGACCCCCATATCCTACAAGGCCCTCAAAAGTCTTATCGACGGTTTTATCGATGTTGGGACCCACACGGGCGAAGGGTGGTTGCTGACTGCGGAAATGGTCGACCTGATCAAACATGACGCGCCTAACATCGTATGCACCCAGCCGTTCGGCTGCCTTCCCAACCATATCGCGGGCAAAGGAATGTTCAAAAAACTGAAAAAACGTTTCCCGCATTCCAACATCGTTGCTATCGATTACGACACATCGGCTTCGGAAATCAACCAGGTGAACCGTATCAATCTGATGGTCTCAAACGCTTTCCGAAACTTCGAGAAAGGAAACTCACAATGAAACTGACGTATGAACTGAAGCACACTTGCACACAAACCGGAGCCCGTCGCGGCAAAATCCACACCGCAAGCGGTGTTTTCGACACGCCGATTTTCATGCCCGTGGGTACGCAGGCGACCGTCAAGACGCTTGATCCTTATGAAGCGGACGAAGTGAGCGACGGCATCATCCTTGGCAACACTTATCACCTTTGGCTCCAGCCCGGCGAGGACATCGTCGCCAGGCACGGTGGCATCAAGGGGTTCATGAACTGGAACAAAGGATTGCTCACCGACAGCGGGGGCTATCAGGTGTTCTCGCTTGCCAACAACCGCACCATCGAGGAAGACGGTGTGCATTTCCGCCACCACAAGAGCGGTGAGAAACTGTTCCTTTCCCCTGAAAAAAGCATCGCCATCCAGGAAAAACTCGGTGCGGACATCATCATGAGTTTTGATGAGTGTCCGCCTTTCAACGCCGATTATGACTACATGAAGGCGAGCGTCGAACGCACCTCACGGTGGGCCAGACGCGGAAAAGAAGCGCACAAGAAAGAAGACCAGAACCTCTTCGGCATCGTCCAGGGGGGCCCTTACCTTGAATTGCGTCGCCAGTCGCTGAGCGACCTTGAAGCCATCGGGTTTGACGGCTATGCGATCGGCGGACTTTCGGTCGGCGAGACCAAAGAAGAGATGTATGGCGTCCTTGATCATATCACGCATGAGCTGCCCGCCGACAAGCCACGCTACCTGATGGGCGTGGGAACGCCTGAGGATCTTATCGAATCGGTAATCCGCGGCGTCGACATGTTCGATTGCGTCAATCCTACACGGCTCGCGCGCCATGGCTCCGCCTATACGCGCGACGGACGGATCGCAATCAAGTCCAAAGTGTACGAGGCGGACCTCGGGAAACTCGATGAAACGTGTGACTGCAAAGTCTGCCGAACCTACACCAGAAGCTACATACGCCACCTTTTGAAAGCACAGGAATCCCTCGGCCAGCGACTGGTCAGCTATCACAATCTCTATTTTCTCAAAACTCTCATGCACGACATCCGAAAGGCGATCGAAGCCGACCGGCTTCTGGATTTCAAAGCGGAATTCTATAAACGCTATTACCCGTCTTCGGACTGATTTTCGCATTGTTGTGTCGCATTCTTCAGTTGAAGTGTTTTATTCTTTCATTGAATGCGTTATAATAAGGCTAAAGATTTTCTTGGAGGTCATACTATGTTCGAACCCAACGACCAATTTCATCAAAAACCCTCAATTAAAGTCATAGGTGTGGGCGGTGGCGGCGGCAACGCCATCAACCGCATGATAGAGAACGAAGTTAGAGGCGTAGAATTTGTGGCCATCAATACCGATGCCCAGGTTTTGCGTCTTTCTAAAGCGGATATCAGACTGCAGATCGGAAAGATGCTGACACGTGGACTCGGCGCCGGAGCGGACCCTGAAATCGGGCGACGTGCCGCGCTTGAGAGTGAAGATGAGATCCGTGAGTTGCTGCAGGAGACCGACATGGTCTTCATTACCGCCGGGATGGGCGGGGGGACCGGAACCGGCGCCGCGCCGGTCATCGCGAAGATCGCCCGCGAGGTCGGATGTCTGACCATCGGCATCGTCACCAAACCGTTCAAGTTCGAAGGAAGGCGTCGCGTCGCGACCGCGCTGGAAGGACTTGATGCGCTGAAACCCTACGTCGATACCATGATCATCATACCGAATGACCGTCTGCTCTATGTCGTCGATCGCAACACCTCGATGCTGGAAGCGTTCCGCGAAGCGGACAATGTCCTCAGACAAGGTGTGCAAGGCATCGCTGAAATCATCACCGTCCCCGGACTGATCAACGTGGACTTCGCGGACGTCAAGACGGTGATGAAAGACAAAGGGACCGCCCTGATGGGCATCGGTCTTTCAAGCGGTGAGGAACGTGCGGAAGAAGCCGCCAAAAAAGCCATTGATTCACCCCTTCTCGATGCCAATATCGACGGTGCCACCGACGCCATCGTCAACATCACGAGCGGTACGGAAATCGCGCTTTGGGAAGTCACGGAAGCCATCGAATCCATTCAGGCCGCATCGAGCACCGAAATCAACATCATCCATGGCGCCACCATCAACGAAGACCTCGAGGACGAGGTGATCGTGACGGTGATCGCGACCGGTTTCGATGAAAACAATAGCCTTGAAATCGACACGCTTGGCGACAGCGATTACGTATCAAACGAAAGCAAAAGCGAAAAGGCGGAGATTTCCTCAGCGGAATCGAATGAGCCCACGACCAAAAAAGAAAAAAAGAAGGCCAAAAAAGCGAAGAAAGACAAAGAAGACCCGGACGAGGAACCGCAAGACGACGAAGAAAAGAAATCGACCATCCCTTCATGGCTCAAAAGCCGTTTCAAGTAATGCGATGAACAAAAAACTGATTGAATCCTTGCAGACCAATCATCCGGATGTCACACTCGTCATGGCTTCGAAATATCTTGACAAGGATGCCTTCGGCCCTTATGTCGATGCCGGCATCAAGGCGTTCGGCGAATCGAGGGTCGAGGCGCTTCAAGATAAGATTGACACATTCAGGCAGTATCCTGTGGAAGTCCACCTTCTTGGAACGTTACAGACCAAGAAAGTCAAGAAAATCATTAACGATATCGATGTGCTCCACAGTCTGGACCGGGTAAAACTGGCGAAAGAGATCAACAAAAGAAGAGAAAGGCCGCTCCGTTGTTTCATCCAAGTCAACATCTCGAACGAAAAGCAGAAACACGGCGTCGAGCCCGATGACCTGATGCCTTTCCTCGAAAGCTTGAAACCACTGAAAAACATTCAGCCGATCGGCCTGATGGGCATGGCGGAACTGACCACCGACGAGGTGGTTATCCGACGCCAGTTCAAATTGCTACGAGAACTGAGGGACACCGCCAAAAATACCTATCCTTCGCTCCAATACCTATCCATGGGCATGACAAACGACTACGAAATCGCCTTGGAAGAAGGAACCACCCATTTGCGACTCGGCCGTATTCTTTTGAACGGAGGCATGCACGATGAAAAAGAAGAAAAAGCCTGAAAAGGCTTATGACCGAACTGAATTCATCAAGGTTGACGAGGAAACCGACGTGTTCGACCTTGCGGACAAACTCATGTACAGGAAACCGCTGATCTTGAATTTCGAAGAGTTCGACCTCATCGAAAGCAACCGTTTCATCGTTTTTCTTAGCGGCGTCATCTATGCCCTTGACGGCAACGTCGAAGTCATTCGTGACAAGATCATGGCCTTCGCGACAAAAGAAGACCTCAAAGACAAATCGCTGCGCAAGTTCATCAACAAATACAAGGAGTAGACTCTATGTTATTGCTTAATCCATTTCTCATCGCCTTTTTCGAGGTGTTATATTTCATCCTCAACATCTATATGTTCGCCATCATCGGCTATATCCTCCTGAGTTGGGTTCCCGAACTGAGGAATTCACGCATCTATGCGTTTTTGCATCAGATTGTCGACCCCTACCTCAGGATATTCCGGGGCTTTCTCGTTTTCGGAAACTTTGATTTCACCCCGATCATAGGCATTTTGCTGCTACGGTTCTTCCTCATGTTCATGGCCGACTTCATTCAGACACTGTAATGCTTGCAATTGCTCTGCAAATTATATATAATACGTTGAGAACTGATCACATAACGTCTGTGAAGCGGACGCGCTTTCCGAACCCCTATCTAAAAGAGACCAAGTGGTGCTGCGAACTTGGAGATGCATTCGGAAGGACATCACCGTGGAGATGAACGGCCAAAAGCCGTTCCGCCTGTCCGCGTTAAAGACGTCAAGCGCCGGTTTCGGAATCAAGGTGGTACCGCGGACTTACACGTTCGTCCTTGTTTTCGGGCCTTTTTTATTTATCTAAGGAGCGTGTTAACGATGAAAGATTACAAAGACACCCTGCACATGCCCAAAACATCCTTTCCGATGCGCGGAAATCTGGGCAAGAACGAACCATCCCGCCAAAGTTTTTGGCAGGACAATGACATTTACAACAAGAGACTGAAGAAAAACGAGGGAAACCCCCCCTTCGTCCTTCCGGACGGACCGCCGTATGCAAACGGTGACATCCATATCGGTCATGCCCTCAACAAAGTCCTCAAGGACATGATCGTCCGGGATAAATCGATGCGAGGCCTTCATACCCGCTACGTGCCCGGTTGGGATACGCACGGTCTGCCGATTGAAAGCGCGCTGACCAAGAATGAGGGCGTAGACCGCAAATCGATGAGTGTTGCGGAGTTCCGCGACCATTGCAAAGACTATGCGCTCAGACAAATCGACAACCAGCGCACCCAGTTCAAGCGCCTCGGCATCCTTGGCGAGTGGGAGAATCCCTACATGACCATGGCGCCTCACTATGAAGGCTCTCAGCTTGAAGTGTTCGCTACGATGGTCGAAAAAGGGCTGATTTTCAAAGGCCTCAAACCGGTATTCTGGTCTCCGTCCAGCGAAACCGCACTGGCTGAAGCCGAAATCGAGTATCGCGACAAACGTTCGCCCTCGATCTATTTCACGTTTGACGCCGTGAATACTGGCTCTTTTGAAGAATCGTTCAAGTTTCTGGTGTGGACGACCACGCCTTGGACGATTCCCGCCAACCTCGCGACCGCGGTCTCAAGCGAGATCGATTATGTCTTCGTGCGCCATGAGGGCACCCTTTATGTGCTTGCGACGGCACTGCTTGATACCATCAGCGAATCGCTCGGCTGGGAGAACCCTGAAATTGTGCGCCACATCAAGGGGGCCGACTTGCTCGGTCTCACGTACAAGCATCCGCTATACGACCGCGAAAGCCCCATTCTCGAAGGGCATCACGTGACCATCGAAAGCGGGACCGGACTTGTGCATATCGCTCCGGGACACGGGGAGGACGACTTCCTGATCGGCAAAGCGAACAACCTCGAGGTGTTCTGCCCCGTCGATGAACGCGGTCACATGACCGCTGAAAGCGGACGTTATGACGGCATGTTCATCGAAAAATGCTCGAAAGAGGTCGTCAAGGACCTCGAAGAAACGGGCAACCTGCTCAAGATGGAATGGATCAAGCATAGCTATCCGCATGACTGGCGGACCAAGCAACCGGTCATCTTCCGAGCCACCAACCAATGGTTTGCAAGCATCGAGACCCTCAAGGACGCCATGCTCAAAGAAGTGCATGATGTGGAGTGGATTCCATCCTGGGGCGAAACCCGGATGGAAAACATGATCAAGGACCGCGATTCATGGTGCATCAGCCGCCAGCGTGCATGGGGTGTCCCGATTCCGGTATTCTATCACGAGAACGGCGAAGCGATTCTTGATGCGGAAATCATCCGCCATGTCGGTAAGCTCTTTAAAGAACACGGTTCCAACATCTGGTTCGAATGGGAAGCGAGCGCCCTCCTTCCCGATGGATTCACAAGCGATAAATCTCCGAACGGAAACTTTGAAAAAGAAACCGACATCCTCGATGTCTGGTTCGATAGCGGAACATCCCATAAAGGCGGCATGACCGATTTCGGTCTTTCCTATCCGGCCGATCTTTACCTGGAAGGCTCCGATCAATACCGCGGATGGTTCAATTCAAGCCTCTCGACCGGTGTGGCCTACTGGGGCAAGAGTCCGTACAAAGCGGTCCTCACCCACGGATTTGTGCTCGACGGCCACGGCCGTAAGATGAGCAAGTCGCAAGGCAACGTCGTCGACCCGCTCAAGGTCATGGACCAGCTCGGTGCCGATATCCTTCGACTGTGGGTCGCGTCCGTCGATTATTCGGCTGACGTGCGCATCAGCGACAAGATGATCAAACAAGTCAGTGAAACCTACCGCAAGATCCGCAACACCGTGCGCTTCATGCTCGGAACGATCGGGGATTTCGACCAGCGTAAAGACCGCGTCGAGTATGCGGCCATGAACGACACGGACCGTTACATGATGCTCAAGCGTGATGAACTTGTGCGCACCGTGAACGATCACTATGAACGTTACGCCTTCGATGATGTCAGCCGTACGATCATTAATTTTGTGACCAAAGAGCTAAGCGCCTTCTATCTCGACTACATCAAGGACATCGTCTACATCGAAGCCAAGGACGACACCGTAAGAAGAAGTGCGCAGACGGTGGTGCATGACATCCTGCTCGCGCTCCTCAAGCTGTTGACGCCGATCATCCCGCATACTGCCGAAGAGGCCTATCAGTCGCTTGAAGGCAACCGCGCCGAAGAAAGCGTCTACCTTGAGAACATGCCGGATGCGCTCGTTGAAAAGGACGAGGCGCTCAAATCGAAATACGACCGTTTCATGAAACTTCGCGACCATGTGCTAAAAGCCCTTGAAGATGCGAGAAATGAAAAGGTCATCGGCAAGTCGCTCACCGCCAAAGTGACGCTTAAGCCGAAGAACGAAGAAACCAGGGCGCTGCTTGAATCCATGCACGATCTCGAACGCCTCCTGATCGTCTCACAAGTCGAGATCAGTGACGAAAAGGAAGCGGCGTACGACTTCGAGACGCTCGGCATCGACGTGACCAAGGCGGAAGGCGAAACCTGTGCGCGGTGCTGGCAAGTGACCACGGTGGATACGGACACGCTTTGCAAACGGTGCGCCGCCGTGCTCAAGAAAGAACAGCGCAATTGATTTTCCCTGTGGTTTAAAGTAGAATAGACATGACGAAAACATTGCGAAAAAAACCTTTTGACAACTTCAAACTCAGAATTTTGCAATACCTTCTGGGTTTCGTCGTGCTCCCGCTTGGCATCGTCACCGTCCTCTCCACCGGACTGGGTGCCGGCGCGTGGGACACGACCTCATACAACCTGAGCGCCTTCATCGGCTCCACGCTCGGTACGGCAAGCGGCCTCATCAACGCAACCGTGATGGGCGTCGTGATGCTTTACCGGAGAAAAGGGCGTTTCATTTTCATGATCATCCCCATTATCGGAGTCGCCACGTTCCTCGATTTTTGGGACATTGTGGTGTTTTCGAACCTTGATATAGGAAACTATCACGTTCTTATCCGCCTGGCACTCTTCGCCATCGGCACCTTCATCATCACGTTCGGTCTTTCGATGATCATCCTCTCCGACTTTCCCGCCGGGGTGTTCGATGAACTGATGGTCGTGTTCATGGACGTGTTCAACACCAAAAGCGTCTTTTATACGCGACTCGGCGTGGAAATGCTGGCGATTGCGCTGGCCCTTGTTTTCGGCATGCTGGCCGGCATCGGATTCGGTGCGGTCAATCTCGGAAGCTTTGTGCTTGCGGTCATCCTGGCACCGATTTTGTCATGGCAGATGCGCTGGATGGGAGCGATAATTTATGATCGATCTTGAACTGAAGGACCTTAAATTCACCGTGAAAGACGCGCTGATCTATCTGTTTGGCGCCCTTGTGACCGCATTCGGCGTGGTGATGCTCCTTAGGAGCGGTCTTGGGGTCACAAGCTGGGATGTCCTTCATACGGCGCTTTATTCCGTCACGCCGCTTACCTTCGGCACGGCACTTTTGACGGTGTCGGCGCTGATCACCGCTTATGTCATTCTTTACAACCGGGACTGGCGCTACTTGTTCCTCGCCATCCCGTTCGTCCTCGTCGGCGGCTTTCTGGATTTTTTCAACGAAATCCTCTTTGCCGGCTTCAACCCCGACGGATACAGCCAGTTTGCTGTTTTCTTCCTCGGTCTCTTCATCCTTCCGATCGGTGGCGCCATGCTGATCGTCAGCCGCTATCCGGCCGGCATCTATGAAGAGCTCATGCTTGTATTGATGAAACAGTTCAAGACCCGTAATATCGCATTGGTACGCTTTTTCATGGAACTTACCCCGGTGCTGATCGGTGTGGGGCTTACACTGCTTTTCAAAGGCAACGCCGGCGAACTCTATTTCGGCACGCCAATCACCGTCATCATGATGGGACCGCTCTTACAAACATACTTAAAAATATATAGGAGGCTAACGGATGGAAATCAATAAACTCATTGACCATACGTACTTAAAAGCATTCGGAACCAAAAACGAGATCGACAACATTCTCGAGGAAGCCATTTCATACGATTTCAAAAGCGTCTGTCTCAATCCGGCCTGGATTGAATATGCAGTGGAATCGTTGAAAGAATCGGACGTGCTGGTCTGCACGGTCATCGGATTCCCGCTTGGGGCAAACACCACCGAGACGAAAGTCTATGAAACGACGGACGCCCTCAAGAAAGGCGCGCATGAAATCGACATGGTCATCAATATCGGTTGGGCCAAAGAAGGCCGTTTCGACCTTGTGAAAAAAGAAGTGGAAGCAGTTCGTGAAGCGGCGCACAACCATACGCTCAAAGTCATTCTCGAAACCTGCTACCTCACCGAAGACGAGATCGAACAAGCCGCTCGCGCCGCCATTGAAGCGGGTGCGGACTTCATCAAGACCTCAACGGGCTTCGGCACCGGCGGTGCCACCGTTCAGGATGTGCGTCTCATGAAAAAAGTCGCCGGCGACAAAGAAATCAAAGCCAGCGGCGGCGTCAAGAACCTCGAAGACCTTGAAGCCATGGTCGAAGCCGGCGCGACCCGCATCGGCGCTTCCAGCGGCGTCAGCATCATGCAAGGCAAAACCAGCAAAGAAAACTATTAGGAGGGAACTTTATGGGCACACCACACATTAACGCGGAAAAAGGCGACATCGCGAAGACGGTCCTCATGCCGGGTGACCCGTTGCGCGCAAAATTCATCGCCGACAACTACCTGGAAAACGTCAAACGTTTCAACACTGTGAGAAACATGTTCGGCTACACCGGAACCTACCAAGGCAAGCCCATCAGTGTCATGGGAAGCGGAATGGGCATGCCTTCGATCGGCATCTATTCCTATGAGCTTTATAAGTTCTTCGATGTCGAGCGTATCGTGCGAATCGGTTCATGCGGCGCCTACACCGATGAGATCGACCTCTACGATGTGCTGCTTGCGACCAGCGCGTACAGCGAATCAAGTTATGCCAAGGTGCAATCGGGTACCTACGACGAAGCGTATACCTATCCCACGAAGTCACTCAACGATACCCTTGAAAAACACGCATCCGACCTTGACATCCCCATTCGTAAAGGGGTCATCCACAGCAGCGATGTCTTCTATCGTGAAAACTTCGATGACTACAAGACCATTTACAAGGAACACAATGCCATCGCCGTCGAAATGGAATCCTTCGCGCTCTTCCATAACGCCAAGATGACCGGCAAGGAAGCGGCGTGCATCCTCACCGTCTCCGATTCGCTGGTCACCAAGGAAGCCACCAGCGCCGAGGAGCGCCAGAACGCCTTTACCAAAATGATGGAAATCGCGCTCTCACTCGCAGAATAAGACAAAAAAAGTGCTTCGGCACTTTTTTTGACCTTTTGACACCCTTTTGGAGGTTCACATGAAATTTGAAACCGCTTATGTCAACGCCATCCCCGTCCACCTGATCCAGACCGAGCAGTTCAAGACGCTCAACATCACTGTGCGTTTTTTTGACGCGCTCAGTGAAAACACGGTCACATCCCGTCATCTCGCGCTTGCGATGATGAAGGCCAAATCACAGCGCTACCCCTCAAGAAAGGCCATGACCAAGGCGCTTGAGACGATGTATGACACCCAGTTCTCCGCCCAGTCGATGAATCTGGGGACCCAGCACATCAATCAGTTCTCCTTCAGCCTGCCCGCCCCGGCCTTCACGGACGCCTCCCTGCTCACCGAGGTTTTTGCGTTCATCAAAGAGGTGCTCCACAATCCCCTGTTCGATGAGAAATCCCTTCGTGAAGAAAAACAGTTTCTTGACGATTATTTCAAAGCGGAATACACCAATAAGACGCGCTACGCCGCGAAACGGTATTATGAGCATCTCTACAAAGACCATCCCTACAACATCAACGCCCTCGGTGTGGAAGAAAAGATTCCTGATGTCACCCTTTCCGATGTCACGGACGCGTACAACGGCATGATGAAGGATAATCCGGTACAGATCAGCGTGAGCGGAGATTTCGACCGCGAGCGCGCTCTGGATTTTGTCAAAACCCTGCCGCTTGAAGGCAGACCGTTGCCGAAAGACCTTTTCATCCGCCATGACTTCAAGACGCTCACGCCGGTAAAAGAGACCATGGAACTCTCTCAGGACCGTCTTTTCATGACGCTCAGAAGCGACATCTACTACAAGGACGAAGATTATTTCCCCTTAAGCGTGTTCAACGCGATGTTCGGCGAAAGCAGCGAATCACTGTTGTTCCGTGAAGTGAGGGAAAACCATTCCCTGGCGTACTACGTCCATTCGGGCTACGCCCCGTTTTCATCCTTGATCACCGTGCTTTCGGGCATGGAAGGCAGACACATTGAGAAAGCCAAAACGCTGATCCGCCAAACTTTGAAACGCGTCCAGGAAGGCGACTTCAAGGATGAAGACCTCATTCTGGCCAAAAAACACCGTATATCGCAAATCAAGAAAAGCTACGACAATATCCGGAACCTTTCGCTCAAGGGGCTGCGGCACAGTCTGTTCAATGTCCCCTTCGAAGAGACATCCCACCTGGAAGCGATTGACATGGTCTCCCGCGAAGACATCATCCGGGTCGCCAACACGCTCACATGGGTATTCACCTATGTGCTCGGGAGTGAGAACAATGAAACGAATTGAATATCCGAACTATAAAGAGACGCTTTATCACACCAGACTCAAGAAGCGACTGTCGACTTATTTCATCCATAAGCCGGGCTTTTCCAAAAGCTATGTCACGTTGAGCACGCCGATCGGTTCCATCCACCAATCCTACCTGGATGAGACCGGATCGGTTCAGGAAGTGCCCAAAGGCGTGGCCCATTTTCTTGAACACAAGGTGTTCGAAAAAGACGGCGCGGACATATCGAAGGCGTTTTCGCTTCAAGAAGCCTCTTTGAACGCATTCACCGAACATAACCAGACAACGTATCTCTTCAGTGCGACGAACCATCTTTTATCGAACACGCAACGGCTTATCGAGATGTTTTTTTACCCCGAGTTCACCGAAACCGGTGTGGAAAAAGAGAAGAACATCATCACCGAAGAGTTGAACATGCATCTCGATGACCCTTATTACAAACAATATCACGGCCTCATCAACAACCTGTACCACACGCATCCGATCCGTGATGACATCCTTGGCACCAAGCAATCGATTCAAGCCATCACGCTCGATCATTTGCGCGACATGCATGAAGCCTACTATACGCCGGATGTCGCGACGCTTGTGATTGTGAGCGGCGCCGATGCAAACACCGTTCTGGGCGCGCTCGAATCCACTGTCACGTTGCCCGGGCAGACAAGCAAGCGTCCGAACCCGGCCTTGCCCGAAGAACCCTCGCATGTCGTGCGGAAAAAAGCGGACGAAACGCTGAACGTCAAGATGCCTTCGGTGCTTCTGGGGCTCAAGCTGACCCCGTTTGACGGATCCGCCGTCGAACGCATCAAAGACTCCCTGAGTCTTTCGATTTTCCTCGACCTCGCCCTCGGCAAATCGTCCGACCTTTACGAGGCCTTGTTGGAAAAAGGCATCATCAACGATACATACGGTCTCGAGGTCGCTTACGAGAAAAATTACGCCTACGCGCTGATCGGCTCGGAAACCCCCGACCCCCACGAAGCGGACACGACGCTCAGAGAAGCCATAAAAGATTTGAAAACACTCGCGATATCACGGGAGGATTTCAACCGTGTCAAACGCCAGATGCTCGGGAATTTCATCCTCGGTCTTGACCACCCCGAATCGCTCGCGTACCAGTTTACGGACTATATCCAAAGCGATGTGAATTATTACGACGTATTGACCATCGCCTCCGAGATCACGCTCGAAGAGGTGAGTGCACAAAGCCGGCGACTGGATGATGCTTTTTTGTCGTCTTACATCGTGCGGGCGAACAAGTAAGTGTAACGGTTGCAAAACTGTAATGATTACATTATAATGGAACTGTAAACAAATTCACAAGGAGGAATCATAATGAGCAAGATTGATCTACTGAACCAGCTTGTCGCCGATTTATCCATTGCGTTTGTCAAGTTCCATAACCTTCACTGGAATGTGATCGGTGAACCGGGAGAACGTTTCAAAGAGGTTCACGAATATGCTGAAGAGCTCTACGACATGCTCAATGAGAATTACGACGAGGTCGCCGAACGCGTGAAAATGCTCGGTGAGTTCCCTCCAGCGAGCGCGAAAGCCTATCTTGAGCGTACAAAAATCGAAGAGCTTGAAAACAGGGACTATACCATCCATGAAACCTATGAGCATCTTCGCGATACGCTCGAGTACTTGAGAGGTCTCATCGCCGATGCCCGCAACAAAGCGGACGAGGACGACGATTTCGCGACCGTCGCGATGCTTGAAGACATTGTCCAGGATTACGACAAGCACATCTGGTTCATCAAACAAGCGCTCAAATAACCGACGAAAAATGCATGAAGGCATCCTGCGGGGATGCCTTTTTTATGCACTTTGTTTCAATGGGCCATCCCATTTGTTATAATGGAAGTAACATATGAAAGGCTGATATTATGCGTAACAGATTCAAGGAAACCTATTTGCTCATTCGAAACAATTTCAAGACGCTTGTGGCTTTTGAAGCCATCTACCGCATCATCGGCGTGCTTTTGATATTTCCGGTACTCGGCGGGCTTTTCTTTTTGTCCATCAGGCTATCGGGGTACCGCTATATTACAAATGCGCTCATGATCGATTACCTGCAGCGACCCACGACCATCCTGATCCTTTTCGTCATGCTTTTCATCCTCGGCGTGTATGTCGCCTTCGAGATGGTGGTCCTGTCACTGCTCTTCCGGTTTTCCAGAAGTGAGCGCAATGTCACCTTACGTGAACTGATGCGCATCGCACTCAGGAAATTGCCAAGGAAAGTCAAACGGTTCCACATCCTTTTTGTCCTGCTTGCGTTAGTGTTTTTCATCACCGTCAATCTTGCGCACGTAAGCGGAATCGCTTCGACGCTGGCGATCCCGCAGTTTATCACCGACAACATCTTTGCGGAAACCCTGTTCATCGTGGTTTCGGTCTCGCTTTCTTTGGCATTGTTCATCGTGTTTGTCGAAAACATTTTCTCCATGAACGTTTTCACCCTCGAAAACAAACCGCTCAAAAAAGCATATCGTAGAGTCCGGAGCCTATTGAAGGGCAACCGTGGAGGCATCATTGTGGACTTTATCGTCCTTAATGTTCTGCTCAATCTGATTTTTTATGCCATATATCTGCTCATCATGCTTTTAATCGCCGGTTTCATCTTCATCACCAGAGGCCAGACGGTTCTTCTTGGTGCGTTGCTGACCGTTCTTTATACCGTGTATGTCGGCGTCGCGCTGGTGGCGAGTTTCATATTGCTGCCGGTCAATTATGCCTGGATGAGCGAATGGTACCATGAAAAGACGCCCGAAAATGAAATGGACACTCTGCCCGAAACAGAGGCCAAACCGTTCAAGTTCCTTTCTTCACGATTTATTAAGCCCGCTGTGGCTTTGGGGCTCGCGATCGCGCTGATTTTAAATGGGACGACGGTGTACGCGGCCGTGCAAAGAAGGGGCGGCCTCGATTATTTCAATGCCCCGGATATCGTGGCACACCGCGGGTCATCACTGCGCGCGCCTGAAAACACCATGGCGGCCATCGAGCTTGCCATTGAGGAAAATTCCGACGCGGTCGAGTTCGATGTGCTTTTGACATCCGACAACGTCCCTGTGCTGATGCACGATACCCGCACCGGACGGACGACCGACGATCCGCTCAACCGCAGGGTTGCGGACATGACCTATGAAGAAATCCGGGAACTCGATGCGGGCAGCTGGTTCTCCGATGAGTTTGAGGGCGAGCCCATCCCGACGCTCGAAGAGGCGCTCAACGCCATCAACGGCCATGCGAAGGCCTATATCGACCTCAAGGATTACTCTCGCGAGATGGTAGAGATTACGGTGGAAACCGTTGAACGACTCGACATGGTGGACGATGTCAAAATCCTGACCTTCTCTTCAGACCAGTTAAAACAAGTCAAAGAGCTCAACGAAGACATCGAAACGCTTTATCTTGTAATCAGTTTTTACGGCTCGATCAATGCGCTCATCGACATTGACCATGTCGATGCCTATGGTTTCAACAAATACATTCTGATGGAGAATCCGCGCTATGCCGATGCCATCCGTTCGGCTGGCAAGGATGTCTATGTCTGGACTGTGAACTCACAGACGAACCTCCGCAATATCCGCGACATCGGCGTCGATGGCATCATCACCGATGATCCGATCCTCGCCAGGGAAGTCGTCTATGACAAATACGCGAACCCAAGGTTCTCCAATCTCATGCGGATGCTTTTCAGTGAATGATGCCACGTTTAGGAGACAACCATGAACGAAGAAATACGAAAACTTTACAGACAAAAACTGACTGCTGAGCTCACCATAACCTTTGGTGTGCTCATCGTCATCGTGTCCGGTGGGGTCTATTCGCTTGACGAATGGCTTCTTTTAAGCAGTATCGGTGCCGTTTTCGGACTGCTCATGATTTTTTTCGGCGCCTCCAATTTCTCACACGTCAAGGAAAATTTCAAAGAAGCGTTCATCAGCAACCTTCTCGAAGACTGGATGAAAGGGGGAAACTATCACCCCCGTGTCGGCCTTTCGCGTTATCAGATCAACAACTCGGGCTTCCTGCCGCTTAGCGAAGCGTATCAATCCGAAGGGCTCATCACCGGAACGCTCAACACCGTCCCGTTTCTTTCGAGCGATGTTATGCTTTATGACGGCGATAATCAAAAAAAGCCTATCTTTTCGGGGCGCATATTCATTTTCGAGTTCAACCAGCCGTTCGCCTGCGACTGTATGGGCTTGCAGTACTTCGAACCGCTTCCCGACAAACGCTTCATGAAATCGGCCGCTTTGAGCGCATTGTTCAACGACCGGTTCACCCTCTATACGACATCGGAACCCTGCAACAAACGCATGTTCACAGACACAACCGTGGCACTTTTCAAAGAACTGGACGAACTGCATCGCGACACCATCGATTTCTCTTTCGTGGGCAACAAGTTCTTCATATCATTCAACGACCATGAAAATACGTTCGCTCTTAAGTTTTTCCGTCCCTTGAACAAAAAACAGCTCCAGCGCTTTACCGAAGATGCCCGCATCATTCACCGCCTGATCGACGAGATTCGTCACGTCAACGATATTTTCACACAATCCTGAAAGTCTGCGTTATCATGTCGATTTGACGAAATCTTCCGAAAAAAGACCCTGAGCGGTCTTTTTTTTGTCTTTTTCGGCCGTAATGGATAAATCAACCTCATAAACCGTCCCAAACCCTGAATTAGCGCACCATGACGTTCCACCAAAAACGCGGTAGACTGTACACAAAGAAGGAGGAAGATATGGTAAATCAAGTCATTTTGGTTGGAAGGCTCGTCTATGATCCGGAACTCAGGACCACCGACGACGGAAAGAAAGTCACGACCATCACACTGGCGTTGCAGCGAAGTTTCAAGAGTCAGGAGACCGGGACGTATGAAACGGATTTCATCCGCTGTACGCTTTGGAGCGGCATTGCGGAGAATACGGTCCAGTACTGCAAAAAAGGCTCAACCATCGGTGTGAAGGCGCGACTTGCGCAGCGCTACTATGAAATTGATGCGGAAAAGTCGTTTTCCTATCCTGAAGTCATCGCCGAGAAAATTACCTTCATCAACACAAAGAACTAGCATCCCCGCCCCCCACATACGTGTGGAACCCCTCTTATAAAAACGCCTTCAAAGGGCGTTTTTTCTTGGCACGTATGATATAATACCATTACGAGGTGAGCGAAATGAAACAGTATCTGGATTTTTTGAGACATATCCTTGAAAACGGAACCCCGAAGTCCGATCGCACATCAACCGGAACCATCTCCACATTCGGCTATCAGATGCGCTTCGATTTGAGTGCAGGGTTTCCGCTCGTGACAACCAAAAAAGTGCATGTGAAAAGTGTCATTCACGAGCTTCTATGGTTCATAAAAGGCGACACGAACATTCGTTATCTCACCCAAAACGGTGTGCGAATCTGGAACGAGTGGCCCTTTCAGAAATATAAGCAAAGCGACGCCTACCAGGGGGAGACGATGAAAGCGTTCATCGAACGCATCAACACCGATCCTGGCTTTGCGGAAAAATGGGGCGATCTCGGACCGGTTTACGGGAAACAGTGGCGCGCTTTCGAAGGCAACGGAAAAGTGGTCGACCAGCTGAAAGATGTCATCGACATGATGAAAAAGACGCCCCATTCAAGACGGTTGGTCATCAACAGCTGGAATGCGCCGTTGCTTGATGAGATGGCCCTACCGCCCTGTCATATGATGGTGCAGTTTTATATCAATGACGGGAAACTTTCATCCCAACTCTATCAGCGCAGTGCCGACGCATTCCTGGGGGTCCCTTTCAACATTGCCTCCTATGCGCTTTTGACCATGATGATCGCCAGACACCTGGATCTCGAAGTCGGGGATTTCGTGCACACGATGGGCGATGCGCACATCTATAACAACCACATCGAGCAAGTCAAAAAACAACTCGCACGCGAACCCTATCCGCTACCCACCATGCGGATCAACCCGGATAAAAAGGACATTTTCGCGATGACGTATGACGATTTCACACTGGAGAACTATCTACATCATCCGCATATCAAAGGGAAGGTGAGCGTCTGATGATCGCATTGATTGTGGCCATGGACAAAAAAGGGCTGATCGGTAAAGACAACGCCCTGCCCTGGCATTTCCCTAAAGATTTGAAGCACTTCAAACAAAAGACACTTAATCACACGGTAGTCATGGGAAGAAAGACGTATGAATCGATTGTGGCGTCCCTCGGAAAACCATTGCCCAACCGGGACAACATCGTGCTCACCACGCAAAAGCGCACTTTCAAGGGCGCACGCGTCATTCACGATCTTAAGAGCTACCTCAAAACCATTCCGAAAGACCACCGGCTTTTCATCATCGGCGGCCGTCAGGTCTACGAGGCGGCCTTGCCATATGCCGACGTACTTTATATCACGCATGTGGACGGTGAATATGAGGGTGACACCTTTTTCCCGGAAGTGGACTACTCGCAATACCGTCTGGTGAACAAAGCGGATGACCCGCCCCTCACATTCGCCACCTACTTACGAAAGGGGACCGACTATGATCACCGCACTCTTTAGCATTGTCTGGTTCATTCTCACCGTTACCTACGCCTTTTTGTTCGGCGGCTTCACACTGGAACCAATCGCCTTGGCGCTTTGGATTGCGGCCGTTGTGTTGGCGTTTGCGAGCACGTTTGCGCTGTTGCTCATCTTCATGAGCCTTTATGGCCGCTTCCAAAAGGGCGATCAGACCAAGAACATGCGCAACCACAAAGTGGTCAACAGCATCATGCGTTTTGTGATACGCGCCCTTCGCCTCAAAATCCATGCGAGCGGTCTTGAGAACATTCCGCAAAACGAACCCTTCGTGATGGTCGGGAACCATCAGACGAACTATGACATCATCGCAGTCAAGCCGTTCGTTCCCGAACAACCCCTGATTTTCGTCGCCAAAAAGTCACTGTTTCGCTGGCCCGTCCTCGGCCGGCTTGTGGGCATCCTTGGCAATGTCCCGATCGACCGCCTCACAGACAGGAGCGCCATCGAAGCCATCATCAAGGCCATCAAACAGTACAAACGCGATGTTCCGGTGGTCATCTATCCTGAAGGCACACGCAGCAAAAGCAACACGATGCGTGATTTCAAACCGGGTGCCTTCAAACTCGCGACCAAACCGAAAGCCCCGATCCTTGTGACCACCATCTACAATTTCTGCAACACCTGGAAGGGCTGGCCGTTTTTGAGACAGCACGTATACATCCATTTCCATCCTGTCATGCATTATGAGGACTATCAGCACATGAACACCCAGGAACTCTCACGCCATGTGCGCGCCATGATTGAAAAACAGATCGAACATTTCCGTGAAATCGACAGCAAATAGTGCCAAAGCGACGCGAATATGTTAAAATGGCATGTTATTACGATACTATGACTTAATGAGGAGTGAAAACCATGAGAATGGTAGACATTATTGAAAAGAAACGCGACAATCATCCCCTGAGCAAAGAGGAAATCGACTTCTTTGTCCAGGGTTATACCAAAGGCGACATCCCGGACTATCAGATGAGCTCGCTTCTGATGGCGATCTATTACAACTCCATGAACGATGAGGAAGTGACGCATTTCACCAATGCCGTACTCCATAGCGGCGATATCATCGATCTTTCGAGCATCGACGGCATTAAAGTCGACAAACACTCAACCGGCGGCGTGGGCGATAAGACCACCCTCGTACTGGGCCCGCTTGTGGCCGCATGCGGCGCTAAGTTCGCCAAGCTTTCCGGCCGTGGCCTCGGTCATACCGGCGGCACACTGGACAAGCTTGAAAGCATTGAAGGATTCGATATCTCGCTCTCCAGCGAAGCGTTCATCAAGCAGGTCAACGATATCAATCTGGCGGTTGCCGGTCAAACAAGCTCACTCGCGCCGGCGGACAAGGAACTTTATGCCTTGCGCGATGTCACCGGAACCGTTCCGAGCATCCCCTTGATCGCCGCGTCGATCATGAGCAAGAAGCTCGCCAGCGGCGCCGATGTCATCGTCCTCGATGTCAAGATCGGCAAAGGCGCCTTCATGAAGACCCTCGAAGACGCCCGTGAACTGGCGCGCACGATGGTGAAGATCGGCAAGAACTTCGACAAGAAGATCGTCGCGTTCATCACCGACATGTCCGAACCCCTCGGTTACGCCGTTGGAAACAAACTCGAAGTGGTCGAGGCCATCCAGACATTGCAAGGCAACGGCCCCAAGGACCTGAGCGAGATTTCGATCCAAATCGGTGCGCACCTGGTTCATCAGGCCGGCATTACCGACACGCTCAAAGAAGCGAGAACCATGATTGAAGAAAAAATCGCTTCCCTTGAAGCGTCCGACAAGTTCAAAGCCCTTGTCAAAGCGCAAAGCGGTGTGTTCCCCGACCTGAATGACTATGTCAAGACCAAAGGCATCATCGCCGTGAAAAGCGAATCCTCCGGATACGTCCATTCACTCGATGCCCTTGCGATCGGCCTTTCCGCAATGCGCCTGGGCGCCGGACGTGCGACCAAGGACGCCGTGATCGACCCCGATGTCGGCATCGTCCTCAACAAGAAAGTCGGCGACCATGTCGAGGAAGGCGAAGAACTCGCCTACCTCTATTCCAATAAGGAAGCCATAAACGAAGAAGTCAACACCGTCCTTGACGCGTTTGAGATCAAAGACGAAGCAGTGGAAGACAACCCGCTGATCTACGAAATCATCGAATAATGCATCGAGGTGTGCTTACCTCACACCTCTTTCGATTTTATTTGTTATAATCAAGGTGGAGGGATGACTATGAAAGATGTGATTCATTTTTACAAGACCTATGATCTGAACGAAGTACGTAAGTTTTATGGCGACGTGCTCAATCTGAAACTGTACCGCGACCAGGGCAAATGCCTGATTTTCGACATGGACGGTCACGGAAAAATCGGGTTTTGCACCCACCATCCGAAAAACATGGCCGAGTCGACCTGCATTACCTTCGTCTATGAGCGTCGTGTTGATGTCGAACGCATGCACAACCACCTCAAGAGCCGTTCTGCGGAAGTCTCAAAACCGAAACTCAACGACGAGTTCAAAATCTATCATTTCTACGCAAAGGACCCGGACGGCCACACACTTGAGTTCCAGACGTTTTTAAATTAGTCTTTTGCTTGTGCAACAAAGCAAACATGTTATAATGGAAATGTCGATAAAATCAGGGGAGCTTAGAGAACTAGGCTGAGACATTCTTGACACTAGAATGAAACCTTACCTGATCTGGGTAATGCCAGCGTAGGATGTATAACTTATTTT
>PWHE01000023.1 GCA_003554735.1 Mollicutes bacterium | reverse complement strand
TCCAAGACAAATTTTATGGTGCCGGACCGATCTATCGTTTTATCGAAGCGTTTGAGGACGGTCAGTACTGGATGCCCGATAGCCTTGGAACCCTTCCGGGATACGAAGAAACGTATGGTGAATACACGTATGACGACTTTGAACACATCCGCAATTGGTACGCTATTCGTGACATGGCGTGGGAAGGTCCCGAGGTCATCTATGTCTACGGTCGCGATCAAGAAGGAACCACAGAGGCGAGCGCCCAAGTGAACGAAGCCGCATTCATGTTTGCGGCCGACAACGCGCAAGGCATTCCGGTCTCGCTTGTCAATCTTCATGATGTCATCGGCATCGGTGTGGACGACCTCCGGTTTGAAGAACCCGCTTTGCTCATTCTTGGAAACGAGCAGATACAAGAAGCCATCTACGGCGTGGATGCCATACTCGCATTCCTTGAGACGGCGGACACGCACGATTTTGAACAGTACATGGAATGATATCGGCTCCATTTTGAAAAGTAGGTCCATTTAGTTGTAATGGACAAACAATTCGAATAAAATGGATAAAACAGGAGTTGATAACATGAACATCAAAAAATATATGATTTTGGCATTCAGCCTGCTTCTTACGTTTTCGCTCTATGCCTGCGCTGAGAGTGTGGACTATGAAGACATGCCGCACATTGATGATTTCTCGGAACTGAGCGATTACGATGAGACCGGTGAGATGTATCTGCTTTATTTCTACTTGCCGCAATGTCCGGCGTGTCAGGATTTATTCGACGACATCGCCGATCATTATATGAATCATCATGATGACGTACCGATTGTATTGTCGCATCAGACAACAGGGACGCCGCCTGCCGAAGTGACGCATGTACCGACCATGCTCGTAATGCAATCAGGCGAAGTGCTGGAAGGGCCGCTTGTTGGTGTTGAGCCGATTCGTGACTTATTGGCGGACATCCAATCAGGCAACTATACACCGTAATGGAGGATTCTATGGACCAAACGATTATTTCGGAACTTTCCAAACGACTGAGTATCAAGGACCAGATTGTCGAAACTGTGCTTTCACTGCTGGAAGAAAACACGGTCCCTTTCATTGCGCGTTATCGTAAAGAGATGACGGGCGGTCTTGATGAGGCATCGATTCGCGAAATCGAAAAAGCCTATCAGTACCAGAAGCAACTCAAAGACCGTAAAGAGGACGTCATTCGGCTGATTGACGAAAAAGGGCTTTTGACCGACGAACTGCGCTCTGCCATTCAGGCCTCCCGGCAGCTGATCGAGGTTGAAGACCTTTATCGTCCTTACAAAGAAAAGAAAAAGACCAAAGCCACCATGGCCATCAAAAAAGGCCTTGAGCCACTGGCGGACGAGATTCTCAAGTTTGAAAGGAATCTTGATCTTGAAGGCTTTGCGTCGCAGTTTCTTAACGAAGCGGTCGAGTCCGTGGAAGACGCACTCGAAGGCGCGCGTCACATCATTGCCGAGCGCATCAGCGACGAGGCGAGGTATCGCAAATGGATTCGCAATCAGACGTTTTCTTACGGAAAAGTTGTCACGAAGCTTAAGAAGGACGCCGAAGACGCCCAGAAAGTCTATGAGATGTACTATGACTTCAGCGAACCCGTAAAACATATCAAACTGTTCAGGGTCCTGGCCATCAACCGCGGCGAAAAAGAGAAAGTATTGCGTGTCAAAATCGAGGTTGAGGAGAATCGGATCCATGACTATCTTCATCGCCAGACCATAAAGGAACAAGGTGTCCCTTCCGCTTCAGAAGTGGAAGCGGCCTACAAGGATGCCTATAAACGTTTGATTGCGCCCTCCATTGAGCGTGAACTCAGAACTGAACTTACGGAGAAGGCCGAAGATCACGCGATTCACATCTTTAGCGAGAACCTCAAAGCTCTGTTGCTTTCGCCGCCGCTCAAAGGCAAAAAAGTGCTGGGTGTGGATCCTGCTTACCGGACCGGATGCAAGCTGGCTGTGCTTGATGATATGGGCACACTCAAGACGGTTGATGTCATTTACCCGCATCCGCGCAAACCGGGCGGAACCGTTGATGATGAGACCAAGAAACGGTCTATGGACAAGGTATTGAAACTCGTTGACGCCTATGATATCGATATCATCGCAATCGGAAACGGAACCGCGTCACGCCAGACGGAAGCGTTTATTGTAGAAACCCTCAAAAAGACCGACAAAAAAGTCTTCTACACCATAGTCAATGAGGCGGGGGCCTCGGTATACAGCGCATCCGAACTCGCGAAGAAAGAGTTTCCCGATCTTCAAGTCGAAGAGCGCAGTGCGGCAAGCATCGCACGACGCCTTCAGGACCCGCTCAGCGAGCTGGTCAAAATCGATCCCAAAAGCATCGGTGTCGGCCAGTATCAGCACGATGTGAATCAGACAAAACTTGCCGATTCGCTTGATTTCACAGTTGAGACCGCCGTCAACCAGGTCGGAGTCGATCTGAATGTCGCCTCCCCTTCATTGTTGAACTACGTTTCCGGACTAACCAGCCGTGCGGCTGAAAACATTGTTGCACACCGTGAGACAAACGGTAAGTTCACAAACCGCAACCAACTCAAAAAAGTCAAAAGCATCGGCGACAAAAGCTTTGAACAATCCGTTGGATTCTTACGCATTGTGGACGGAGACAACCCTTTGGATAAAACGTCCATTCATCCCGAAAGCTATCAGGTCGCACAAAATATCCTGGATAGCGTCGATGCGGATCTTTCCATGATCGGGTCGCAGGCGCTTCGTGAGAAAATAAAGCCGCTTAAAGCCAGGGACTTCACAGAGAGTACAGGTGCCGGCGTGCCTACCATCAAAGACATTTTCGCTTCACTCATGCGTCCGCTCCGTGACCCGCGAGATGATGCGCCAACCCCCATCCTGAAAAGCGATGTCTTATCGCTCGAGGACCTTAAAGAAGGCATGAAACTCAAAGGAACAGTTCGTAATGTCGTTGATTTTGGCGCCTTTGTGGACTGTGGTGTCAAAGAGGATGGCCTCGTGCATATTTCCAAACTGACCAAAACCTTTGTAAAACATCCTTTGGATGTCGTCAAGGTCGGTGACGTTGTCGATGTATGGGTCGAGAACGTCGATATCGATCGCGGCCGACTCCAGTTGTCCATGGTTGATCCCACTAAATAAAAACCCTTGATTCCATGGTTAAAGAAACCATATTGAATGAAAAAATCTCAGTTCTGTAGTGAACTGAGATTTTTGATTGGTTAAAGTAGATTGATGTTATTCCGTTTGCAGTCATCGATGATGTGGCTTGGCCAATAGGAGGCCTGGACTTCACCGATGTGTTTTTTTTCCAGTATGAACTGGCACAGCCGGGACTGACCGATGCCTCCGCCAATGGTAAGCGGCAATGTCTCGTTCAGAATGTTCGTGTGGAAATCCGTGGCGTTCCATTGTGGAAAATGGCTCAATTGAGCCGAAAGAGATTTTTTATCCACCCGGATTCCCATGGATGACATTTCCAGCGGAATCCCTAAGGGGTCGTGCCAAAGCAGAAGGTCTCCATTCAGTTGCCAGTCATCATAATCCGGGCTTCTTTGGTCATGGGACGCTCCATCGCCAAGTTTCACTCCGATGCGTTCAATGAACACGGCTTGTTTTTCTTTGGTTATTTGTTCCTCTCGCTGCTCTGGCGTGAGTTCGGGATATTTCTGTCTCAATGTTTCGGAATCGATGAAATAAAGCGTTTCTGGCAGTTTTTGAGAAAGAACCGGGTATTTTTGAATAAGACGTTGTTCCACATGCCTGATGCTTGAATATATTTTTTTGACTTCTTGCCTAAGAAAAACTACTGTTCTGTCAGAAGCCGTTATCACCTTTTCCCAGTCCCATTGGTCTACATATAAAGAGTGTGTCGCATCCAGTGTTTCGCTGGGCCGGATGGCGTTCATGTCCGTGTAAAGCCCCGAATGTATATCAAATCCATAATAATGTAGAGCTTGGCGCTTCCATTTGGCCAGCGATTGAACAATCTCGATTGTTGTGCCACTGTATCCGAAAGACAAAGGCCTTTCCTTACCAGTGAGGCGGTCGTTCAATCCTGAAGCCGCATCGACAAATAGCGGCGCGGAAACCCTTCTGAGTCCGAGTGCTCGGGATAAAGAGTGTTCAAAAATGTCCTTGATCTCTTTGATTGCGGATTCAGTCTGAATCACAGTGAGTTTGCTAGTGTACATGTAATAATCACCTCCAAGAAATAAAAAAATCGCCCATAAAAGGACGACATGGTCGCGGTACCACCTTATTTCCGGCATTGAAGGCCGGCACTTCGGGATAACGGTCCTGCCGGGGAGTTCTACTATCGGGATGATTTCTTCTCCCTCTTTGAAGTGTTCATGTAGGGCCCTTAACCTGCCGGTTCACAGCAATCCCGGCTCTCTATGAAGTGTTTGGCCGCACACAGTGGCTTCTCTTCGATTTCATGTATTATATACGTTTATATGTTTCCTGTCAACAC
>PWHE01000022.1 GCA_003554735.1 Mollicutes bacterium | reverse complement strand
ATTGTCGATGCTTTCATCCGCAGCATTGAACTGATTGTGAGCGACCGCTCCATCATGCATACGACGCAAGCGGAACTCACACTCGAACTCATCTTGCGAAACGCTGCGGGTCTCAATAAGAAACATCCCGATGAAGCGGTGCTGCATGCCCTTTCCTACGCACTGATGAATCTTAACCGTCTCTACATGCCCAAACCATGGTTCCCGCTCCAACAGATATCCGATGCCATCGAGGGGTATCATGAAACCCTTCCCCACGCTTCGTTCATCTCCATGGCGGCGCTTCATTATCTACCGCATCGCCTCATCAACGCATCCGATGAAAACATGGAACGCATTCGGGACGCTTTCAGGGGGACGCCATTTGAATCGAACAACGTTGCGGTCGCGATTGACAATTTCTTCCGTTCGCTTGGAAACGGCCCCATCGATTTCAGACCCTACGGGCTTGAACTGGCGCTTGTCAGCGACTACATGGTCCATCTGAAAACGATCTATCCCGACTTTGATGCCCTGGGCAACGATACGCTTTATGAGATTATTGAACGCACGCTGATCAAGGAGTGATTTCATGCGCTTTATCCACACGGCAGACCATCACTTGAATGTCAGTCTGTCCCATGCATCGTTCAAAAACGCCAAGGCGCATGACACGCGTCTTTATGAACTCAAAGACACGTTTTTTAAAATTTTGCGCCATGCCGATGAGAAAAACGTCGACGCACTGCTCATCGCGGGCGATCTTTTTGACAATGCCTCCATCAAAATTCACGAGCTCGAAAGCATTTTCGAACGACTGAACGCCCTTGAATGCGAGGTTTTTCTTTTGATTGGCAATCATGACGTCTTTTTGTATGAACCGCCATACCAAAGCCTCCTGGATGCCAAAAACATCCATGTGTTCTCAAAAGATCGTCCGTCGCATGATCTCGGTGAGACGACCATCCATGGCATCAACACGAAAGATTTCAGTCCGGAACACCTCAAACGTCTCAACGAGAGCCTTGATACGTCCCGTCAGAACATTCTCATGTTGCATGGGGACATTCTCAACAAACACGACGATCATCATCTGACCACGTTGAAAATGCTTGAGGCGACCGATTTTGATTATATCGCGCTCGGCCATATTCACAAACCCGCATTTCTTCGCGACCACATCGCCTACTCCGGCAACCCTGAACCGCTGGATTTCTCAGAAAGCGACGAACGCGGATACATCGAAGGCACCCTTTCAAACAAGCATCTGTCGACCACGTTCCGTCCCGTTCAGAAACGCCGTTTCCTTACGCACACCATCAAAGTGACCGAAGAAGATGCCATCGACGACCTTCGTGAGAAGATGCGCACGTGCGCAAAAGACGATTCAAAGGAAAGAGACTTCCACCGCATCGTTTTAAAAGGCACACGCGGGGAACATATCGACATCGATACGGACAAGCTCACCCAATACCTGACCGAGGATTTCCATTATGTCGAAATCCGTGATGAGACCGAGGTCGCCTTTGATTATGCGATGCTCAAGCAATCGTACAAGGACACGCTGATCAGTGTGCTCATTGAAGAATATGAGGCCATGAAAGCGCCGGATAAAGAAGACGAAGCCGCGCTGAATGAAGCACTGCGCGCCTTGTTGGAAACGGAGGGGTCCCAGTGAACATAGAATCCCTTCATATTGACGGCTTCGGCAAATTCCGGGATTACGCCCTGGAGTTTTCCGAGGGATTGAATGTCCTTTATGGACTGAACGAGTCGGGAAAAAGCACCATCCACGCCTTCATCGAAGGCATGTTTTATGGCTTTATCGACCCGACGAAGAAACGCAGGACATTCTTCAAGGACATCGAACGCTACAAACCTAGAGACAACGCATCGTTTTCCGGAACCCTCCGTTTCACTCATGAAGGCAAACGCTACCGGATCGAGCGGAATTTCCAGAAACGCAAAGGCCACGTCAAACTCTATAACGAAGCCACCGGCGAAGCCATCACCGACACGCTGCCCGTCCACCCCGTCACGAAACAGGCGGATCTTGCCAAATTCCTCGATATGCCTTACATGCTTTATCGCAACACACTTTCCATACGCGAACTCGAAGCGAAGACGAAAGAGGAAGCCTCCGATGCGTTGATCCAGCGTCTTCAAAACTTGAAAGAGACCTCCACCGAAACCTTCTCTGCAAAAAAGGCGAAAGAGACCATCGAGAAAAAACTCTCGGACATAGGCTCCGAAAGCGCACGCACCAAACCCTATGCCAAAACACTCAAACACCTTGACTCGTTAAAAGACGAGCGCGAAGAAGCCCTTCGTTTCCATAAAGAAAGCGAAACCCTGCGCAGCCGTCTTGACGAAGTGAAAAGCGCCATCAACGAAAAGAATAACGACCGTGATGCACTTGAACGCCACATGGAAAAACAACGCAACACCATTCGCAAGGAACGTTACAACACCATCCAGGACACCCTTGACGAGGCGAAAAAAGCCCTTGAACAACACGGATCCGATGTAAGGATCGATGTTAGGTTCCTGCAAAAATCCGTAACGGACTATAATTCGATCTTCAAGCGTCTCGACGCCCATAAAGAAGCCTTGCGCCGTTCACGCGACAAGATCGAGACCTACAAAACGGAACTTCCGGACCCCACGTCCACCATCACCCCTGAAAACTTCCAGGCCCTCAAGGATGACATGGAGCGCATCCATGCGTTCAACCGTCAAATCAAGGAAGAGGCGCTCAGAGGAAAACAACATGCGGAAAAGCTGATCCGCGAAGATATCGTGACGACGACCGGAAAAATCGAAAGACGTAGGAAAATCCTTCTTTCCACAGTCATATCAACCATGATCATCGCCATCGCCGCATCGATATTTTTCAGCATCATGTTCTATCCCGCCGGGCTTTACAGCCTTCTGTCCTTCCTTATCCCTACGGTGTTGATGGGGTATAACACCAGAAAACTGAAAAAACGTTACGCCGAACGTGAACGGCTCAAAGAAGAAAACACCGCCAGACAAAAAGAGATCGAGCGACTTGAAAAAACCAATGAACAAGCGCGCAAGGAAATCAAGGCTCTGCTCGACAAATACGGCGAACCCTCCGTTGAAGCCTTCGCCCAGCGGCGCTACCGGGCCGAAGGGCTGCTTGAGAACCACAAACGCCGCGAACGCTACCACGAAGCGATCAGAGCCGAAGAGGCCAAAATTCGCGAGGTCGAATCCGAAGTCCGTCCCTTGTTCAAACGTTTCGGTTTGAGCCTCACCATCGACAATTTCGAGACTCTGAACCGCGTCCATGAGGTCTATGAAACCATCGACGATCTGTTGGAGGATGAAAGTTACCATGAGTTTGTGCGTTCGATCGATTTCGACGCGCCCGATGTGGACCCTTCCGATTACACGGAGAATCATAAGACGATTGAAACCATGAAAGATGATATCCAAAGCCTTGAAAAGGATCGTTTCGAACTCGAGACGGAACTCAGACAAAAAGCCAAGGACTACCGCAACATCGCCACCATCGACTATGAGATCGAGACGACGCAGGATAAGCTTCAATCGATGGAGAAGAAAAAGCGCATCTACGAAAACGCCATCGAACGTCTCGAAAAAGCGACAAGCGTAATCGAAGAGAACTTCGCCCCCATCCTGAGCGAGAAGATCGAACAGTACCTCCCGGTACTCACCGGCGGGCACTATAGTGAAATCAAAGTCCGCAGGGACCTCACCTTCAAAGCGTACTCCGAACATACGAACACGCTTGAAGATCACACGTATTTTTCCACGGGGACCCTCGATCAGATCTATTTCGCTTTGCGTGTCGGCATCCTCAAGACGCTTGGGAAAGATTCCTATCCGTTCTTTTTGGATGACGCGTTCGTGAACTTCGACCGTGAACGCCTCAACGAGACGCTCATGCTCCTCTCCAATCTCGCAAAGACGCACCAGATCATTTTGTTCACCTGCCAGGAACGGGAACACACCCTCCTGCAAACGAACGATATCGACCACGCCCATCAAACCATTGAAAATCCATGAAAGGACGATCATCCATGAAAGCCGATCTGCACATGCATACCACCCATTCCGACGGGAGGCTATCCCGCGAAGCACTATTCAAGCGCGCCAAAGCGAAAGGGATGGATGTCATCGCCATCACCGACCACGACGTGACCGCCGAAGTCGAAGACAACAAACGACTTTCGAAAAAATACGGCGTGCGCTACATTCCCGGCATCGAACTCTCCACACTCTATAAGGGGAAAAGCGTCCACATCCTCGGATACTACACCGATGAGGCCTACAATCATCCCGAAATGAAAGAATATTACGCGATGATCAAAGAAGGGCGTGAGAATCGTGCTCGCAAATTCATTGAAAATCTCAAACACTATCACGACATCGAAATCACCTATGAACAGCTGATTCGCATCTCCGGCGGCATCATCGCCCGTCCGCATATCGCCCGGGCCATCATGGAGAACTACCCATCCTACACCCATGACCGGATTTTCGACGAACTCATCGGCGATGATGCGAAAGCCTACGT
>PWHE01000025.1 GCA_003554735.1 Mollicutes bacterium | reverse complement strand
TCGATGCAAGTTTTTGTTTCTTGACGAACTCGATGGCGCGTTTGATGAGGTCTTCCGTATCGGTACCCAGATGGAACACTACGGCCTTTATGCCGTGGTTAAGGGCCAATGAACGCGCTTTCGCCGCCGTTGGAACTAATGCGAGCACCATCGTGTCCGGGCGGTTTTTCGATAGCAGACGAGCGGTCGTCCCGCTGACGCTCGGGGCAATGACGATGTCGGCGTTGCCTTGCAAAACGGCGTGCGTGGCGCTCAGTGCGATATTCGATGGAATGTCGCGCCGCATTGAACGATTGGCGCGATTGGTCCATTCAAGACGTTTGATCTCTTTTTCCATACGTTTGGCGATGTTGCGCATCACTTCAACACTTTCGACAGGGTATTTCCCGATTGCGCTTTCGCCACTCAGCATCGTAGCGTCCGCACCGTCAAGAATCGCATTGGCCACATCACTGACCTCCGCGCGCGTCGGCTTGGGGTTTTCCTGCATGCTTTCAAGCATTTGCGTGGCAGTGATGGAAATCTTGCCAGCCATATGACAACGTTCGATGATATCCTTTTGAATGACCGGGACTTCCTCAGGCGGGACCTCGACACCGAGGTCGCCCCGTGCGATCATGATGCCGTCCGAGACTTCAATGATTTCATCGATGTTGTTGACGCCTTCCTGGTTTTCGATTTTCGCGATGATCTGCACTTCGCGTTCAGGGCAGTTTGACTTGACAATCTCTTTAAGTGCAAGGACATCTTCCTTGCGCCTTACAAACGAAGCTGCGATAAAGTCGATGCCATTGTCGCATCCCCATTTGATGTCCGCCCTGTCTTTCTCGCTGATGAATTCAAGACTCAAACGCATGCCCGGAACATTGATGCCGCGTTTGTTTTTGATGGTATGGGTGTTGAATGATTCCGTCGTAATGACTTTTCTGTCTTCATCAATACCTGTGATTTTCAAGCTGAGGTAGCCATCATCAACGACGATCATACCGCCCACTTTGACATCTTTGTAAAGGATCGGATAGTTCACACTGAATCGTGTGGAGTCGCCAAGAATTTCTTCCATGTGAATCTCGACTGTCGAGCCGACCTCGATGGTCGCTTTTCCGTCCTTGAAGTTTTGGGTCCTTATTTCAGGTCCTTTCGTGTCCAATAATGCCGCAACGTTTGTGTCGAGTTCTTCATTGAGTTCATTGAGCGTGTCGAGCCTTTTTCTGTGCTCCTCATAATAGGAGTGAGAAAAATTCAAGCGCATCGTATCCATTCCCGCCATAATGAGTTTTCGCATCATGGCTTTTGTTTCAGTGGCCGGACCGATGGTACAAACGATTTTCGTCTGATTAAATGGTATCATGTGAACCTCCTTAGTTTTTGAGCCTGCCTACAAGTCCGTATCGTTTTTGAGGCATTTCCTTTTTCAACGTCAGGGCGTCCGGCATTGCCATATCCGATATTTCCTTGCCCTTGAGAACAATCACCTTGCTTGATTGTCGCTCTTTGAGAAGATAGACTGCGTGCTCCGCCATCTCGGTCGCAAGCACACGGTCGAATGCTTGCGGTGTGCCGCCGCGTTGAACGTGGCCGAGCACGGTGGCTCTCGTTTCATGCGATGTGGCCGCTTCGATGTCTTTGGCAAGTTGGGTCACATCGGTCATCTTTTCGGTGAGCACCACAATCGCATGACGTTTTTGGCGATCAAAGGATTCCTTGACATGGTTGATCGTTTTGCGCTTGTCGAATCCCGTTTCTGGTGTGATGATGAACTCGCTGCCCACAGCGATCCCCGCATAAAGCGCAAGGTCGCCGCAATGTCTTCCCATGACCTCAACCACACTGCATCGTTGATGAGAAAACGAAGTATCGCGGAGTTTGTCAATCGACTCCACCGCTGTGTCCAAAGCGGTGAAGAAACCGATTGTATAGTCGCTTGCGGCGATGTCGTTATCGATTGTGGCCGGAATGCCCATTGTGAAAATACCTTGTTCACTTAGGGCTAAAGCGCCTTTGAACGATCCGTCACCACCGATGACGATCAATCCGTCGATCTCTTTGGATTTCAGGTTTTTAGCGGCTCTTTTTTGATACGCCAGTTCCTTGAACTGATCATATCTGGCGCTGCCGAGAATAGTCCCGCCTCGGTTGATGATCCTCGAGACCTCTTTACGGCTTAAAGGATAGATGTTGTTTTCACAGAGACCTTTGAAGCCGTCATAGACTCCGTAAGGTTCAATCTCATAATGAAGACAACTGCGTACAACGGCTCGTATGGCCGCATTCATTCCCGGTGCGTCCCCACCGGATGTAAGCACTGCGATTTTTTTCATAAACGACTCCTAACCAGTTTTCATTACACAATGATTATATCATTTGAGGGGCAATTATTAAACCGCTACTTTCGCAATCCGTTCCACGATAAACTGACGTTTTCCCTCCTTGAGTCCAACCTTTCCATCGAAACGATAGACCGCACCGGTCGATAAGTCGATGTCGATGTTCTTAAAAGCGTTGGGGAAAACGACCGAATCAATTTCATTGGACTTGTCCTCGATTCCGAGAAAAGCCATCTTGTCGCCTTTTTTGGTTTTGATTTCTTTGACCCGGGTGAGCACGCCTACCATGCTAAGAGCAACATTCAATCGAACATTCTCAATATCAGACGGAATGTTCCACCGTTTTTTTCGTGCCAAACCAAGATAAGGCGACAACACATCGTGCTTGATGTTAAACCCGAGGGCATCGCGTTCCATAGTCTCGAGCGTTTTCTCGTCATATTCATCGTAAGTGTTGAAGATGAATTCATCCAAAGGCAATGCCTGGTCGTAGTCGATGAAATTGAGCAGAGGTTTGAGGTTTTCCATCAATGTACGTTTGTTGTATCCGAAGAAATCGAGCGCACCGGCGGCGATCAGATATTCAAAGTTACGACTGGTGAAAACTTTTCTGGTTTCTTTGACAAAACGCACAAAAGAGTTAAAAAAGTGTGTTTTTCTGATTCCCATATAAGCCATTACTGTGCGATTTCCCAGTGTTTTAATCCCGTTCAAAGGGAAAATAAGCGTGCGGTTGTCCATTACAAACTTTTCCGTGCTTATTCGGGCATCCGGACCGTTGAGCTCAAGATTGTGATCATGAACTTCCTGCATGTAGGCACGCATCTGCGCTTCGTTGTTCAAAGCGTTCTGCATCAGAACAGCGATGAAGTATTGCGGATAGTTCGCTTTAAGATAGGCCATCCAATACGCCACGAGCCCATAAGCCACTGAATGTGATTTGTTGAAGCCATAGTTCGCGAATTTGACAATATAATCATAAACCTTGTTGGCTACATCTTCCGATTTGCCGTTTTTATGGGCTTTTCGGACAAAGTTCTTGCGTTCACCCTCCAAAACATCGGCATCTTTTTTCGAAACGGCTCTCCTTAAAATATCTGCCTCATTTAGTGAATAACCAGCAAAATCCGTTGCAATTTTCATGATTTGTTCCTGGTATAGAAGAATGCCCTGTGTGTCTTTGAGAATCGGATCAATTTCTTCAGCGATGCTTTCAATGGGCGCTTTTCCGAATCTCCGCTTGAGAAATGTCGGAATACTTTCCATCGGACCCGGCCGATATAGCGCCAGCACCACCGCAATGTCGTCAAACGATCGAATCTGCATTCGTTTGATCAGGGTGCGCATCCCTGCAGACTCAAGCTGAAACAGCCCGGTAGTCGACTTTTCACGCAGCATCCGGAACGTCCTTGCATCATCCAAGGGGACTTTGTGAAGATTGATGCGCTTACCCTTGTCCCGTTCAACAAGCTCAATGACGGATTCAATCATGCTGAGGTTCTTTAAACCGAGAAAGTCGATCTTCAAAAGTCCCATGGCTTCCAGATCGCTTTGTTCATACTGCGTCTGATAAAGCGTGTTCAGTCCGGATTGTAACGCTGTGTAGTCAATCAACGGGCGCTCCGAAACCATGACGCCGGCCGCATGGGTTGATACGTGTCGTGGCAAACCCTCTAGCTTTTTCGCTATATTTAGCCATTTCCCAATGTTTTCATATGTAGTGATGCGATTTTCGGTATCGGCATCGTTCTCCATCATATGCTTGATGGAATCATACTCGGAAACACGTTTTGCCATTTCATCGATGAATTTGGGCTCGATCCCGAGCACTCGACCACTGTCTCTGAGCGCACTCTTGGAAAGAAACGTACCAAACGTACAAATGAGTGCCACATATTGAGGACCGTACTTGTCTTTCACATATCGGACCACATCATCTCGCTTGTCATCCGGGAAATCAATATCGATATCCGGCATCGTCTCACGGGCTTTGTTCAAAAAGCGTTCAAAAAGAAGGCCGTGTTCTAACGGATCGATGCTTGTTATTCCAAGGGCGTAAGAAACGAGTGAACCCGGTGCACTTCCACGGCCCGGACCAACAAGAATGTCAGAGCTTTTCGCAAAACGGATAACATCCCAAATGATCAAAAAGTAATCATCATAGCCGAGATCATGGATTGTCTGAAGTTCTTTTTCCAGACGACTGTAATAAGCACCCTTTTCCCCTTTCGCCTTAGACAAGCGTTTTTCCAGTCCTTTATGAGCAAGCGCACGAAGGAATCGTTCACTGCTTACCTCCTCTTTTGACGGAAACTTCGGCAGGGATGCGATGATGTTGGATAATGTCAGGCCATGTTGTTCAATGAAACTTTTATAGTTTCTTTCTGTAGGCGCCTTGAAACCCTCAAGTGAAACGTTCCCTTCGGATGGTGTCAATTTTTTATGAAGAATGTGTGACAGGACATCATGCACATCCTTGTCCGATTTGTTTAAATATCTTACATGCTCGATGGGCACCGATGGGATTCCGGGAACAGTATCCGGCCGATCGATAAAGAGGTCCTTGACCAACTCTTTCATCTTCTCTATCAGTGAACGCATCGCGTTTTCCTCGGTGGATAATTCGTTGAGCTCGCCCGATCTGCTGATCAGCATAACACTGGTCGAATCCGAGTGCGCTTTGAGCGCATCGTAACGAATAACGCCGTGAACACTTTGGAGCGAAGAAAGTTTCAGAAGATTCTTATAGCCCTGCTCGTTTTGGGCATAAAAGACAGCATGGAGCGGGCGGTCGGTAAAATGCGGCTCAATATGCGCCTTCAAACCGAGGATTGGTTTAAGTGAACGCGATCTGGCTCTTTGATAAAACTTATATGCCGCATGCATCGTCCAATCCGTCAGCGCTACGTGTTTCATATCATTTTTTTCCGCATACGCAAAAAGGGCATCCAATGTTATATTGGAGCCATTGAAACTGTATGCGGTCTCTAAAGAGAGTGGAGGAAGCACGCTATCACCTCGCGTTTCTAATCAAATTATAACACAACAAGAGAAAAAATAACTCATGCCGAAGCATGAGTTATCGTTTCTTATACACCGCTACAATGGCGACCACACCGACAAAAAGTGAAGCCAGGACAATACCGAATTCCATTCTCAGAAAACGATTGGTATCTTCAGCAATCTCTACTTCAAACGCAATGCGTTCGTAATATCCCCCAACGCCCTCGATTTCAAGGACGTGGGCTCCGTTCTCACCGACCACTACACCCGAGGCGACCCTTGTGCCATTCAATGTCCCTTCCCCGTCAAAGGTTACGGTGCGGGCTTCCGTGTAGAACCCCCCATCACTGACACCGGTAATATCCGGTGCGATGGTGAAAGGCAGTTCCTTCACATAGTCATTCACCCCTTCAACCCTTAGCCTATAGTTGCCGGGTGTCTCAATGAGTGCATCGTTGAGGTAAAGCGCATCGTTTAAAAAGGCGTGTCCATGGGAAACCGCTATTTTAAGCGGTTCATAATGTACGTCGTTTTCAGATGTTCCTTCAATGACAGGATCCAGTGTGAACAGCGTCTCAGTGCCATCCTGACTCACCACATAGTGGCCCGGATAGGTAAGATTCACATGGTTCTCGTATGTCTCTCCGTTGACTTTGAAAAGTCCCACCCCGTGAACGTCAACGCTTCCCTGATAGGTTTCACGGTGTTCCACTCCGTGGATGTCTCCGAACTGCAAATACTGGTTGTGTCCTGCAACGATTTCCTGGTAGTCCCCTTGCGGGTCAGTGGAGAAATAGAACAACCCGTTGATGATTTCATGCTGGATGATGCGATGTGGGTAAGTTGTCTCTTGTTTCAAGCCATCGGGTTCAATGAAATAAAACACGTTCGTCGAGAATTCGAATGGTCCGTGATCGCCTATCTCGACTTCCTGCCAGATAAAGAGGGATTCATCCATGAGAGCGATCGCTCTGATGGTATCATAGTCCGTCGAGCCGAAAAATTCTGTGACCACCGGCTCGCCGTCATTGTCGAAAACCGCCACATATCCGTCGTAGTTCTGCTTTCCGTCCTTTGTAAGGATGACAGAACCGTATACACCGAAATGCTCCTCACAGACAAAATAGCGGATGTCACTGAATGACGTGATGCCTTCGCCTTCACCGAACTCGAAAGTGAAATCTTTGCGAGGGTAACTGATGGAAAGCACGGTCTCATCATCACCCTTCACGTTTTTTGCATGCAGTTCACCACTGGCGGCGGATAAGCTTCCGGCCAGCATCATTGACAAAAACAAAGAAAAAACAATTTTTAGCATAATCATACCTCCTCAACCGTATGATACGCACCAAATTGTTTTTTTCTTTAAGCATATGAGATATTTTACTTTTCGTTCATGAGACGTTGTGTATCTCGAGCGATCATGACTTCTTCGTTCGTCGGAACAACCAGCAGTTTCACTTTCGAATCCGGAGTCGAGATGATTTTCTCTTCGCCACGCACTTCATTGGCTTCCTTGTCAAGTTTAGCGCCAAGAGCTTCGAGACGCTCGACAATAAGCTCCCGGGTGTTCGGTGCGTTTTCACCGACGCCCGCCGTAAACACAATGGCGTCGACGCCTTGCATCTGGATGAAATATGCGCCAATATAATCGGCGATCATCTTCGCTTGTTTGCGGATGGCGAGCATTGCCTTTTCATCACCTTTATACGCCGCTTCCCAGAGGTCGCGGGAATCGGAAGAAACACGTGAGACACCCAGATATCCCGAGCCTTTGTTCAAATCGTTCATGACTTCTTGTATCGTCTTCGACTCTTTAGTGGATATGAACTCGATGATGGCCGGATCGATGTCGCCGCTACGCGTACCCATCGAAATGCCGGCAAGCGGGGTGAACCCCATTGAGGTATCGACACTTTTGCCCCTGTCTACAGCGCATAATGAAGCGCCGTTACCGATGTGTAAAACAATCGTCTTGAGGTCTTTTACGTCTTGGCCGAGAATGTCTGCGGTGCGTTGTGAGACAAATTTGTGGCTGGTTCCGTGAAATCCGTATTTTCTCACACCGTATTTCTCGTACCAGTCATATGGGGTCGAATACATGTAGGCGTCTTCTTCCATCGTCTGATGGAAAGCCGTGTCGAATACCGCAACCATCGGCTTGTCCGGTAGCGCCTTCTGAAACGCTCTGATTCCAGTCAGGTTCGCCGGGTTATGAAGAGGAGCCAGGTCGCTGACTTCCTCGATGGCTTTGATGACCGTATCGTCGATCAGGACGGAGTCACTGAATTTCTCGCCGCCATGAACGACCCGGTGACCGACTCCGGCAATGTCCTCGTAGGACTCCACGATATTCTTGTCGACTAAGGTTTTAAGCAGCATTTCAACCGCTACCGTATGATCGGGGATATCCTCGGTAAGTGAATCCTTGTCGCCGTTTTGTTTAATGGTGAAAACGCCATCGGGAAGTCCGATGCGTTCGATGACGCCGCTGGCAATCACCGTTTCTTCGGGCATGGAAAGCAGTTGGAATTTGAGGGACGAGCTCCCCGCATTGACCGCTATGATTTTCATATGAATCAACCTTTCTGTTTATTGAACCAGTTTTCTATTTTGGATAGTGCCGTATTGAACTTCTCCTGATCGGTGAACTGAGGAAGATCGGCAAGCAGAAAATCGTCGATGGTTTCATCCTCACGGTGTTTCCTTTGCATAATCAAAAGGCTTTGGGGATGATTCTTGAAAAGCCCTTCGTCAAACTTGATCAGACCATAAAGGTGCATGGTGCGCATCAGTTTCTCCTTAAATTCAGCCGCTTCGGCCTGCTCGAAAAAATCGTTCTCGATGACGGCCAGGAAAAACTTCCCTTTCTTCACGTTCTGCATATGATGAAGAATGACTTGATAGGGGAAATACGTCTCTTTTCTGTCCTTACTTTCAACGGGAAAGTCTGTGACGATCAAGTCGAAGGGGCCTTTCTTGAATGTCAGTGCATCTTGATGATAAATTTGGTTTTTAACGTCGAGTGCATCGAGAAAGTTCCGGGAAAGCGCTGAAAGAAGCGGATCCGCTTCTGTTCCTTCGAATGTGATGTTTTCTGAAAAGTGATTATTCAGCGTTGCGAGAAGGTTGCCTGTGCCCACCAACGGATCATACACGTTCAAAGAAGCGTTTTTTCCATAAAGCTTGCTCAGAATGTAGCCCATGAACATTCCTATGGAGTCCGGTGTCATCATGGAATTGGTGATGTTCATTTCCTTGAAACCGTTCAAGAGCGCGAGTTGAACCGCCTTACGAACCGTTTCTTTGTCGAAATTGGAATCCACCACATCCCGCTTATAGGTTTCGAGGTCCTGTCTCACAATATCCACAAGGGTTTTGGGAATATCATCATCCAGCAAAAAATCCAATGCATAGGAAAGCCCTTCGAGATAAGGCGTGCCATCCATGTCGTGAAGCCGTTTGGATACATTGTCGAGATACTCGTAGATGACCTCGATGTTTTGAGTGTTTTCCATTCTAATCACCAAAGGTATTTTATCAAAGCGCTACCGCTTTGTCCATTCATAAAGAAGGAATCTCACCATAGAATGACAAACTGAACGAGTATTCAGTTTTATGCAGTATCATTATACATAACCATCGCAAAAATCGCAAACCTTCTTCAAAAAAAGGTGAAAACATTGTTTATTCCAAGCCCCTTTGATATCATTAATTCGGGATGTGATTCCGATGAAAAGAGTTATGATCTGGCTGATTCGAAAATATCAAAGCCTCTCCAAAAACACACGACCGACATGCCGGTACAAACCGACATGCTCGAATTATGCGATTGAAGCGTATAAAAAACGGAATTTTTTTTACGCTTCGCTCCTGACGATATGGAGAATTCTTCGGTGCAACCCGTTTTCCAAAGGCGGCTACGATCCCGTCCCAGAAAAAAAGAAAAAGGAGAATGACGATGAGTCATCTAAATGAAGCATTGATTGCCAATGACGGCAATCGCTATAGCTTGAATGATTTCAAAGGGCAACCGCTCATTTTGTATTTCTATCCCAAGAACAACACGCCCGGATGCACCATGGAGGCTCGTGATTTTACCGCATTGGCAGCAGACTTCGCCGACAAAGGCTATACGGTTGTCGGCGTCAGCAAAGACACGCCGAAAAGTCATCAGAATTTCAAGGAAAAACATGACCTCGGCATTATCACATTGTCCGATCCCGATGAAGTCCTGATCAAAGCGTTTGATGTCCTCAAAGAGAAAACCATGTATGGCAAGACATTCGTGGGTGTCGAACGATCAACTTTCATTCTTGATGAGAATCTCGAAGTAGTCAACGCCTTGCGTGGCGTCAAGGCAAAAGGACACGCCGAGGAAGTTTTGAGATTACTATAATTCTTGATTTTTTGCAAGCGAAAGTCTATCCTAGTAGTAATGTTTAAACCCAAAGGTGATATGTTATGAACAAAAGGCGAAGATTATTCACATCGGAGTCGGTGACCGAAGGACACCCCGACAAAATATGCGATCAGATTTCCGATGCGATATTGGATGAAATACTCAAAAGCGACCCCGAAGCGAAAGTCGCGTGCGAAACCGCCGTCACAACCGGTTTCATTCTTGTCATGGGTGAAATTACGACCACAACCTACGTAGACATCCAGAAGCTGGTCCGAAAGACCGTCAAGACAATCGGCTATGACCGCGGGAAATATGGGTTTGATGCGGAAACCATGGGTGTGCTCGTCGCCATCGACGAACAGTCCCCTGACATCGCGATGGGCGTCAACCGCTCCGACAATGAAGTCGGCGCCGGCGACCAGGGCCTGATGTTCGGGTACGCCACCAATGAAACCGATGCGTATATGCCCATCACAGCCCTTTTGGCGCAAAACCTTGCGAGAAAGCTTGCGACCGTTCGCCAAAACGGCACACTGAGCTATCTGAGACCGGATGGAAAAACACAAATCACAATGGAATACGACGAAGAAGGCCAACCCAAACGTATTGATGCCGTCGTGCTTTCCACCCAGCACGCTCCGAATGTCAAACAGGAACGACTCCGTGAAGATGTGATGACCCATGTCATTCGCACCACCCTTCCTGCGGACATGATTGATGCCGACACGAAATTCTACATCAATCCGACCGGGAAATTCGTCATCGGCGGACCGCATGGTGATGCCGGAGTCACCGGACGGAAAATCATTGTCGATACTTACGGCGGAATGGCTCGCCATGGGGGCGGAGCATTCAGCGGAAAAGATCCGTCAAAAGTCGACAGAAGCGCCGCTTACGCCGCTCGTTGGGTCGCGAAAAACATCGTTGCCGCCGGACTCGCAGACAAACTCGAACTTCAGCTTTCCTATGCGATTGGCGTTACTGAACCCATCAGCATGTCGGTCGATACCTTCGGCACCAACAAGATCAGCGAAGATGCGATCGTCGACATCATCAATCAGGTCTTCGATTTAAGACCCGCAGCCATCATCCGTGATCTCGACCTTAAACGACCGATCTATAAACAGACCGCTGCCTACGGACATTTCGGCCGCACGGACCTCGACCTCCCCTGGGAGCGTCTCGACCGTGTCGACACCATCAAAAAACTGACTCCCAAAAAATAAATCCAAACCCGGCCGGGTTTGGATTTTTACTGGTTTCGGTATCTTTCCATCGGCACATACCAAGCGGGCACACGTCTGTTGAAGTGGTCATAGTCTCTGAGAATGCGTTTCAAGCGGTTGATTTCGATTTCCATGGACTCTGCCTTCCCGTGATCTTGAGCCCACTTCAACCCATAAAGCGCCGCATGGGCTGTGTAAACACTGTGTGAATCCCAAAAAGACCGGGGAGGATCGCCGTCAAAATAACCGTGAATCTGGCCCAGACAGTAGGCAATGCTTTGTCTGATCACGAACAGCTCAAGTTTATAGAACTCTTCATACGCATCGCCCTGATGCGACCCATTGAAATCAATGATGGCAAGATCCATGCCGGGCTTCAAGATGAGATTTCCCGGATGATAGTCACTGTGCTCGATGACTGACGGACCGTTGTCAATCACGTGGATATTGTCCCTGATGAAATCGATGATGGTCGAGTCGCCACTGATTCGGAGTCCTGATTCGAGATAACCGTTCAGTTCACGCATCTTCTTGTCTTTGAGACTCCGGTGCGAAAACGCGTTGATGTCAAGTTTCGTGTTATGCAGTCTCAGCAACTGCCTGCCCGCTTTAAGGCCGATTTCATATTGTTCACGCTCACTCATGCCAGGGAGCGCTGTTTCGAGCGTCACACCTTCGAGCCAATGGAGTAAAAGATAGCATTTGTCCTCTTCCTCGCACAAATCGACGGTTTCGACTTTTGCCACAGGAAGCCCTTTTTCACCCAAAGCGGTAATGAGTCGCGCTTCTTCCTGTAAATCCTGGAAGCGGTCACGTGTCGCTTTACGCAGAAAGAATGCGTGACCGGAATCATCGCATACTTTGTACTTCTCATCATCCGTCCAACCGCTTCTGATCGGATACACTTTGTGCCAGTACTCAAGGTTTCCCTTGTCCGTTATTGTAGTCTGCATGAAAACCTCCAAGATTGTCTCGCATCATGAACATTATACCGCAATCCGTCCAGCAAATAAAGCGACTCGAAGGATCACAGTATAAAAGGCCGCCTCGTGAAAGAAGCGGCCAAAATTATTCATTCACAATGTAAATGATACCGATGGTGCCTTTTCCACAGTGAGAGGATATGACACAGCCCGCTTCGGTTTTAATGATGTTATCAACATCGAAATCCTCAAGTTCGCGTTTGATCAGATCCGCATGTTCGTGAGACATCGAATGCGTGACCAGCAAAAAATCGGAGTCGATGTTGTTCTTGTCTTTATACACATCACGAAGCATGTATTTAACACCGTTGCTGAGTTTTCCGCGGGGTTTCTTCCCGATGGTCATCTCACCGTCGACAACCTTGATGATCGGATGCAATTTAAGAACCGAACCGACAAAGGCGCTGATGGCTTTCAGTCTGCCGCCTTTGTGAAGATATTCGAGGGTATCGATCACAAACTGGGTCCGCACGTTGCCACGAAGCGTTTCAATACGATTTACGATTTCCTCGGCGGACATGCCCTCATCGATGAACTTGGCCGCTTTGAGAAGGAGAATGCCGGAACCGCTTGAAAGGTTTTGTGAATCAATCAAGTGGACTTTCTCAGGAGTATCCAGCATGTTGCGTGCGATATTAGCATTCTGAAACGTTGCTGAAAACTTGGATCCGATGCCAAGATATAGGACTTCCCGGTCCATATCGAGATATTTTTTGAAGACTGTCTCGAATTCGCCCGGCGACGTCGCGGCGGTTTTGGGGACCATGTTCTTTTCACTGACAAGTTTATACATTTCTTCAGTGACAAGCTCTTCGCCGTCCTTGTATGAATCCTCACCAAAGTTCACATAAAGCGGTATAACCGCAATGTCATGCTGATCGATGAGCTCTTGTGAAAGGTCGCACGTTGAATCGGTTAACAGTTGTAATTTTCCCATATGCATCGAATCCTCCTTAAACGTATAAAATGATTATAGCAATTTAACGCCTGTAACGCAATATAAAAGGGGCCGTTCAAAGACCCCTTTTTAGTGTTGAAATCATTGCACTTCCCGAGAGAACTCTTGGGCCGTTCGCACAATGTCGAATAATGCTTCGGAGGTGGCAGTCGCACCAGAATAGACATCGAGCGTATCGAGATCGTCCTGGTTTTCAATGATGTCATCGATGAAGCTTTGGTCCTCGATGGCATCTTGACCCCATCCGTCCGTTTCATTATGATCGGTGATATCCATCGAGACTACGTTGTGATCCTGATCAACGACCACTGTGGCTCTGATGGTGTCCTCATATCCTCCAACTTGAATAATGGTTGAAATCATCGCCCCTTCATCGCTTGCTTCGGTTACCGTACCCGTCTCATATTCGACCGGAAATTCCATTTCCTCGATCGGTGATGTGTCGGGCCCACAGGCTACGATAAGCAACAAAAGCGCAAAAGTCAAAGGCATCCACAATTTCTTCATAAACATCCTCCTCTCTCTACACCCATTTTAACTCGGAAAGCCGTTTCGTGCAACAGATAGGAAATCCGTCCTTTTCACACCATTGAAGGCGAAACATCAGTCATGGTATGCTATCATAGGATTAGAAGCCAAAAGAGGTGATACAATGCGACGTTACGTACACACAACCATAAAAATGACCATCGCATTGGTGATAACGACACTCATCGCACAAAGTCTGAATCTGGATTACGCAATCACTGCAGGGATCCTTGCGGTTCTTTTCATGCAGCTCACACGCAAAGATTCCTATGTCAACGCCGCAAAACGGATCCTTGACGGACTGCTCGCTATCGGCCTTTCAACCGTTTTCTTTCTGATAACGGGCTACAACACCGCAACATTCTTCTACTTCACAATCTTTTTCATCGCCCTTTCCTTCGCACTGAAAATCTCTGTGGGCATCGTTCCCTCGCTCGTTTTGGTATCGCACTTGCTGATTGAAGGCTCCTTCTCTTGGGCGATGATTCTCAATGCGGTCCTTTTGATCGGAATTTCCGCTTCGGTAGCCATGATGCTCAATGTGCTTTATCCGCTCAACACGTATAAATACCTGAGCGGTTACATCAACGCCATCGACGAACTTCTCATCCGGGATATCATCAACCTCTCCGTAGCACTCACCGCACCCGACAAAAAACAGAAACACCTTGATTTTCATCAGGATAACAGGGACAACCTGAAAAAAATACTCCACAAGGCCGAACTGGCCGACAAGGATATCATGTTCGACAAAGACCACCGGCATATCGCCTATTTGAGAATGCGGCACGCTCAGATGAACCGGATCGACCGACTGTTCGACCTCTATGAAAAATTGAAGCGCCATCATCCCCACGCAGACATTCTCTCCGAGTACGTCTATGAGCTTTCCGGCGACATCGGCAAGCCCGATAAGGCCACGCCACAGCTCGACAAACTGAAGGAGCTGAGGGAAGATTTTCGCACCAAGCCGCTCCCCGAAACTCGGGAAGCGTTTGAAACACGTGCCATTCTCTTCCAGATGATGTTTGAAATCGAGAGTCTTTTACACGAAAAGGTGCGTTTCCATACGGAGCATCCGGCATTTCAATAAAAAAGACGTTAGCGAGAACGTCTTATTCATATTCACCAAAAATCATCGAAGCGACATTTTTGCTCAAATGATGGAGGGTGTCGTCTTTCTTTATTTTTACAATGCCACCGAATGAATCTTTTTCAACAATCTTCACGAGATCATTCAAAGACAAAGACAGCTGGTTCAGATACTTTAGAAGCGGTTTGTGGTCCATGACGCGAAGAATCCTGAACTGTTTGGATGCTTCCGCATCATGCAAGGCCACGAGCGCTTCTTTTTTCATGTTTCCATCGGCATCCGGAATCGGATTTCCGTGATTGCAATACTCAGGGTGTCCCAGATACTCATACAACCGTTGCAGAACCAAAGGGCTTGTTGCATGTTCAAGCTTCTCAGCCTCATCATGCAACGCCTCCCATGATAAACCAAGTTTCTCCGAAAGAAACACTTCCCATATCCGGTGGGCTCGGATCATCCTGAGTGCTTCAGCCTCGCCTTTTTCTGTGAGCCGGACCCCTTTATAGGGCTGGAATTTTAATAGCCCTTTGCGATCCATGCGCTTGATCATCTCATTAACGCTTTGAATCGTATATCCGAACTTCTCAGCAAGGTCAGAACTTTTGATGAATGGTTCATCAAATTCACCGTGCAACTCATATATCAGCTTAAGATAATCTTCTTCTGCCTGGTTCATTCCAAAACACCTCTCTTAACAAAGCTTAATCGCCGGTAATACGATTCCCCTTTTTCAGTCAAACCCACTATACCGGAGTCTATTTTCAAATAGCCGTTTTTCCGACCTTTTTCCAATAATTTATCGAGATACTCTTTACGCCATTGCATATGGGCGTGCATGGTTTCACGGTCAAGTTCGACATGAGCGGTCTCGGTGTCTTCGTGGTTCTTGATGTGAACAAGAATTGTCGCAAAGGCAATGGCTTCTTTTTGTTTGCGAAGATGAACGAAGCGTCCGATGAGTCCCTTCTTCCTGGCGAAGACCATCACAATAACAAACGTCAAGAGTGTCACACTCGCGATCATCCCCGATATCGTCACATCCATCATTCTGGATAGCTGATAGCCGATGACACTGTTGAAAACGGCGATGCCCATGGTCAAAAGGATGGTTTTGAACAAGGTTTTGGTCAAAAACAAGGCCGTAATCGGCGGACCGATCATCAGTGCGATGACCAAAATCGCACCAACGGCATTGAACGCAGCCACCGCCGTCAGGGAGACCAGCGTCATCATGACATAATGGATGATCAAAGGCGAAAAGCCGAGTGTGCCGGCGAGCGCATAATCGAAGCTCACCAGTTTCATCTCTTTATAAAACAATCCTAGCAGTGTGATATTCAATACGAACACCAATCCCATGATGAACAAGGAGGTCGGAACATCAATGAACAGCCATTGGAATCGGTCAAAGATGACAAACTCCAGATTCCCGAGCAATACCATGTTGATGTCGAGATGGACATGCCTGAAGCGTGTGCTTATGATGATGACCGAAATGCTGAAAAGGAAAGTGAATACCACACCGATCGACGCATCTTCCTTGACCCTTCTGGTCTTGATCAGCATTTCGATGAGATACACGGTCACGACCCCCATCACAGTCGCGCCGATGACCAAGAAAGGACTCGTCATGTCACCGACGACCATAAACGCGATGACAATACCCAAAAGAACCGTGTGTGAAATCGCATCCGTCAACATGGAAAGTCGTCGCAACACAAGAAAGACGCCGACCAATGATGTGGACATTGCCGTCAGCAACGCGACCATCAGAATTTCAACATTCATATCAGTCCACCGCCTTTATGCTGCGGATACGTTTCATGCCCTTGGACGTGACCCGTAAGGCCCCGTCTTCTACTTTGACATAATCATGATTGATAAAATAGGTGTATTCCTTAGAATCGAGATTGACTTCACCGGGGTTTTCATATAGATGGATAAGTTTACGGTAGCGTTTGATGCGACTTCTGAAGATCCTGATTTGAACATAGCGTTTGACAATGCCGTTTCTTGGTGAAGCAAGGAGTGCAAGCAGTACCACACCGCCCAAAACAAGCGCAATAACGGGGCCGGTCGGAAGATTGGCCCTGGTCGCGCTCAGATAGGTTCCGGTCATGCCGCTCACGGCACCGATGAAGCCCGCAATGCCGACATTGAGATAAAAGCGGTTGGACAGTTGTCTGGCCGCAACCGGAGGCGCAATGATCAAAGCACTCATGAGGATGACACCGACCAGCCGGATGCCAATGACAATGATAAAGGTAACCATCATTGTCAAAAGACCGCTGATGAAGCGTTCGCTCAAACCGGATGCCTTATAAAAATTCTCATCGAAAATATAGAGTTTCAACTCTTTCCAAAACACAATAAGGAGCAGCAAAACCACCAGGGCTACAATCACTATGAAATAGACGTCTCGGCGCAGCATCGTTGCGGCCTGACCAAGGATGAAACGGGAAAGACCGGCCTGTGAAGCCCCACCCGTCTTTTGAATTTGAGATAGAAATACCTGGCCCACACCGAAAAACCCTGACAAAATCAACGCCATCGAAGCGTCGAACTTGATGGTGGTGTATTTTTTGATCGTGTTTAACGCGAACATGGCAACCAGTGCGCTGATAAACGCACCCAAAAGAAGCACTTGAAGACTCCGTACACCGGTAAGCATGTAAGCGATCATGATCCCGGGCAGTGTCGCATGGGATAACGCGTCGCCGATCAACGCCTGATTGCGAAGTACGACAAAGGTGCCCAGAATTCCGCTTATCGCACCAAGAAACACCGTTCCAAGGATGACGATTTGAAGCGTGTAGCCAAGATCAAACATTGATCTCACGTTCCATCGACATCAATGTATCGGCCTGATAGGTTCTGCGAACGTTTTCCTTCGTATAGACTTCGTCGACAGGACCGTGCGCGATCACTTTGATGTTAAGCAAAGTAAGCCAGTCAAAATAGTCCTTGACGGTATTCAAATCATGGTGAACGACAATGACGGTCTTGTCGTTTGCTTTGAGTTCTTTGAGCAAACCCACAATCGCACGTTCCGTCTTGACGTCTACACCGGCAAACGGTTCATCCATGAAATAGATGTCCGCGTCCTGAACCAATGCACGGGCCAAAAAGACACGTTGTTGCTGACCGCCGGACAATTCTGATATCTGGCGATTGCGATATTCAAACATGCCGACTTTCTCAAGTGCGTCACGTGTTGCTTGCCTGTCCTTTTTGCCGACTCTTCGCAACCACCCGATATGACCGTAACGCCCCATCAAGACCACATCAAAAACCGTTGTGGGGAAATCCCAGTCCACACTGCCTTTTTGTGGCACATAACCGATTTTCTTATACACTTTCGAGTACGGTTCGCCCATAAAACGGACATCACCACTCAATGGTTTGACTAAGCCAAGCGCGGTCTTGACCAACGTCGACTTGCCGGCACCGTTCGGCCCCACAATGCCAAGTAAAATGCCAGAAGGGATATCCAGATCGATATCCCAAAGTACCGGCTGGCGGTCGTAGGCGACACTCAAATCTTCAACTTTGAAAACATGGTTCATAAGTCATCACTCCGTCAATGCGTCAATTATGATGTCTATGTTCGCCCTGTATGTTCTGATATATGTTTCGTGCCCTGAAGCGTATCCCCCTGTTGAATCGGAGTAAAGTTCCCCCCCGACAGAAACATCGTGATTGAGTGCCTGGGCCGCCTCTACCAAAGCGTCAACGGTCGATTGGGGAACGGAAGTTTCCCAGAAAACTCGATTGACATCTTTATCGACAAGCAGTTGTGCGAGATTCTCGATGTCGGCTATACTTGCTTCAGATTCGGTTGAGATGCCCTGCACAGCGTGCACTTCGAAACCATATGCGTTTCCGAAGTAGGCAAATGCGTCGTGAGCGGTCACAAGAATGCGGGCTTCCTCTGGGAGTTCTTCAACTCTGTTTCTGATGTAGGCATCAAGCATGTCCAAATCCTTGATGTATTCATTCGCGCGGGTTTCATAAAACGTTGCGTTGTCCGGATCGATATCGCCCAATCTGTCGGCCAATACAGAAACCAGTGATTTCCAGATATCAATATCGAACCAGATATGCGGATCAATCACGCCATCTTCTTCATAGAGTAGATTCTCTTCAGCCACATGATCGCCCAGGACAAGAATTCTTTCCGAAGCGACTTGCTG
>PWHE01000066.1 GCA_003554735.1 Mollicutes bacterium | reverse complement strand
TTCAGACCGAAGTAGTAAAGGGAATCTTGGAACAATGTGATCGCGTCCGCTGAGTCCGCATCGGAATAGGTCCATTGATGCATGGTGTCAGGGTTGTTCTGGATCGCTCTTCGGTAAGTGAAGTTATCGGCTTCACCAGTTTCACCAGCTTCAATTTGAAGCCCTTCGTCGTCGTCAGTCATTTCTGCGAAGGTAACCGCCCAGTTAAGAACAGGGACTGGTTCGTCGACAAGAAGGTCAAGTCTTTCTGAGTACATGACGTAACCAGAGTTCGAGAACAGTGGGACCCCACCTTTTTGTGTTTGCAGCAAATAACGTTCAGCAGCGCCGAAGAACGTGTTGCGAAGTTCCTCATCCGCATATTTGAAGTTAAATTCGCCTTCGGCGGCAGCGCGGACCGAAATGGTTCTCGTCGCGGTCGCGGTTTCTCCTCCACCGTTGGTCACTGTGTAGGTGAGTTCATATTCACCGATCTCATCCACGTCTACAGAGCCGTCAACATCAATCTCGTCCCTGAGGTCGCCGTCGACTTCATCAACAGCGTAAACGCCTTCAAGCGGATCAAAGTCGTGGCCTTGTGTATGATATTTGTCATCCACTCCTTGGAAGACTGGTGTGCCGTATTCAACGTCATTGCCGTTTTCGCCGTTTTCGCCGTTTTCCGGGTCTTCATCACGGCAGGCGGCAAGCGTGAATACTAACGCACCTAAAGCCAAAAACATGAAAAGCTTTTTCATTAATCTCTCTCCTTTTTCTTATAGTTTTTATTTTTATAACACCAAAGCTTCAGTAACCGGGTCGTTACCAACACTTGGGCTGGAACACCGATTCCGGATTTGCCAGGGGGAATCCGGATGCTCCAGCTCAAGGCCAGCAATGCCTGTCCCTGTTGCGATGGCGAGTATAAACCTTAAATAGGATATAATATATGATAATGCCATTATACTAAAGTATCAAATAGAGATAAAGAGTTCGCGTGCGTTTTTCAATTTAGGGGGGGTTTCTTGCATTCACGCCAATGTGAGATGCAAATGCATTTTAGGTATTCTAACTCTATCATACATTATACAACAATTTGACCGTTAGGCAAAGACTTTTTCTATTTCACGACGGTGCGTTGCACCTGTTTTCCGGTGTTTCAAGGCATCATGAGGGGAGGTCGACTACGGTCTCGCCGATGTCCGTGAAGGCAATCACAACGGTGCCTTCACCGAAATCACGAGCAACAAAGATGGTGAAGGTGACCGAATCGTCTTCAAATTTCAAGAAAACATCATTCAGTGATCCGAGGTTCTTGAACAAACCCGAGTCAAGGTATGCTTCATTCAGGCGATAATTTCCGTTATTACGCTCGAAGTGTGTCGACAGCTCAAGCGCATCCAGGTCAATGTACGATTCCACCGGATCCTCTTCAAGCTCCACTTTTTCATAGGTGTCGGATCCCTGTTGACCGAGATAGGCAGTGATGGTCTCATTGCCGGTGATGAAATGAAACAGGCCGCGCTGATAGTGAAGGTAAAGCGATGTCTCAAGAACGCTGTAATACGCTTTGTCTCCATCAACCTTTAACAGTTGGTCGACCACGTCTTGCGTTTGCTGAGCGGTCAAGGCCATCGTGTAGTTGTCCGATTCGGCGAGCGTCTCAAGAGGGGAGGAGGGTTCACTGCAACCAGCCAACGCAATCATCAGGAATGCCAAAAGCGTAGGTAGCACGCCATAACGTGGTGTTTTAAACGTCATTGCACCAGCCTCCAAAAAAGTATTTTCACTATTATATCATACATTTTACCAATTCGGGTTAAAAAATATCATCGAACCCATCAAAGAAAGGACGAAATACAGTGCGCCAATGATGAGCGCAACGAGAAGATAACGCGAATCCTGCTTACGATAATCCTTTAAAATCATGAACACGAGAAAGCCGATATGCGGCAACATCACGCCAAGAAGGACATAAAGCAGACGGATGGTGAGGATACGCAGAGTCGTCCGGTTGTCCACGACACCCGGCCGCTGTTCGGCCCGTTCGCGTTGTGAACTGTAAAGAGCCGTATACACGCTGCTTTTGTTAGTGTTTTCCATCGCTCACCCTCCTATAGCATGCCTAGCAGATATTGGATGATCAATTCCCCACGCAGCCATTCCATGAGCGCCATGCTCAAAAACGCGGGGCTGAACATTTGTGATGAGGTAGTGTAAATATAAATAATAACGAAATACGATAACCCTACTCCGACGAACACACCTTTCATCATGGGCGTCATGAAGAAGTTCAATCGTGTTTTTTCAAGCACTAAAAAAAGAATCGCGAAAGGAACCCATATCATGATGCTGAGCCCGAAGGGGATACCCAGAACGACGAACAGTCCATACCCGATTTTTTCAAAAAGCGATTCGTAAGAATATGTCTTGGCTTTGTTCTCGATTGTATGCATGCGCCATCATCCTCTTTGAATATTATAGTTAATTTTACCATAGATTGGCTAGAGCGCAAAACCCTATCGGCGAGATTTCTTTTTCCTATCGGCTTACTATTCGAAACGGTATATGATAAAATATGTCTGTATTTCCATAGAAAGGACTGAATGCCATGCCGGAAACCGGATACAGCCTAGCCTTTTCCACCTTTGTGACAATAGGCATCATACTCATCGTTATTGTGGTCTTTTTCTTACACCGCTATATCCTCAGAAAAAAACAATACACCATCAAAAACAAGACGGTTATCGCCAGTTTCGTCATGCTGATGCTGATCATCGCGGTCGCTATCGGTGCCATCCTCCATCTTTGGGGGTATGACATCAGCGATTGGTTCTTGAATCTCGGCATGAATTTCACCAGCATTCTTGAAGAGAACATTCCGAGACTTGTCGGTTCGCTGATCGCTCTTTTCATCGCCCTGATGATATTGAAAATAGCGAAAATATCGCTCCTGAGAGTCGGTGGGAAGGAATCCCCCACGGAACGACGCAAACAGACCATTGCCAAAATAATATTGAGTGTGACCCGTTACATCATCATGGCGGGCACCGTCCTCATTGTCCTGTCCATATGGGGCGTGAATGTCGGTCCGGCGCTTGCCGGTCTCGGGATTTTCGGACTGGTCATCGGTCTGGGTGCGCAAAAGTTCATAAACGACCTGATCAGTGGATTCTTCATCATTTTCGAACGTCATTTCGATGTCGGCGACTGGGTCGAAATCCAAGGCTTCATGGGTGAAGTCGTCGATATCGGCCTGAAAACGACCAAGGTCCGAAACATCCGAGGCGAGATCAAGATTTTCAACAACGGTAGCGTCGACCCCGTCTCCAACTTCTCCGTGAGCGAAAGTCTCGCCGTTGCGGACTTCTCCATCGCCTACAAGGAGGATGTGGCCAAAACGATCGAACTCCTTCGTGAAAAACTTCCCGCCTTGCATAGCGAACGCGAAGAATTCCTTGAGGACCCAAGGGTTCTTGGAGTCATGAACCTCAACGACAGCGGCGTCGACATCCGCGTTGTCAGCCGTGTCCAAACCATGACACAATGGGGTGCCGAACGCGCCTTACGCCAACGCATCAAGGAAATTTTGGACACAAACGGCATCGAAATCCCGTTCCCCCAACTCACCTTGCACTATGCGAAAGAGAAAAAGAAATCAGAATAAAAACAAAGGAACGCGGCTTTTTGACCCGCGTTCCTTTATTTTATGCCTTAAAGCTTACCGACTGGTGCGACATAGATCGCAAAAAAGTCGTCCCCGTCAAGTTTCAACAGGCTATTGAGTTTGTCGTCATCGTACGCCGCGACCGCGACGGTTCCCGAATCAATCGTTTCACAGGCGAGATAAAGGTTCTGACAGACATGTCCTGCATCGAGGAACAAATATCTGTATCCGCGTTCGCCGTATACATGATACATTCTTTCCACATCGGCGACCCAGATGAAACTGACCGCATGTTGGTCGAACATCGTCTGGCCGTAGCATGCCTCCTTAAGCGATGCTCCACTTTTCTCGCCCTCATTCAGCAGGACCAGTTCATGGTCCAAGGCATGGTAACGGTAGATGCCCGGTTTGAGTCCTACGACGTTCCGGACATGAAGATAGGTCAAAAAGGCATGGCGCGCTCCTGCCGAAGGGACATTCCGGAATGTCGCCTTGGATGTCGCTTTTTTGACGCCTTGTGTCACATGAAGCAAATAGGCGAGCTCCTTTAGTTCCAGCGGGGTGTCACTGTATCTGCGGTGTGAGACACGTTCCGCTATGGCCTGATTGAGCGGATGAGGGTCGCTCATCAGAAGGCCGCCTTCGGGAAGCGTGAACCGTTCGCCTTCAGCCTTTTTTTCAAGCGGCGGCGCGGGCTTGCCTTCCTGTCGTGGTGTGGGTTTCATGTTTTTTTGCTTGGTCGCCTCTAAAAACTTCTTAACATCGTTATTGATGGATATCACCCTCTATCGTAATATTGTTTTCATCAGATCGGTGCGTTTTGAACATGCTTAAAATAATGCCAACAAGACGTTAGGCTTTGGATGGACGAACTCACATATGGAATGATGAGCGATTCTGATCACGTTTCTTCAGAATCTTGCCGACAATCCA
>PWHE01000120.1 GCA_003554735.1 Mollicutes bacterium | reverse complement strand
GTTTTCGTGAACGGGATCGTGCCTTCCTCGAAAATAAGCTGGTCGGTCTCGGTGCTGACGACGTTGAGATACTCGAGAATGGCGGTCGCGTCCGCCTCCTGAGCATGGTCGATGGTAAGTGTGAATCCATCCTTGAGTTTCATGGTCGCATCACCCTTTCGACCCTATGGTATCACGTTCTATGGCGTTTGTCTTTACGGAATCGCGATAAAAAAGACACGCCCGTTTGACGAGCGTGTCGAATGCATGCTATATATAGTTGAAATCGATGTGTTCATTGACTTCATGCGCGGCGGTAAAGACTTTCAGAAGCTTTTCGCCGTAATCGCCGAGGTTCGCAAGCATCTTGTCGGTATTGACCAGCATGATGCCGAGCGGATAATCCACGGACAACAGCGCTTCAAACAGGCTGTCGAGATTATCGGCTTGATACAGGTCGATGTCAAGATGGGTTCGAAGGGTCGTGTGGGCGGAGGATTTGTCGATCAGCTTGAGTCCGTCAATGACGAGGTGCATCACTCGTCTCCGTAAAGAAGCTCGAAGGTATCATAGTGATCCGCGGTGTAATAAACAAGCCCGTCATCGCTATAGACGATGCGCTCCGGTCCACGCGTGCCGCCACTCTTTTCAAAGTCGTAGTTGACATCGGCCTGGAAATAAAGGCGGCCCGAGGCTTCGGGCAGATTCCCTTCGAAATTATAAAAGCGGTCTCCGCCGACCATGCCCTCTTCGGTGACCTCACGAAGATTGCGTTGGCTTGAGACCCAGCCGAGCGCTTCCGCTTCCGACTTGGTCATGTAGTTGTCGGGAAGGCGTTCGAAGACATGAATGTAAAGCGCGACTTTTTCATGCGTGAAATAGTATTCGTCCTCATAGACCGTAAGCCCGTTTTGGGTGTGCCCCTGGTCGTCAGATTCACCCGGCGTTTCCTGTTCGATTTCGCCGGGGTCCGTCTCACGGGTCGGTGTGGCGGGGTCGCATGCGCCGAGGACACCCAGTGAAAGGATGACGCCCAGTGCGATAAGCAGTTTTTTCATGTCAATCATCTCCTATGGAAAAGTCTATTCTACCACAAACGCGGGGTTTTTTGAAGAAAGAAAGGCCCGCAAACGTTGCGGGCCGTGCATCATATCACAAAGTTTCCGTCTTTGAAGATCTTAACTTCCTTGCCGTCCTTGGTGATGCCTGTGACTTCGAGGTCGGGGCTTCCGAACATGAAATCGCTGTGAGCCATGGACTGGTTGTAACCGATTTTTTCAAGTTCCTCCTGTGACATCTCCGTGCCGTTTTTGACGTTCATCGGGTAAGCGCGTCCGAGCGCCATATGGCAGCTTGCATTCTCATCGAAAAGGGTGTTGAGGAAAAGGATGCCCGAGTTGGAGATCGGCGAATCGTCGCTGATGAGCGCGATTTCGCCGAGATAGGCGCTGCCCTCGTCGTATTCGATCAGGTTTTTGAGGGTCTCTTTTTCCTTTTTGGCGTCATAGTCGACGACTTTGCCGTCTTTGAAAACGAGCCAGAAATCCTCGATCAGATTGCCTTGGTAGTTGAGCGGCTTGGTCGCGACAACCTTACCTTCCGTGCCGTTCTTATGCGGCATGGTGAAGGTCTCTTCGGTCGGGATGTTGGGGTTGAACTCCACCCCTTTTGTGGTGTGTTCGTTGCCGCCGGCCCACACATGGTTGTCGACGAGCCGGATGGTGATGTCCGTGCCGAGGCTGTTTTTGAAGTGCAGACGGTCGAACTGATAGTCGTTGAGAATGCGGTTGTGCTTGCTCAATGTTTCGTTATGCTGTTCCCATTCGGCCACGGGGTCGTTGTCCTCGCGGACACGACAGGCTTCGAAGATGGCGTCCCAGAGTTTTTCGACCGCAGTGTCGGTGTCCTTTTCATCCGGGAAGACTTTGTTCGCCCATTCGGGGTTCGGCGCGCCGACGATGCTCCACTGGGTCTTGTTGCCCATCATGTGGTTCTGGAAGAATGAGAGTTTCTTCATCCGTGCTTGTGAGGCGGTTTGCATCTTTTTGGGGTCCACACCGCTGTTGAGGCCGGGAATCGGTGATGTGATGCTGATGAAACAAGCCCCTTCGTCAATGAAGTGTTGGGTCTGGTCGATGAGCCACTTTGGCACTTCGGAGAGGGTCGCTTCGGACTGATAATCGAGACCGTAGCGGGAGACGTAGTCGTCGCCCCACTGCACATGGACTTTGGACGCTCCGGCCTTGTAGGCCTCCTTGGTGATCGCTCTGGCGAAATCTTTGCTTTCGGTTGAGGAGCGAACCACCACCATCTGGTCTTTTTGGACGTTGGCGCCGATGTTGACCGCCAGCGAGGCGTATTTCTCTAACATGGTTTGTGTTGGCATAATGATATCCTTTCTGAGTGAGTTTTATGGTCAGTCTTGATAATGATCAGGGTAATATTCTTCAATGAGGCTTCTCATGAAACTCGGACGGTCGGTTATGATGCCATCGACGCCGAGTTCGATCAGAGTACGCAGATCCTCTTCTTCGTTGATGGTCCAGTAATGGGCCGCGATGTTATGCGCCTGTACGTTCTCCACAAAGCGTTCGGTCGTCAGGTCGATAGCACCTTGTCCCATCGGAACTTGGAAACTTGTGACGGGATCGCGGTACAATCCGGTCACGAAGAGCCTGTGCATGACGTAGAACTTGCGGATGCTGTCTTCCTGAGGCGAGAACATCAGTTCGGGGTACTCTTCGGTGAGTTCGACATACGCATCGTAGATGCCACGGTCGAAACTGGCGAGGCTGATGCGTTCGAACGTGTTGTATTCGTCGTCCAGTTCTTCCATCAGGCGAATGATCTCATCAAGCGCCTCAAGGCCGAGGTCCCCGTATTGCTTGAGTTCGACGATCATGTAGGTGTCTGGGAAAGCGGTGATGACATCCTCAAGCGTGGTGACGAGGAATTTTTCTTCGTGGCGGGGTTCGACGCCCTCGGGATACTCGACGTCGAGCGGGGAGACGATCTCACCGTCTTCGTTGCGGTAACGTTCGAACACACCGTCTTCATTGAACGTGTTGTTCGGAATCGGATTCTTGTATCCGAAGTCGATCTCGTTTTCAAGAAGGTAGTCATACGTGATTTCGTGAGCGTAGACCTCCTGGAGTGTCGTCGTCTGGTCCAACGTGACGTCGTGACCGAGAATGATGACGTTGTCTTCAGTCATCACCACGTCCATTTCGAAGATGGCGTTGGGATCGACGCTATAAGTGTTGTAAAACGCTTCTAACGTATTTTCGGGAAACTCGTAAATGCCGCCGGCATGGGCGATGATGTGGGGCGGGTTGCCTTCGCCGGACATGAAGGGGTTGTCCCCTTCAAGGTGCTGTTGCTTGGGCAGTATGATCAAAAACAGGTATATCAGCACAATCAGGCCGAGTACAATCAATGACACTCGCAGTATTGGGCGGTTTTTCATGGAATCATCCTTTCGTTTTTTAATATTTCTCTATTGCCGAGTAAGACAGGAAAACTGTGAACGGACGACATCGTCTTCCTTCAGGACATCCATCTGGTAGATGAACGTGTCCGCGATGAACCGTAGATGGATTTCAATCCGGTGGCCTTGATAATCGGGATTCACAAGTTTCGCCCAGTTTCCAAGGTACGTGCCTTTTGCGGTGAAATCCCCTTGGGACATGACGGCCTGTTCACCGTCGATCTCGATACGCATATCCTTCTGAAGATCCTCACCGTCTCGAAAGTTATGAGCGGTGATGGACAATGTGTTCGCATCCTTGATGGTCATGGTCTCTTTGTAGGAAGAACGGTTCACACCCTGTGGGGTGATTTCAATGTTATCACAATGCCATTTCCCTTGTAAAAAGGATACAATCGCATTTTCTCGGTTCACAGAATCATTCCTTTCAAGGCTTTACATATTCGATTATACATCAAAAAAGGCGATCGTTGGAAGAACTTTGCGTAAATAAGGAAAAAATGCCCACATTTCGCTCAGTGTGGGCATGATTCACTTTTTCACGGCTTCAAACGTATAGATGGACGTATTCTTGTCGAATGTCTCATTATAATCGCTATGGATGTGTCTGACTTTGAATCCGGCCGCTTCAATCAGTGATTGGAAAGTGTTCAGCGTATAGTATTTGAGCGGAAAGACTTCCTCTTCGGTGTCCGTTTTTTTGCCGTTTTCGTATTTCTCGTACAGATGGCGGCTTGTGAAGACATTTTCTGTTTCGTCATACTCGATGACTTCCATGGTGAGCCGGATTGTGGTCGTCTTATCGATTTGGAAACTCTTTACTTCCGTATCACCGACCGCGGTGTCTCTGGCCAAAAAGATATCAATGCAAAGCAATCCGCCATCCTCCATGACTTCATTGAACCGTTTTAAGGCCTTGAGGGCATCGGTGGCGTTATTGATGAGCAGGAAACTGCCTGCCGGTACGATCAGCGCTTCATAGGTGTTCGGGGCACTGAACGTGACCATATCGTCCTTCCATACGTTTAAGGCGAGTCCTTCTTTTTTAATGTACGCTTTTAAAATGGCAAGCATTTCATCACTCAAATCGAATCCTTCGATGTCAATGCCCGTTTCTTTAAGCGGCACCATGATCCGTCCGTTGCCGCAAGCGGGTTCGAGCACCTTCCCTTTGATGTTTGAGAGTTTGGACGCATAAAACGGCAAGTCACCAAGCGATTTGCCGATTGG
>PWHE01000003.1 GCA_003554735.1 Mollicutes bacterium | reverse complement strand
TTGAAGACTTCAATGAGCACGGTCCAACCGGCGATGACAAGCACGAGCAGCGTGGCGAGCCAGTAGACATGATAAATATAAAGCAAAAGCAGGTTGATTGCAACCAATACAAACGGCAAACTGATGAGTGTGCCGAAAACGAGTCCGGAGACGATGGAAAGAATGATTTGCTTACGTGTGTAAATTTCACGCAATTTCGGTTCACTCATTATTCATGCCTCCATGCCACTGAAGCAGGAAGTTGATCGCGTCCGTGAAGTGTTCGACGGGCACGATCTGCATGTCGCTTCCGCTGATTTCCTCATGGGCGCGTAGCGCCTGGGCGTAGTTGTCGTTGGAAACATTCGGGTTGGTCGGGACGAAAAACACATCCACACCGCTTCGGTGTGCGGTATACACTTTTTCACGGATGGATCCCACACTGCCTGCGGTGCCGTCGATGTTGATGGTGCCTGTCCCGCTGATCTTGAGGCCCTGGGTCAAATCAAATTCACTGAGGGCGTTATAGATGTGAAGCGTCTGCATCAGACCGCCCGAAGGACCGCCCACAAGGGAGCTGCGGACCTCAAGAGGCACTTCCGCGTCGGTGATTTTATAGTATGTCGACAAGGTGAAACCGAACACACACTTTCCGTCGCGTTCCTGTCTTCTGACTTCGACTTCTTTCACGGCCTCGTCGCGTTCGACTTCGAACGTGGCCCACTCTTCGCACGGAGCGTTCTGGATGGCTTCGTCAAGGTCTGTGTTCCCGTTGATGGAAAGGACAATGTCCCCGATGTCGAGATCGCCGTCCATATAATCGTAAATGAGACGCACAATGCGTTGTTCCTCATATTCGATGCGCATGCCGAGCGCTTCGAGCGAAGTGATGAATGATGCGTCGATCGAGGTGTTGCGCGCGACTTGCCCGCTTCTGAAATTGGCCCTGTCCGAAATGTGGCGTTGTGATTCCGGCAATGCCGATTGTGAATGGGAAGGGCTCAGGGTGCTTGCCATGAACTGGAAAAAGGTCGGCCGTGGGATGCTCATCACATAGACTGACGAAATCGGATTTTCCTGCGGATAGGTTTCGGCTTCAAGCTCGATGTAAGAGCCGATCGCATCCAAATCGCCCGGTGTGGTGATGCGATAATCGATGCGATACGTCGTCATGAAGACGACGAGCAGATAGGGTAGCGCGAGAATGAGCATGTACTTGCGCGCCCTTTTGAACATTTCAAGCATGGGTGAAACCCAGCGTGAAATTATCGATTTGCCTGAGTGTGACGCCGGCATCCTCAAGCATCCGCATGCTTGCTTTCACACTGCTTTGTTCCTGATATTTGTTTTCAAGAAAGACGATTTCGCGTATGCCGCTTTGAATGATCAGTTTCGCGCACTCATGGCACGGAAAAAGCGTCACATAGAGACTCGCGCCATCCAGTGATACGGTGGAGTTTAAAATGGCGTTCGGTTCGGCGTGTACGACGTAAGGGTATTTGGTGTTCAGAAACTCGCCGTCGCTCTCCCATGGGTATTTGTCATCGTCGATGCCGTATGGGAACCCGTTATAGCCGATGCCGACAATCCGCTTCTTCTGATTGACGATGCAGGCACCGACCTGGGTGTTTGGGTCCTTGCTACGCATGGCGGAGAGTTTCGCCACGCCCATGAAGTATTCATCCCAACTGATGTAATCGGTCCGTTTCATGGTCTCACTCCTCGATATCCGTGACGCTGTCAAGGTTCACATGACAATAACCGCCAGGATTTTTCTCAAGATAGTCCTGATGGTACTCTTCGGCCCGGTAGAAAGGCTCGCCGGTTTTGAAAGTGAGTTGAAGCGGTTTGTCGTAGTCGTCTTTGACGTCTTCGATGAATTTGTCGATGATCTTCTTTTGTTCACGGGTATAATTGTAGATTCCGCTACGGTATTGCGAGCCGATATCATTGCCCTGACGATTGAACAACGTCGGGTCGATGATGTTGAAAAAGTGCTTCAGCAACGTGTAAAAGCCGATCTCCTCGGGATCATAGACGACCTCCACGGCTTCGGCATGCCCGCTTCCGGTGCAGACCTCTTCATACGTGGGGTTTTCTTTGTGGCCGTCGATGTAGCCGCTCGTGACTTTCTCGACGCCCTCAATTTGTTTGAAATAGGCTTCGACACCCCAAAAACAGCCTCCTGCGAATACGATGGTTTCCATATAAATCACTCCATTAGTTTGAGACATATGTGTTCCGCCGCTCTGAGTCCGGCCGTCGCCGGTCCGAACGGATTGGACGCGACAAACTCGAGCGTCCCATCCTTGAACGGCCTTTCTTCCGAATAGACGACCGTTACCTCGTCACGGATGTTGTTTTTCCTGAGTTCGGCCCTGAGTTTGCGGGCCAAAGGGTCATAGGCGGTTGAAAAGAGGTCGGTGATCCTGATTTTCTCGCTGTATCGGCGGTTTCCCTGACCGACACTGGAAATGACCGGCACGCCTCTTTCTTTGGCGGTTCTGATGAGGAGCGCCTTGTTTTTGACCGAGTCGATCGCGTCAAAAATATAATCAAGCGGATGCGAAAAGACGTCCCCGACACTATTTTCATCGAAAACCGCGTCATAGTCAATGACTTCGCATTCAGGGTTGATGCTTTCGATGCGCTGGCGTGCGAGGATGCTCTTCTTCTGTCCGATGGTGTCATGCGTCCCGTAAAGCAGCCGGTTCAGATTGCTTTTGGCGACAACGTCCCTGTCCATCACGACCAGGCGCCCCACGCCCATGCGGGCGAGCGCTTCGACGGCATGGGCGCCGACGCCGCCAAGCCCGATGACGGCGACGGTGCTACGCTTCAGTTTATCGAGCGCCGCTTCGCCATAAAGCGGGACGAGCCGTTCGTATTGTTCATTCATTGTTTTTTCTTAGAAAGTCCAAGCTCATCAAGCTGTGCATCGCTTACGTCCGAGGGCGCATCGGTAAGCAGATCGTGCGCGGATGCGGTTTTCGGAAACGCGATGACATCGCGGATGTTTTTGGTCCCGGCCAGAATCATCACGATGCGGTCAAGCCCGAACGCGATGCCGCCATGTGGCGGTGTGCCGTATTCGAGGGCGTCAAGCAGAAAGCCGAACTGCTCTCTTTGGGTGGCTTCGTCCATGCCGAGCACGTCGAAGACATCGGCTTGCATCTTGGTGTCGTGGATCCTCAAGGACCCGCCTCCGAGCTCCTGGCCTTGAACGACAAGGTCGTAACCATAGGCAAGCGCGCCATCCGGGTTCTCACGCAATGTTTCGCTGTGGGCGTCATGGGCCCGCGTGAAGGGGTGATGCAGCGCATAATAGCGGCCGTCTTCCTCGTCGTATTCGAACATCGGCCAGTCGACGACCCAGTGGAAATCGAACGTCGAATCGTCATAGCGTTTCAGTTCCTTGGCGACATGGTTTCTGAGGAAACCGAGTGCCGCACGAACCACTTTGAGCGTATCGGCGACGATGAAGGCAATGTCGCCGTCTTTCATTTTGAGGGTTGTGCTCAAAGCCTCGTTTTCCTTGTCGGTGAAAAACTTGACTGTCGGTCCGCTGAGGGCGCCTTCTTCCATTTTTGCCCAGGCAAGGCCCTTGGCTCCGTATTTTTTGACTTCCTTGGTGAGGGCGTCGATTTTTTTCCGTGAGTAGTGCTCTGCGCCGCCATCAACATTGATCGCCTGGATGGAGCCGCCGCTTTGGAGGGTGGAGGCGAATACTTTGAACTCCGTATCGACGAACACGTCACTCAGATCGGTCAGTTTCATGTCGAAACGGGTGTCGGGCTTATCAGTGCCGTAATCGCGCATGGCATCCGCGTACGTGATGCGTGGGAACGGTGTTTTCACATCGATGTCCAGCACGTCTTTCATGAGTCGTTTGATCATCCGTTCGCTGACGTCGAGCACGGCTTCCTGATCGACGAAGCTCATCTCGATGTCAATCTGGGTGAACTCCGGCTGGCGGTCGCTTCTGAGGTCTTCGTCACGGAAACATTTGGCGATCTGATAATAGCGTTCAAATCCTGAGATCATGAGCAGCTGCTTGAACAGTTGCGGGCTTTGCGGAAGGGCGTAGAAACGTCCTTTGTGGTTTCTTGAAGGCACGATATAGTCGCGTGCGCCCTCCGGCGTCGATTTGGTGAGCATCGGGGTTTCGAAATCCATGAAATCCTCTTCGTTAAGGAAGTTGCGTACGGATGTGGTAATCTGGTGGCGCATCTTCATGATCCGCTTGAGATAAGGACGGCGGAGATCCAAATAGCGGTATCTCAGACGCGTATCCTCTAGCGCGTCCGTGTCGTCCTGGATAAGCAAAGGCGGCTGTTTGGCCTTGGAGAGGACGTTGAGTTCGCTGACGTCGATTTCGATGTCGCCGGTTTTGATGTTCGGGTTTTTGGAGCTTCGCTCCGCAACCGTCCCCTTGACTTCGATGACGTATTCGTTTTTGATGGTTTCGGTCGCTTCCTTGAGCGGATTGTCGTTATAAAAGGCGAGCTGGGTGATGCCTTCTTGGTCGCGCAGGTCGATGAAGACCAGATTGCCAAGATCGCGCTTTTTGGCGACGAATCCTTTGAGCGCGACGGACTCGCCGATGTTTTCACTCGTCAATGCGTTGTTGTGATGGGTGTATTTCATTTTGATTCTCCTTTGTAGTCGCAGTCTTTGCAGTCTGCGGGCTTGCTTGTCAGTTTGTCGACCACCGTGGTGTAAAGGTCGTTAAAAGCGACCCTCTCTTCGGTGTTCATGCGTTGGTC
>PWHE01000020.1 GCA_003554735.1 Mollicutes bacterium | reverse complement strand
TTATAATGGAAATGTCGATAAAATCAGGGGAGCTTAGAGAACTAGGCTGAGACATTCTTGACACTAGAATGAAACCTTACCTGATCTGGGTAATGCCAGCGTAGGATGTATAACTTATTTTCATTTTAAGTTTTGTCCGCGCGGACAAAACTTTTCTATTTTAAGGAGTGATTTTATGTCAACCAATTCCATCACGAACAGACTTTCGACCCGCCAAATTACCGAAATCGCCGTGCTCATCGCCATGGCGACCGCACTTGAACTGCTTTCAACCGTCATGCCTCGTCAACCCCAAGGCGGAAGCATCTCGATTTCATTGCTTCCGATTCTTGTTCTGACCTATCGCCATGGACTGAAACTCGGAATCCTCTCCGGTATCGTCTTCGGACTGATCAACTGGATGATCGCCGGATTCGTCATCTATGTGCACTGGTTCGAAGGCGTCCTCGACTACCTTGTCGCTTACGGAGTCGCAGGCTTTGCCGCGCTTGTATTCAAAATGAACAAGGAGAGCATCGTCTATTTCACCATCGGTGCCGTCGTGGCCGGGGTGCTCAGATACTTCGTGCATTTCCTCTCCGGCATCCTCATTTTCGATGTCTTCGCGCCGGATGACCAAGCCGTCTGGTTCTATTCATTGGCCTATAATGGCGCGTACATGATTCCGACCATCATTTTGCTCGGCATCCTTGCGGCTGTGATCTTCGGAACTCTGAAAGAACAACTGCAAAAAGACTGACCGACGCATCCCCGATTTTACATCGACAACCACAAAGAGGCCCGAGAGGGTCTCTTTTTTCATGTTCGGTGTGAAAGGCGCCTTTGTTTATTGTATAATGGAGATACGGAGGGATACATATGAGAATAATGTTTGCAGGCAGTGAAGCGACACCTTTTTGCAAAACCGGCGGCCTTGCGGACGTTCTGGGGAGCCTTCCTCTGAGCTTAGCCGAAAAAGGGCACGAAGTATCACTCGTGCTGCCAAAACACCAAGTCATCAAAAAGAAGTTCGCAGACTCAATTGAACCACTGGGACACGGCAACGTCAAAGTGAACATGAAAGAGGAGTATGTCGGCTTTGAAATGCTTTATCACAAAGGTGTGAAAGTCTATCTGATCGACAACGAGTATTATTTCGGATACCGTGAGAATCTCTATGGCGATTTCGACGATGGAGAACGTTACGGTTTTTTTGCCCAGGCCATCGCCAAACTGATCATGTTTTTGGGCAAACCGGTCGATTTGCTGCATCTGAATGACTGGCAGACCGGACTGGTGCCCTATGTGCTCAAACACTCGGGGAATCCGAAACTCGCGAACATCAAAACTCTCTTCACCATTCACAACATCGCTTATCAAGGACGCTTTGACAAGGCGCTCTTCCCGTATCTCGGCGTGCCTTATTCGCCGGAGATCGAATTTGAGGATCTCATCAATTTCCTCAAGACCGCCATCGTGACGGCCGATCATCTATCGACGGTCTCACCGTCTTATGCCGAAGAGCTCACCTATGCCTATTTCGGCTACGGAATGGAAGGTCTGCTCAGTGAAAGGACGCACGTTCTTGAAGGCATTATGAACGGCATTGATTATCAGGTATTCTCACCGAAAACGGACCCTGAAATCACCTATAACTATACACTCAGGAACTATCTGAAAGGCAAGCGGGAAAACCAAGCGACGCTTCGGAAGATGTTCTATCTTCCCGAGCAAAAAAGCCCGCTTTTCAGCATCGTATCGCGCCTCACCGATCAAAAAGGGTTCAACCTCCTCAGGCCAATCATCGAAAACCACCTTGAAAACAAAGCGCTTCAACTCGTCGTTCTCGGCACGGGAGATCACGATCTCGAACAGTATTTTGAGCATTTGAGACGCAAATACCCCGAACAAGTCGGCATCTACATCGGCTATAGCGACAGCATCGCCCGCAAAATTTACGCCGGCAGCGACTTTTTTCTCATGCCGTCCAAATTCGAACCCTGCGGACTATCCCAACTGATATCGCTATCGTACGGCACCATCCCGATCGTCAGACAGACCGGTGGCCTCAAAGACTCGATCCGCCCCTATAACAAGTTCACCGGTGAGGGGACGGGATTCGGCTTCAGAAACTTCGATGCCGCCGATTTCGACCACGCCATCAAAGCAGCGCTGAATACATACCATAACAAAGAAGCTTTCAAAAAACTCAGACGACGCGCCATGCAGGAAGATTTTTCCTGGGAAGCGAGCGCGAACCAATATGTCGAACTCTATAAAAAAATCATAGGAGGCTGATTATGGAGACACTGGCACTGATTTTGGCCGGAGGCCGCGGATCACGACTGGACCTGCTTAGTGAAAAACGCGTCAAGCCCGCCGTGCCTTTCGCAGGAAAATATCGTATCATCGACTTCACCTTGAGCAACTGTTCGAATTCGGGCATCTATCACATCGGAATCCTGACACAATACCTTCCGCTTAGTCTCAACGAACACATCGGAACGGGAAAACCTTGGGATCTGGACCGCAGGGACACCAAACTGTCACTGCTTCAGCCCTACAGGGAATGGTACAGCGGAACGGCCGACAGCGTACTGCAGAATCTGAACTACATCAAACGCGCCGACCCCGAGCATGTCATCATTCTTTCGGGGGACCATGTCTATAAGATGGACTATCGCAAGATGATTGAAAAACATAAGGAAAAAGGCGCAAAACTCACCATCGCCGTGCAGGAAGTTCCGATGGAAGACACGCACCGATATGGAATCCTGCGCACCGATAAAAACGACAAGATTATCGAATTCCAGGAAAAACCGGAACACACCGACTCCAATCTCGCTTCCATGGGCATCTATGTCTTTGAAACCAAGACACTGATCCATGCCCTTGAGACCATCAAGGCGGACAATCTGGATTTCGGCAAACACATCATCCCCGAACTGATCGGTGGCGAGGTCTACAGCTACACATTCAAAGGATACTGGAAAGACGTCGGAACGTATGACGCCTATCTGGAAGCCAACCTCGAACTGACCGAGACCGTGGACAAAGTCCCGCTCGACATGTACGACCGCACATGGCGCATCTACACACGAAGTGAAGAAATGCCGTCCGTCAAGATCGGCTCGAAAAGCCAAATCCGCCAAGCGTTGATATCCAATGGTTCCATCGTGGCGGGAACCGTTGAAAAAAGCGTGCTCTCACCCGGAGTCATCGTCCATCCGACCGCGACGGTCAAAAACAGTGTGATCCTCAACGATACGGAAATCCTGCCCGGTGCGGATGTCGAGAACGCCATCATCGACAAAAACGTCATCATCGGTTTCAATGCGCGGGTGGGTCATGGCGATGATTATACGCCCAATAGCGAACGCCCCGACCTTTTGAAAAGCGGCATCAACGTCATCGCCAAGAACGTCCGTGTGCCTGATGGCACGGTGATCGGACGCAACTGCCGGATTTTTTCGGAGGCGACCATCAAAGAGGGCACCATCAAGAGCGGTTCGACCATCAAATAAAAAAAGGGCCACACTCACTGTGTGGCCTCTTGCATATAGGTTCGTACCGCCTTCAGGTAATCGATCCGGGGCAGGAAGCCCTCTTTGACGGGATAGCCCTCCGCATCGATTTCCTCATGGGTGACGGACTTGCGTCCGCCGTTCTCACTGCGGCGGATGAAGCGTTCGATCGCTTCAAAAGGCAGCAGATACACCTGGTCGATGACGCGCAGGTGAATGAGCAGAAAGGCGATGCCGCCATGGGCGTGCACGCTTCTTAGATGCTCGATCTGATGGGCGTGGATGTTTTTAAGCGGAAACGACGTTTTTCCGCGCGATTCCTTGACGTCGAAATCGATGTAACGGCCCTTGTATATGCCGTTATAATCCGTTGTCGAGGGCGTGCGGTAGTAGGCCTCTTTGATTCTGGCCTTGTTTCTGGAGGGGTAATCGACATTGACGATTTGTACGGGCACCGGCTTTTTATGAATGACGGCCTTGTCGTGCTCAAGGTAGTAGCGGTTCGCCTCGTCGATCAGCGTTTCAAAGGTCATCCCGCGGTTTTTCACACTGACGCGCTTTTGTGTTTTCCTGCGTTTTGGCAACGGATAGTTTATCATGTTATCACCCACTCTCATTTTAACATAGGACGTACCGTAAATTTTCAGGATATTGTTGGAATATTTTTCACCTGCCCTACACATTCACTATCAATATGTTATAATGTTTTAGACATGTTTACGGACATTCAATCCAATAACAACCATTCGACATAAGGAGGTGTCATTTGTGAGCCAAATCGATTTTTTCGCCCTGGGCGGTCTCGGAGAAGACGGCAAGAACATGTATTGTCTTGAAATCGAGAACCAGATCTACGTTCTCGACGCCGGTTTGAAATATCCCACCGACGAGCTTTACGGTGTGGATGCCGTACTCCCCGATTTTTCTTATCTGATTGATAACAAGCACCGCGTCAAGGCGATATTCCTTTCACACGGCCACGAAGACCATATTGGGGCCATGCCCAGATTGCTGAAGGAGATGAACGTTCCCGTCTACGGAACCCATTTCACTTTGGCCATCCTTGAAGATACCCTCAAGGAGCAATCCATGGACGCAAAGCAATACAAGTTCCAGACCATCAACAAAGACAGCGTCATCAACTTCAAGAACATTACGGTGTCGTTCTTTCAGACCACGCATTCTATCCCTGAAAGCGTCGGCATCGCGTTTGAAACCGAGGACGGTGTCATTGTCTACAGCCCGGACTACACGTTCGACCAGAACGTCGACCCGACCTACCGGACCTCGTTCGACCGGCTTTCCGCCATTG
>PWHE01000098.1 GCA_003554735.1 Mollicutes bacterium | reverse complement strand
TCTTTCACGTCAAGAACCCCTGTCACATACGAAGTGTATTTGAGCAGGGTGTATTTGTTTTTGTTGTTGGCCACGATTTTGGCTTCTTCATCCAGTTTGTTGACGGCTTTGGCGAGATCCTTGTATTCATCGGACCCTTTGACGTCGAGTGCGTCAGCGAGGTCGCTGATGGAATAGCGTTTGCCGTTTTGGCCGTCCAGGAAATCGAGTATATTCTTTTTCATGTGAATGCCTCCTTGTGATAGAAAAAAAGAACACTATAAAGTGTCCTTAAATCATTGCCCAGATAGCGATCGCGATGAATAAGATCGAAGTCGTGAGTGTCGCGCGGGACAGGAATAATTCGATCCCCCGTTCCTTCTGGTGGCTGAAGAGCTCGCTCTTTTCACCACTGAACGCATTCGCGGCATTGTCCTTGGTTGACTGAATCACCACTAAGGTGATCAGGAACACTGCAACGATCATTAACAGTATGTCCACTAATCTCATTGGGTTTCCCTCCTAGAAGGATACTACGGGTCGTTTCCGTATATCAGGATGATAGGTACACTTTTATAATTATGTTGGTACGGTCACAGTGATAAAACCGACCAATACCATTATAGGGGTTATGGCGGTTAAAATCAAGTGTTGACCTTATTAAAATACCACAACCGGCGTTGCTTGTAAAGCATTTAATGCACGAGAGGAAAAAACACCCCCGGCACGATGTCCGGAGGTGTCCTCTTAACGATGGGTCTTACTTCTTCTCTAGGTTGTAAAATACGCCTTTGCCGCGGTAGACGGCAGTGTCTCCGAGCTCATCCTCGATACGGAGGAGCTGGTTGTATTTGGCGATACGGTCCGTTCTTGAAAGCGAACCGGTCTTGATTTGTCCAACATTGGTCGCGACGGCGATGTCAGCGATGGTGGTATCTTCGGTTTCACCGCTACGGTGTGAGATAACCGCGGTGTATCCGGCGCGTTTCGCCATTTCAATGGCTTCAAACGTCTCGGTCAAGGTACCGATCTGGTTGACTTTGACGAGAATGGAGTTGGCGATGCCCGCATCGATCGCTTTTTTCAGCTTCTCGGTGTTGGTAACGAGCAGGTCGTCCCCGACCAGCTGGACACGGTCGCCGATTTTCTCGGTAAGTGTCTTCCAGCCGTCCCAGTCGTTTTCATCGAGGCCGTCCTCGATCGATACGATCGGGTACTTTTCGATGAGTTCGGCGTAGAAGTCGCTGAGTTCGGAAGCGCTCATGTTTTTGCCTTCACCGGCAAGTTCATAGACGCCTTTGTCTTTGTTGTAGAATTCGCTGGAAGCGACGTCCATCGCGAGGACGATGTCCTCTTTAGGCTTGTAGCCGGCTTTCTCGATGCTTTCGATGATCACTTCAAGGGCCTCTTCGTTGCTCTTGAGGTTCGGTGCGAATCCGCCTTCGTCCCCGACCGCGGTGTTATAGCCTTTGGACTTGAGTACGGCTTTCAGGGCATGGAATACTTCCGCACCCATGCGAAGGGCTTCTTTGAACGTCGGTGCGTTGACGGGCATGATCATGAACTCTTGAAAGTCCACGTTGTTGTCCGCATGCGAACCGCCGTTGATGATGTTCATCATCGGCGTCGGAAGTTCTCTTGCAGAGAATCCGCCGAGATAGGTATAAAGCGGTTGTGCGGTGTAATCGGCACCGGCGTATGCGCAGGCCATGGAAACGCCGAGAATGGCGTTTGCGCCGAGCTTCCCTTTGTTGTGGGTGCCATCGATGTCGCGCATGATGGTGTCGATCAGCACTTGCTGGGTGACATCGACGCCGACAAGTTCGGGCGCAATGACTTCATTGACGTTCTTGACGGCTTTCTTGACCCCTTTGCCCAGATAGCGGTCCTTGTCGCCATCTCTGAGTTCGACGGCTTCATGCTCCCCGGTTGACGCACCACTTGGGACAATGGCGTGTCCATAGGCGCCGGATTCGGTGAAGACTTCCACCTCGATAGTAGGGTTTCCACGTGAATCAAGTACTTCTCTTGCGTATAAATCTGTAATGTAAGGCATGGTATCTCTCCTTTATGGTTTTATTTTGTTCTAACGCTTTTTGATGAGGGACTTGCCCGTCATCGCGTCGGGTTGATCGATTCCTAGGTATTCCAGCATGGTGGGTGCGATGTCGCCGAGCACGCCCCCATCACGAATGGTGATGTCTTTGTCGGTGATGGTGATCGGCACAAGCGACGTGGTGTGGGCGGTATGCGATCCACCTTCGCTATCAAGCATCTTTTCCGCGTTCCCATGATCGGCGGTGATGATGGCGACTCCGCCTTTTTCAATGACTTTGCGGGCGACGATGCCGGTGCATTCGTCGGTGACCTCGACGGATTTGATTGCCGCTTCGATGTCGCCGGTGTGGCCAACCATGTCGCAGTTTGCGAAGTTGAGAACCACCGTGTCGACGGTGTCGTTTTCAAGTTCCGCCATGACTTTTTCGGTCACTTCATAGGCGCTCATTTCGGGTTTCATGTCATACGTCGCGACTTTTGGCGAAGGAACCAGGATGCGTTTGGAGTTTTTGATTTCCTTGTCCTCGCCACCGTCAAGGAAGAACGTGACGTGCGCGTATTTCTCGGTTTCCGCGATCCTTAGCTGATTGAGACCGGCACGTGAGACCACTTCGCCAAACATGTCATCGAGTTTTTGAAGACCGAAGGCGATCTCACCTTTTACATTCGGCGAATAATGCATGGTGCTCACAAAATGCAGATTGTCAAGCGTCCGGGCATTTTCAATGCCTGTCTCGCCCGGATTGGTCAATGCCGTAGAAAGCTGAATGGCACGGTCGGGACGGAAGTTCATGAAAACGACGGCGTCGTTTTCCTTGATGGTCCCTTCGGGGTCGACGTTGAACGGGACGACAAATTCGTCCGTCACGCCTTCGTCATAAGAGGCCTGTACGCCTTCGGTGGCGCTTGAGGCTTTCTTGCCTTTCGCATCGAGCAGGATGTCGTAGGCTTTTTGGGTGCGGTCCCAGTTCTTGTCACGGTCCATCGCGTAATAACGGCCATGAACCGACGCGATTTTGCCGCGTCCTTTTTCCTGGATGTAGTCTTCAAGCTCTTCAAGGTATCCGATTGCGCTTGAAGGCGGAACGTCCCGTCCGTCAAGATAGGCATGGATGTAGACATCGTCGATGCCGTTTTTGTCCGCAAGATCGACCATCGCTTTGAAATGGTCGATGTGTGAATGGACGCCTCCGTCTGAGACAAGTCCCATGACGTGAAGTTTCGAGTTGTTGTCCTTCACATGCTTGACGGCGTTCACATACGCTTCATTCTCAAAAAAGCTGCCGTCCTCGATCGATTTGTGAATTCTGGTCAGGGACTGATACACCACGCGGCCGGCCCCAAGGTTCATGTGGCCCACCTCGCTGTTGCCCATCTGACCTTCGGGCAGTCCCACAGCCATACCGCTCGCTTCGAGCGTATTCGTCGGGTACGTTTTCATCAGTTCGTCAAGGTTGGGTTTTTTCGCCAAAGTGACAGCGTTCCCCGGACCCGCTTTCGCAAGGCCGAGCCCATCCATGATAATGAGAACTGTTGGTCGTTTCATAAAATCATCTCCTCCCACACAAATTATAACAATTTTACGGTGCTTTTCCTAGTCAAATAGATAGTCCGTAAGCGTTTACTTGCGAATGATTTACCATTTTCATTTAGGACGGTTTTATGTATAATTGTATTATGAAAGGTGTGACTTTATGAAAAGCAAACTGCTCAAGAAATTTCATGACTATTTTCAGAAGCATCAAGGGTCGTTGAAACATTTCGCCATTCCCGACCTGTGGCAACGATTCGGCTATCATAGCGACGAGGCATCCTACACGAATACGGGCGAAGTGATTACAGACCCCTATCACTTCTTCGCCACGCTCATTCACGATGTCTATTTAAACAACGCTCCGGACACCGTCGCTTCGCTCTCCCAGCACAAAGGATCGAATACCACGGGTGAGTGGCTCAAAGATAGCATCATCTACTCCTCTTTAATCCGCACCTCAAGTGCCTGGGATCACGACCGGAGCGGCTTCTTGGAAGAAAGAAACCGGGACGGCATTCGCGAGACCGGAACTTTTGTCAAAATGCTAGCCATCCTTCCCTTTTTGAAACAGATGGGTGTGAACGCGCTTTATCTTTTGCCCATCATGACATTCTCAAAATCGCACAAGAAAGGCGACATGGGGAGCCCTTACGGCGTACAGGACTTTTTCAAGCTCGATGAGGCGCTGAAAGACGACCTCACCGGCGATGATTTCACCATTGAGGAAGAGTTCCGTCTGCTCGTCGAAGCGGCTCATGCGCTCGACATGCGGGTGCTGATCGACATCATTCCGAGAACCAATGCCATCGACTCGCATTTCATTCGCGAACACCCCGATTGGTTCTATTGGATCAAGGCGGATCAGGTCGGTGATTACGGTCCTCCGCACATCCAAGGCATTCCGAGCACGACCGTACCGAAACGCACCTACATGGAAAAGGTCTATCAAGACAAGAACACGTTCAAACACATCGACATGTTCGACGTCGACCCGAAAACCAAAGACCCCGAACTTTACGATAAAATCAAGGATGAACCAAACATCCTGAGTGCCGTGGAAAAACACTATAACCTTACCATCGCACCAGCATTTTCCGACCATATCAACGATGCACAGCCGCCATGGACGGACATCACGTTCTTCAGGCTTTATTTCGACCATCCCGATGTGGCGAAACCCTACATCAAGAAAAACACGCCACCCTATATCCTTTTCGATTCCATCAAATGCAACCTCTATCCCGGAAAGAAACCGAACATGGAACTTTGGAACACCATCGCCGACATCATTCCTTACTATCAAAGAACGTTCGGCATCGACGGAGCACGCATCGATATGGGCCATGCGCTGCCCAAAGAACTGCTTGACATGATTCTTAGCAAAGCGCGCGACATCGACCCGGATTTCGGATTCATCGCCGAAGAACTTGACAACAAGAACGCCAAAGACGCCAAAGAAAAAGGCTACAACATGATCATCGGCAACGGCTTCTTTGCCCAGCCGCGTGTCTTTGACGGTCAGGCCAAACGTTTCTTCTATGACGCGGCCACCTTGGAACTTCCCTTGTTCGCCGCCGCCGAAACGCATGATACGCCGCGCATTGCGGCCCGTGAAGGCAAAGAGACCCTCGCCAAGACGCTCGCGGTCTTGAACCTGTTCACACCCAACGGGGTGCCTTTCATCAACTCCGGACAGGAGATCATGGAAACACAAGCGATGAACCTCGGCCTGGACGCCACACCAAAAGAAGCGAAAAGACTTTCCCACAACGATCCGTTTTTCGGTAAGCTGGCGCTTTTCGACAAGTACCAGCTTCACTACACCTATGAAAAACGCTATGTGATTCCCGCCATCTACAACATGATTCTGCCGATCCGCAACACCATAAAAGAGGCGCTCTTCGACAAAAAGGCCCTCCATACCTACGAAAGCGACAATCCGTTCTTTGTGGGACTCTTTTACACCACCGGAAAACGCATCACGATGATTTTCGGCAACCTCAATCCTTATTACGAGGAACAGGCGAACATTTCGATCGGCCATATCCGTAAGCGCGCCAAGAATACGTTGAAAAAGGGCAAACTGCTCTTTTCCACCCACGAACCGCCACGGGCGTTCACCCAGTTCCTCAGCAACGATGTCATCGATATTCACTTAGGCCCCGGTGAAGTGAAAATTGTCGAGCTCTAGCACCCTCGTGATCAACGGTTCACCGAATCCTGAGGGCTACTCGATGCACCTTGCGAAGCAACTGTTCAACCTTGAAGACGCACGATTGGTCAATGCCTATGATGTTAACATCAATAGCTGCGACGATTGCAAGGTGTGCCACCATCACCCCCGCTGCAAACATACCGATGACATGGACTCGATCTATCGGATGATCTCCGAAGCGACGACACTCATCATCGTGACGCCTGTTTATTTCGGCGCCTTCACAGACCGGCTACTTAGAATCATCAACCGGCTTCAAATGGCGTTTGAACGCAAACACACCCACCAAAAACCGCTCGCGAAACTCACACACTTGCACATTGTCTCCACCGCCGGTGTGAATAAAGAGGGGATGTTCGATGGGGTTAAACTCACCGGACGCATCCTCGCGACCCTATTTGATGCGACCCATCATCATTGTTTCACGTTTGGCGGCACGGACGGCATCAAAGATCCGAGCGCGCATTTCAAAAGCCTCATCCGTAAATATCTCACCAAACTATCCATATGATCCGACGTGGCGATTCTCTCGCCACGTTTTTTATCGCATGAAAAAACCGCACCCCTCACCCTGGCGTATAAGCCCGGCGAGATGGGTGCGGTACATGCATCAGCGGTTCTGATTGAGCAGTGACAGCGGTGAATGGAACATGACGCGGTGGTAGATGAAATGGATCGCATAGATCTGCAATGGCCATTTCAGGATCATCGCGATGATACGAAACGGCAGGGCCGCGAACATACCGGTGTTATACATGATGTAAAGCTGAATCGTGTTGAACGAGAATGCGATCAGCGAAGTCATCACCACAACAAGCGCAAGTTTCCTGACCGAAAGGGTTCGCGGAAGGAAGAAAAACAGCCCTCCCATGAAGCCCCACGTCATGGCGGATAGGGTCATGAAATTGAATGAGAACGCCCACGGCGAGGTGAGCACATAGACCCAGTCCACCGCGAATCCGATAATCAGACCGAGTGAAGGTCCCAAGAACATGCCACCAAGGAACAGCGGCAGGTCGTAAAACGAGAACCGGAACTGATCCGTCTGGATCGCGAAATGTTTGAGGACCACACCCATTGAAGCGAAGATCCCCGCAAGGACAAGCATGCGCAATCGTTTTGATTGTGCCATATAAAAAACCTCCTAAATGTATTTCAGAAGGCCCACAAAAATTACCGTATGATTATCGTGTTAAAAACCATAGAGTAACATCAGCGGACGCGCTGTCACCACCGCCACAAAAGTGTTCGTTTGTGCCCGACATCCCATGGCACAACACTTAACGCGGGACAGCTACTCTGATTCGTTTACATGTGTATTATAACAGTTCTGCATGCAATTGCAAATCATAAGCTGAAATCGACCGCCCCGCGCCCGTTGGACTCGAGGAAGGCGTTCGCTTTGGAGAAATGCCGGCAGCCGAAAAAGGAGTGATGCGCACCAAGCGGGGAAGGATGCGACGCCTTCAGCACCTTGTGACGCGACGCGTCGATCAACCGTTCCTTCGATTTGGCATGATTGCCCCAAAGCATGAAAACAATCGGTTTCTCATGCTCGGAGAGCACGCGGATCACTTCATCGGTGAAAGCCTCCCACCCAAGGGATTTGTGGGACGCCGGAAGGGAATCTTCGACCGTAAGCGTGGTATTGAGAAGGAGCACCCCTCGTTCGGCCCAGCCGGTGAGGTCCCCGTGAGAGGGGATAGGAACGCCGAGGTCATCGGAGAGTTCCTTGAAGATGTTTTTGAGGGAGGGCGGGATGCGAACGGATTTTCGCACACTGAACGCAAGGCCGTTGGCCTGATGTTTCTGATGATAGGGGTCCTGACCGAGAATGACGATCTTCACGTTTTCAAGCGGGGTCAGTTCGAAGGCTTTGAATATTTCATCTTTGGGCGGATAGACGGCCGTACGCCGGTAACGTCGACTGACGGTTTCAAGCAGGGTTTGAAACGATTCGCTTTGTTTGACATGACGCAGTGCGTCTTTCCAAGTTCTCATGATATCACCCAGTCTCTATGATAAGATAAAAGGCACTCGAAATCGAGTGCCTTTTTGGAAAATCGTGATTATTTGTTGTTGAGTTTCGCTTGTGCGGCCGCTACGATGGCAACGGGCACACGGAATGGTGAACATGACACGTAGTCAAGGCCGATTCTGTGGAAGAAGTCGATGGAATCGGGATCGCCACCGTGCTCGCCGCAGATACCCAGAACAAGATTCTTGTTGGCGTCTCTGCCGCGTGTGGATGCGATGTCGACGAGTTGTCCGACACCGACTTGGTCGATGGAAGAGAACGGATCGAACTTGATGATCTTCTCTTTTTCGTATTCCGCGAGGAACTTACCGGCATCGTCACGGCTGAAGCCGAATGTCATTTGCGTGAGGTCGTTGGTTCCGTAGCTGAAGAAGTCCGCTTCTTTGGCCACTTCGGCCGCAACCAAGGCGGCACGTGGGGTCTCGATCATGGTTCCTACAAGATATTCAAGCTCAACGCCCGCTTCTTTGATGAGTTCATCGGCGGTTTTGACGATGTATTCTTTGAGGTAGGTGAACTCTTCAACGGTCGAGATGAGCGGTACCATGATTTCAGGCTTGACGGTGATGCCTTCTTTGGCAACCTCGATGGCAGCCTGGATGATCGCTTTGGTCTGCATGACGGTGATTTCAGGATACGTTACCGCAAGACGGCAGCCACGGTGTCCGAGCATCGGGTTCGCTTCTTCGAGGCTGTTGAGTGCGTTTTTAAGCGTCTCTTCGGAAACGTCGAGTTGTTTCGCGACTTTCGCGACTTCGTCACGTGCCGGAAGGAACTCGTGCAGTGGTGGGTCCAGAAGACGGATGGTAACCGCTTTGTCGTCCATCGCTTTGAAGATTTCCTTGAAGTCTTTGAGCTGATGTGGCAGAAGTCTTTCAAGCGCTTTTTCACGGTCTTCTTTGCTGTCGGCGATGATCATTCTGCGGACGTCGGTGACACGGTCTTCTTCGAAGAACATGTGTTCCGTACGTGCCAGACCGATGCCTTCGGCACCGAACTTGATCGCTTGTTTGCTGTCGCGTTCGTTGTCGGCGTTGGCTTTGACACCGAGTGTCTTGATTTCTGTTGCCCATTCGAGGATGGTTTCAAACTCTTCGGAGAACTCAGGAAGTTTGGTGTCGATTTTTCCGGGATAGATGTGTCCGGTAGAACCGTCGATGGAGAAGAATTCGCCTTTTTCATACTTCTTGCCGTTAATGGTCATGTAGCCTTCTTCTTCGTTGACGACGACTTCGCCGGCGCCGCTGACACAGCTTTTACCCATTCCACGGGCGACAACCGCGGCGTGTGAGGTCATTCCGCCGAGCTGGGTTACGAACCCTTCTGCGGCGATCATGCCTTCAATATCTTCAGGGCTGGTCTCTTTTCTGAAAAGAAGCACTTTTTCGCCTTCGACTTTCATTTGAGCCGCTTCTTCGGAATCGAAGACAATGCGGCCGGTTGCGGCACCTGGTGATGCGGCAAGACCTTTGGCGACGCTTTCGGCTTTTTCAAGCGCGCTTTCTTCGAATACCGGGTGCAGAAGCTGGTCGATGGATGCGGTGTCGACTTTGAGGACGGCTTCATCTTTTGTGATGATGTTGTCTCTTTCGAGGTCGACCGCGATCTTCACGGCCGCTTGTGCGGTACGCTTACCGGTACGGGTCTGAAGGATGTGCAGGTTGCCTTCTTCGATGGTGAACTCGACATCTTGCATGTCTTTGTAGTGTTCTTCGAGTTTGTTGAGGATGTCGATCAGTTCTTTATAGATCTCAGGGCGTTTTGCGGAAAGTTCGGTTTCAAGGTCGAGCGGTGTGCGCACCCCTGCGACAATGTCTTCCCCTTGCGCGTTGAAGAGGAACTCACCGAAGACTTTGTTCTCACCGGTTTTCGGGTTACGGGTGAAAAGCACACCGGTTCCGGAGTTTTCGCCTGTGTTTCCGAATACCATTTCCTGAACATTGACCGCGGTTCCAAGGTCGTGTGGGATCTTGTTGTGGTCACGGTAGATGCGGGCACGTGGCGTGTCCCAGCTGCGGAAAACGGCGTCGATGGATTCATAGAGTTGTGAGAGCGGGTCTTGTGGGAAGTCCTCGCCGGTTTCCTTCTTGTAGATTTTCTTGAACTCTTCAAGGATGTACTTGAAGTCGTCTGCAGTCATCTCGACGTCGGATTTGTACCCTTTTTTCTCTTTAAGACCGTCGATGACTTCGTTGAAGGCTTTCATTTCAACTTCTTTGACCACTTCACCGAACATCTGGATGAGACGGCGATAGATGTCATAGACAAAACGTTCGTTGCCGGTCTTTTCGACCATGGCCTCGGCCACTTCATCGGTAAGTCCGAGGTTGAGGATGGTGTCCATCATTCCCGGCATCGAGAATTTTGCACCGCTACGGACGCTGACGAGTAGCGGGTTCTCTTTGTCCCCGAACCCTTTTCCGGTCTCTTCTTCGAGTTGTTTAACGTAAGTCTTTACGTCTTCAAGCAGTTCGGGAGAGTTCTTCCCGCCATTTTTGTAGTATTGTGTACACATTTCGGTTGTGACTGTGAAGCCTGCCGGCACCGGGATGCCGAGCTTCTTCATTTGGGAAAGGTTGGCGCCTTTTCCGCCAAGCAGTTCCTTTTGGTCCTGTGTGCCTTCACCAAACATGTAAATTCTTTTCATATGATTCACCTTTCGTTCCTAGATTTTTTGCTAAAATCGTGCATATTATATCATTTAAAATATCCGTTTTCAACTGAAACAGGTCGTGTTTTTGGCGTGATTCCGCCTTTTCAGCGTGATAACGTTTTCATGAGACAATGAAAGTTCCCCGCCTTCAAGCGGGGAACAATCTACTTGCTGATCTTGATGTATGAGCCATCTTCGTTGGGGTTCTTTTTGAGGTATTCAATGATGGCGTTATAGTGTTTGTTGTTGCCCGGTTTGCATTTGGAAAGTTCTTTGACTTCGCCGTTGATGATGCCTTCGGCGAAGGCTTCGCAACCGGGATATCCGCAAGCGCCGCAATCGAGGTTGGGCAGCCTGTCATGAATGGCTTGGATTCTCGGGTCGGCTTCCACTTTGAGCTTTTCCGCGGCAACTGCGAGGCCAAAGCCGAATGCAGCGCCGAGGACGCCAAGTGTGAGCACTGGCAATAGTATGTCCATGGTTTATCGCTCCTCGGAAAGTTTTTGTTTGACGCCGCAGGCATAGTTCGAGCAAGCGCCGCACGTAGCCTCGTCAACCTTCTGGTAAGGTGCGGGCACGCGTCTGTTGAGTACGTAGCTCCCAATGTAGATGAAAACGATGAGAGCGACCGTTATAATGGCGATGATGGCTTCTGTCATTTAGACGATGCCTCCCAGTCCAAGAAACGCAAGCGCCATGATTCCGGCAACGACCAGGCTGATCGGAACCCCTTTCCATGACTCGGGAACGGTGGCTGCGTCAAGGCGTTCACGTATTGAAGAGAACGCGAACATGACCAGTGCGAAACCAAGGGCCGCGCCAAGCGCGCTGGTGACAGCGACCGCAAGACCGGCTCCAAAGCCGTATTGAACGGCGTAGTTCTCACGGATATTGATTTCGACAATACCAAGAATGGCACAGTTGGTCACAATCAGGGGAAGGTAGATGCCAAGCATCTTGTAAAGTTTTTGCGAGAATCTCTTGATGAACATCTCCACCAGCTGCACAAGCGATGCGATGACCAGGATGAACGCGATGGTCGAGATGTATTCGATGCCGAACGGATCGAGCACAAGGTAATAGAGGATATAGGTGAGAACGGAGGCGACCAGCATGACGAAGGTCACAGCGGCGCTCATTCCAAGGGCGCTTTCAGTTTTGCGTGATACACCCAGGAACGGACAGACTCCGAGGAAACGCATCAGCACGATGTTATTGATGAGCATCGATGATACGATGGCTACAAAGAATACGGTTGGTGAAATCATGAAGCATCACCTGCACTTTCCATGGCTTTTTTACGTTTGCGTTCGGCCGCTTCTTTCTTCTTCTGTTCGATCCAAGCCTGGCGTTCAGCCTCTTTCTTTTTCTGACGGTAATTGCCGATGGCAGTGAACAGGGCGAGAAGCACACCGATAACGATGAATCCGCCGGCCGGACCGGCAAAGACATCCATGTTGAATAGGTACATTTCGGTATTGATGATTGATATTTCAAAGGGGAGCGGCAGGTATACGCCAAGCGCGATTGCGCCGCTGGCGAAGATTTCACGGGTTGCGCCAATCAGCATCAGGGCGAACGTGAAACCGAGTGCCATGCCGAATCCGTCGATGGCGCTGTCGGAAACTTTGTTTTTGGAGGCGAAGGATGTTGCGCGTCCCATGATCAGACAGTTCACCACAATCAACGGTATGAAAATTCCCAGTGACTGATGGAGAGCGAACGCATACGCTTCGGTCAGCATGCCGACGATGGTCACGAATGTCGCGATGACGACGATGAAGGCGGGAATCTGGATTTGTTCGGGGATGAGGTTCCTGATCAGGGAGACGACAACGTTGCTGCCGGTGAGGACGAGAATGACAAGCAGTCCCATCCCGAGGCCGGTCTCCATGGTGGATGTAACCGCGAGAGCGGGACACATTCCGAGCAGGAATATGAAAATCGGATTTTCGCGGATGAACCCTTTGGTCAGGATGTCAAGACGGCCGTTCTTCTTTTTCTTTTTCATCGGGTTTTTGGCAACTTTTTTCTCAGCCATGATTATTGACCCCCTTCTTCGTTATGGTATTCGAGTGCGGCCACAACAATTCTTTGCATGGCCTCACCTGTTTGTGTAGCGCCTGATGTAGCATCAAAAGTCGTATATTCTTTTACATCAACATCTTCTGGATTATCAGCATCTATCAGAGCTTCCTGAAGATCTCCATCATCAATGATAATGGCTCCCCAATCGGCAGATTCGTTATGTGAACGTATCACAAATGAGAACAGTTCATCGTCAACTATAGTGACTTCACCAATCATTCGTGCATTATATCCATCTGTGCGAACAATATACGTGACTCCAACAACTTCATCATCTTCGATATAGTCTTTATATCGTACCACAATATCATAATCGACTCTTGTTGTGGTCTCGACAAGTGGTTTCAGATCGTTGATGGCGTCTTCAAGGATGTCACCGGTATCAGGGTCGATATCGACCAACGGTGTATCGATATGATCGTCATACGCCTCAATCATGGCTTGCGTCTCATCGTCGACGGCATCTTTCGGTACAAAGCCTTTGAACACATCGTCTTGGTCTACAACGAGGAACACGGTGTTTTCATCATCGACATCGATTTCATACGCATAGCCGAGGATGGTTCCATCCGCATCGCGGATATTGAACTCTTCAACGAACGCAAGGTCTTCATGATCGAACAGCACGTCGTAGCTGTCCGCGTCTTCAAAGACGCTTTCAAACGCTTCTTGGGTCGGGTCGCCTTCGATCATGAGGCTGACCGCATCGACCACTCTCCAGATGGAATCATACGATTGCGTCGCACCGCTTGGTGCGTCATAGTCGACTTCACCGAATGCTTGGCCTTCGAACTTGTCGAGGATGTCGATGACGTTTTGTACGATGTTGGCGGTGTCCTGGGTCTGTGAGAGAATGACCTTGACGATGCGTCCGTCACTGTCAACGCCGACCAGAACACGGTTCGTGCCGCCATAGGAGGCGGATTCTCCGATGAAGATATAGCCGAGGAAGTCCCCGTCCGAATCATACGCAGTGATGCGTGTTGTAAGGACATCTTGGTCAAGGGCCTTTTCTTCATAGTTCGTGAGGTCCATGTCGGGGAAAATCGATACATAGTCCTCATATTGCATGGCGAGGCGGTTTTCTTCGATGCGGTCTTCGGTCAGCGTATGCACGCCCACGATTGCCAGTCCGGCAACCATGCCGACCACAAGCAGAATGCCCGCGATTTTGATTTTATCAAACATAGTTAACACCTACCGCAGTCAGGATGATTGTGACGATCACAACCAGACTGAATATTGTTGCGCTTTTCACAGTGAACTTGTTGCGGGCCCATTTATGATAGTCGATGGCCGGAACGAACATGTTCATGATGAGAATCGCGAATACGACGCCTTCGGGAAGGTTCCCGAAAAGACGGATGATGAATGTGACGACCCCAAGGCCGAAGGCGAAATAGATGCGGCCAGGCCGAGTGGTCGGGATGGTAATCGGGTCGGTAGCCATATAGACGGCTGCGAACATGAGACCGCCCGCCAACACATGGGTTGCGGGAAACCACCAACCGGCGTCGGTTGATACCATGACACCGAGACTGAGGAGGAACACCGTACCTACATAGGTGAGTGGAACGAAGATATCGAACGATTTTCTCAGGAAAAGATAGAGGCCGCCTACCAGAATGAGGAGGGCGCTGGTCTCACCGAGTGAACCCGGAAGACCGATTCCTGAAAACATCGTCCAATAACTGTAGGTATCGTTGATCGGACCATCGAGTCTGGCCTCGCCGGCGAGCATGCCCAGGGCCGTCGCGCCGGCATCGGCATCGATGAAAGCCTCATAAGCGATCGCGCCGCCGAACGCAAGAACGACGAAGACGCGGGCGAAGGCCGCGATGTTGAAGATGTTTTGTCCCATGCCGCCGAAAATGAGTTTTGCCAGGAACACACCGATGATTCCACCGATGGCCACGACGACGAGCGGGACCGTATCGCCAAGCGTAAGGCCATATATCAGGCCGCTGACGACCACGCTGAAATTGTAGATGGTAAAGCTCTTGTTGTTGATTCGGAATTTTTCTCCGTTCATCTTGTCAATGATCTGGTAGTAGACATATTCGGTCCCCACCATGGAAAGCACACTGACAAGCAATATCCAGAATGCCTGCATGCCGTGTTGCACGATGGCGAAGATGACGAGCGGCGAGAGCGCGATCGCGACATCGCTCATCATGCGTACGACGTTGGCATTGGGTTTTCTCAGATGTGGTGCTGATTTCTGTACGATTTCCATATTATCACCCTATGAATTCTTTAAGAATTTTTTTCCTTTCCTCATGTAATCGGTAAGATGGATCTTGGAGGTGCACACATAGGCGCAGAGGCCGCATTCGATGCATTTGTCGACCTGAAGGTTCTGAAGGGCGTCTTCATCGCCGCGCTTGTAGGCGTTCATGATGTTGACCGGCTGGATGTCCACCGGGCAGCTATAGATGCACGAGCCGCAACGGACACACGGTTCTTCGTAGAATTCCTCGCTTTTGAGCGCAAGCACGGAAGTGACGGTCTGGTTGACCAGCACATCTTCGGTGGTGACGCTTGTCCCCATCATCGGTCCGCCGATGACAAGGTCGACCTTTTCAACGCCCTCGACAAACCCGTCAGACAGGCGGATGAGGTCTTTGACCGATGCGCCGATTCTTGTCCGGATGTTCTGGGGGAAGTTGATCGCGTCGCCATTGACGGTTACATGGCGTTTCGTGATCGGAAGGTTATGTTTCAACGCTTCAAAAATCTGCGCGGTGGTCGAAACGTTGAAAACGAGAACGCCGAGTTCCATCGGAAGGGTGCCGACCGGCACTTCGACGCCGATGGCGCTCTTGATGGTCTCATTCTCCCATCCTTGCGGATAGTAGTCCTTGACCGCCGCGATTTCGATATCGAGGTCCTTGAATCGGGACAGTTCGCGTTCGAGGACTTCAATCAACTCTTTTTTCGTTTTTTTGACCGCAATGACGCCTTTTTTGGCCTTCATGGCGTGCATGACATATTTGAGGCCGCGGAAGATGTCTTCGGGCTGGTCCTTGATCAGTCGGTAGTCGCTGCTCAGGTAGGGTTCGCATTCCACGGCATTGATGACAACGGTATCGATCGGTTTGTCGGTGTTGAGTTTGATATAGGTCGGAAATCCGCTTCCGCCCAATCCGACGATCGCTTTCTCCTTGAGCACGTTGATGATCTCTTCTTTGCTCATGTTTTCGATGACACTGTCCGGACGGTCCGTGATGGTTTCATGGAGTTCATCCTTGAAGTCGTTGCGGATGATGACGACGTCAACTTCAATGCCGGATGGATGCATCATTTTTTTGGTGCCTTCAACCTCGCCGCTGATGCTTGAATAGATCGGCTGTTTGAAGTAGCCGCCGTCGCGCTCACCGATGATCTGGCCGAGTTTGACGTTTTCGCCTTCTTCGACGAACATCTCGTAGTTTTTGGCACGGTCGGTGCTCAAACTCAGATAGACGCGTTCAGGGTCGACGTATCTGAGAGTGGGAAGTGCGGTGGTGAGTTGCTTGTAGTCCGCCACACGCTTTGTTTTTGCAATCATGTTTTCACACCCTTTTCTTTTTGTAAGGAATCTATTTCGGAGTTGATGATCTTTTTCAGTTCTTCAAGCACGGCTTCGCCGTCTGACTTGGTTTTTCCTAGCACATTCATGTAAATCTTCAGTTTCGGTTCGGTGCCGCTTGGACGAAGCACGAACCACATGTCGTCTTCAAAGATGAATTTCAGGACGTTGCTGACGGGATAACCGTTCAGGTCCTCTCTCGACCCTTCGACCAAACGGCTCTGATGGTAATAATCTTCCTTGACCAGTAAACGACGGCCCAGCAGCTTGTCCGGTTCATAGGCTCTGAAGTGGCTCATGATCTGTGAAATCATCTTCTCGCCTTGCTGGCCTTCAAGCACAATGTTCATCAGGTGATCGCGATAATGGCCGAAACGCTCATAGAGCGATTCAAGATAGTCGATAAGTGTGCGGTTCTCGTGAGCGAGCGCATTTGCGATCTCGCTGATCATGAGCAGTGCCTGTATGGAATCCTTGTCTCTTACGAAGTCGGAAATCACATAACCGTAAGACTCTTCATAGCCCATGACGAACTCGGTATCCGTCGTTTCAAGATCGAGAAGCTTCTCGCCGATGAACTTGAAACCGGTAAGCGTCGATTCGACCCTCATGCCGTAGTGTTTGGCGATCGCCGCGCCGAACTCGGAAGTGACGATGGTGTTGTAGACGATGCCATCATCCGGCAAAGTCCCGCGCTTTTCACGTTCACTGAGCAGATAGTGGATGAAGATGGCGCCGGTCTGGTTTCCGGTGAGGAACACATAGTCGCCTTTATGTTTTGCCATCACACCGAGACGGTCGCCGTCAGGATCGGTAGCGATAAGAATATCGGCATCCTGTTTCCTTCCGACCTTCTTGGCCAGTTCGAAGGCTGACTCATTCTCGGGATTCGGGCTCTCTACGGTTGTGAAATCCGGGTCGACTCGCATCTGTTCCTCAACGGCGTGGGTCTCATAATCCGATTCCACGAGGGTTCGCATGCCGATATCGCGACTTGCGCCGTGAAGCGGGGTGAATACCACTTTGATGCGTTTTTCAAGCTCGCTGTTGAGTTGAATGCTTTGAACCTTCCGGATGTATGCGTCATCCATCGTTTTGGACAACGTTTCGACAAGGTTGTTGGATCGCGCGTCTTCGATGGCGATCTTCTCGATTGAGAAAATGTCGGTGACGCTGTTGAAATGTTCAATGACGCGGTCCGCCATGTCCGGTACCAGCTGACAGCCGGTGTCGTCATAGAACTTCACGCCGTTATACTTCGGCGGATTGTGTGAGGCGGTGACCATGATGCCGCCCGCCGCCTTCAAGCTTCGCACGCTGTAGGAAAGTTGCGGGGTGGGTCTCAAAGCGTCATAGAGATAACACTTGATTCCGAACGATGCGAGAACCGATACGCACTCCCGGGCGAAGTCTGAAGACTTGTTGCGGTTGTCATGAGCGATGACAACACCGCGCGAGGCCGCGTGGTCGTATTTTTCAAGTAAAAATTTCGCATAGCCATAAGCGGCTTTGCGAACCGTATATATGTTCATGCGGTTGGTGCCTGCTCCGACAATGCCTCGCATTCCGCCGGTGCCGAATGAGAGGTCTTTGTAGAAAGCATCTTCTATTTCCTCTTCACTCATGGACTTCAAGGCGCTGAGGATTTCTTCATCAAGCGTGTCCTCATTCAGCCATTTAAGGTAACGTTTGTTCACGCGCAGTCACACCCTTTCTCATATAGAAAGCACGTTGTTTACAACAGTTGTATTATAACTTATACCATGGGTGTTTTCAACTCAAAATCGGATTTTCTAAATAACTTCTCGCTGGGAGACCGCCGCACGAAGAATCGTAGAAAAGCGCTTTGTTGTGCCTATAAACAAAAAACACGCCTTTTTGAAAGACGTGTCTTCGATCAATTATTCTTCGGTTGTCTCAGGGTCGACGAATCCGCTGCCCGGCTTCCAACCGCATGGGACCATTTTGCCGGCGACTTCATTTTGGAACACTTCCAGTGTCCTCAGAACCTCATCGACATTTCTTCCGCCCTCGCCATGGTTCACGTGAGCGGCTTTGAGGATGCCGTTCGGCGCAATGATGAACGTCCCTCTCCAAGCGACGCCTTTTTCCTCGTCGAGAATGCCGTAGGCTTCACTGACGGTATGGTTGTTGTCGGACGCATGGATATGATCCAGTCTGCCGAGGGGTCCGGTCTCTTGCCAGGCAAGATGGGCGAACACACTGTCTGTGGATGCGGCGATCACTTTCGCGCCTTTTTCTTCGAACGCAGCATTCAGCTCGTTGAAACGTTGAATCTCCGTAGGGCAGACGAATGTGAAATCGAGGGGATAGAAATACAGGACAACCCATTTGTTGTCATCGAGCAGGTCATCGAGATTGACGCTTCCGAAACGGTCGGTACCTTGCCCCTCGGGGAGTACGGCTTCCATTTCGAAGCGTGGTGCCTGTTTGCCGACTTTCGCGCCGGTCACATAGAATTCATTATCAAATTTTTTCATGAAATAAGCCTCCTTTAAGTATGCCATGGATAATCATAACAACTTTTGTAATCATTACAATAAGAAACGCTAATCTTTTCAATTAGCGTTTCAAACAGGGGTATGCTTATTTTACCGGCTTGATGTTCCAGATTTCACGAGCGTAATCGCTGATGGTTCTGTCGGATGAGAAGTAGCCGCTTTTTGCGATGTTCCTGATCGCCATGTCGAACCACTTCGCCTTGTCCTTGTACGCCTCATTGAGGTTCTCGTGCGCATCCGCGTACGCCCTTAGGTCCTTGAGGACGAAATACTGGTCTTCACCAAGCAGTTTCTCACGGACTTCCTTGAACTCCTCACGGTCGACGCCGGGAAGGAATCCGTTGGTAAGCTGATCGACAACGGTCTGGATTTCTCCGTCGTGGTTATAGATTTCCTTGGGGTCATACGTTTTTTCGCGGTAGAGTCTCGTGACCTCCTCGCTGTCCATGCCGAAGATTTCGATGTTGTCCTCACCGACCAGTTCGGCAATCTCGACGTTCGCGCCGTCGAGGGTTCCGATTGTGATCGCTCCGTTCATCATGAACTTCATGTTCCCCGTTCCGCTGGCTTCCTTGGACGCGGTGGATATCTGTTCGCTGATATCGGTCGCCGGGATGATTTGCTCGGCATAGGTGACGTTGTAGTTCTCTACGAACACCGCTTTGAGGAGGTGGTTGGTGTCGGGGTCGTTGTTGACTTTCTGAGCGATGGTGTTGATGAGTTTGATGATTTTCTTCGCGTAATGGTAACCGCTCGCGGCTTTCGCTCCGAAAATGAAGGTGTGCGGTTCATAGTTGTCACGGAACGCAGCGTCGGCTTTGAGACGGTTGTAGACCATCAGGATGTGCAAAGCGTTCATGAGCTGGCGCTTATATTCATGCAAACGCTTGATCTGGACATCAAAGATGCTTGAGGGATCGATCTCAAGGCCTTGTTCTTCTTTGATGCGGTTGGCGAGCGCCACCTTTTTCGCGTGCTTGATCTCGGCAAGTT
>PWHE01000074.1 GCA_003554735.1 Mollicutes bacterium | reverse complement strand
GCGTCACGATAGGCGTTGGAGAAGAATGCCTCTCCACCACCGAGTCCGGTAACGAGGAACGTGATGAAAATCACGAGCGCACCCATGATTGAAATCTCACGGAAAAATGAGAATCCTTTTGGCAGGTTGAGGTCTTCGGTCGATTTTTCCTTGTTTCCTACGTATTTCGCAATGGTACCCGAAATCAGCGCGAGGATCGCGGAAGGGTGACCGAGCGTGAAGGAATCATCGCCAAGCACCGCTCTTGAATAAGGGCGGAGGAAATACGGCATGAAGGACCAGTAAAGCGCGGAAAGTACCGCACCCCAGATGATGAGGCCCCATTCAGGAAGTCCTGCGCCGACACCGATGGCGACGAAGATGAACGGCATCCACCAAAGGAAGTGACCGGTAAGGAAGATGGTCTTGACTTTGGTGAACAGAGCAATCAGAACGTGAAGCACAAAACCGAGCACCATCGCTACACCGATGGTCGAACCGTATTGTTCAGTGTAGGATTCCTGTCCGATGCCGCCGGCGTCCGGATCGTCCACAACGCCTTCCGCCAGCTGGTTGACTGGAAGAATGGATTCGACGAGTACGTCGACACCAAATGTAATCAAAAACATACCGAAGGCGGCCATGAAACCACCGCGGATGATTTCACTGACGGCTTTCTTCTGTGCGATCAAACCGACAATCGCAATGAAACCGAGCAGGAATGGAGGGGTTCTGAAAAATTGAATGATCGGATCAACAATGGTCATTATTGCATCCATAAAATCAAATCGACTCCTTTAACAGTATTTTTGTTCGTTTCGATGGTCAAAATGGTTCTAAGCGTTGCAATTCATTGTTTCAAACAGTTTAAGCATTGTCACGCAGTGAACATCAGTCGTTGTCCATGTCTTCAAGCATCTTCTTCAGCTGTCCTTTGATCTCTTCCTTGTCCGAATACTTTTTCACGGGGTAGAGCCTGGCGTTTTTCACCCTTTTTTCGAGGTCCCCTACAAAATCCGGGGAGGTGAAAATCGCATCCGCTCCATAAGAGCCCGCGTCGGAGAGGTCGGTGTTGACCACCTCCGCTTCGACCTCCAAGTCCTTAAGCGCTTTTTGGATGGTCATTTTGAGAATCATAGATGAGCCGACCCCAAAGCCGCACACCGCTAAGATCTTCATAAAATCAGTTCCACCTTTCGTCGATAATTGTTTTGATCTGATCCACGCTGTCGGCGTTGATCACATCGTCGATGTTCTTCGGTTCCATGAGGAATTCCGCCAGTGAAGCGAGCGTGTCCTGATGTGTGGTCGAATCCTTTGCGGCCAGCACAATGAAAAGGTTGACCGGATTGTCTTTCAAATCGACCGCTTCTTTCACGACCAGCAATGACAAACCGGTCTTCTTGACCGCTTCGCTCGGTCTGGCGTGCGGAAGCGCGAACTTGTCCGCCAAAACGATGTAGGTACCGAACTTCTCGATGGTGTCGAACATCTGCTGGATGTAGTCTTTTGTGATGTAGCCATCATCCAGCAACGGCTGAGCCGCAATTTCAATGGCTTTTTCGTAATCTTCCGCTGAATCGATAATTTGCATGTGTTCTTTTTTTACGTTCGTCAATCCTTCACCTCCGCTGTGTTGGTATATTCCACGTACAACCTCATTATAATTTTTTAAAAAATCAATGTCAAATCTTTTTGGAACATACACTGGGGGTTGACAATATTGAAAATTCCCCATTATAATTAGGTATATACCAAAGCATGATAATGTTTTCATTGTTTTCAGATATTTCGACCATCATCAAGGTGCTTTGATAAGCCCTTCGAGTCGGATGGTGAACTATGACAAAGGCTAGCTTTCATTACCACATGAGCGTTTTCCAACTATACCAGTTCGTGCCTAAACAAAAAATTTCGACTGGAGGTTCCGCTATGAAACCGAAATACCTTGTCCTCGTCGACATCATCGAAAACCTGATTGAAACCATGGGTAAAAACCAGATGATCCCCTCCGAACGAGACCTTGCCAACCAGTACAACATGTCGCGGATGACCGTGCGCAAAGCCATTGATTATCTTGTGAGCCAGAACAAACTCTACCGCATCAACAAAGTCGGGACCTTTACCGCCGATGAGAGACATTACAAGAAAGCGGACGCGTTTGACGGCTTCAGCAACGAAGTCAGAAAAACCGGTGGAACGCCCTCAAGCAAACTGATCGAATATTCGCTGCAAGGGGCCAACAAGGAAATCGCCGCCAAACTCGGCATCAAGGAAGGCGACCCCATCTACAAAGTCATCCGTCTGAGAAGAAAAAACGGCGTGCCGATCATGGTTGACGAAGCCTATTTCCCCCAAGCCATCATCACGTTGAACGAAGACGTCGTCAAGGATTCCATCTATGAACACATCAACCACACGCTCGGTCTTAAAATCATGACGGCCGAACAGTCCTATAAAGCCACATTCGCCAAAAAGGAATACCTGAAACACCTCAGGATCGATGCGAACACACCGGTGATTCGCGTTGAACTGCAAGTATACCTTGAAGACGGCCGCATCTTCGAATACAATAAAGGGTATGTCAACACCAACCGTTACGAGATTTTCTCAAAAAGCTACCGATAAGAAGGAGGCCCCATGAACTTCAAACACCTGAACCGTGACATCAAAGTCTCTGTCGTATTCACCATCCTGACTTATATCATCCTCGTCATCATCGGAGTGTATGGCTTCCGCACCGACACGGCCACATTCTTCCGTGTGCTTGTGCTCTATGGCTTTCCGATCAGTCTGCTCGCCATCTTCTTTTCCAGAACCGCGATCCGGGTCGAACTTGACGAGGCGAACCAACGCGCCATCGATCTCAGTTTCAAACTGGCCATCGCCGCAAGCGCCATCAGTCTCATCGCGCTCATCATCACATCCATTCTCTCCTAAGGAAGGTATCGCTCATGAAAACCAAATTCACCGCCACGCCGCTCAGCCCCATCGCCTGGACGATATTGATCCTCCTCGGCGGCATACCTGGCGCCGCCATCATCGTATTCATACAACGTTATGCCGCGGACACATGGCTCATCGTTGATAATGCGCTAGGGAACCTCATCATCGTCTACATCATGGGAACCATCCTCTCAACCGCCTTCTTCCTCAGGGAGCGCCACCTTACCAAGGGTCAGGAAGTTGAATTCAAGAAAGACAGGATCCAGTTCAAAAAAGGCAATCAGGCCTCAAAGGAGTTCACCATCAAAGAGATCAAGAATTTCAAGGACACGAAGCTCTTCTATCGTTTCTTCGGGGTTGTGAAGTTCACCTTCGTCTTCAAAAGCGCCAAGGATTTCAGGCGTTATCAAAAACCGCTTCTTCTCAAACCCGATGAGATCGAGCCGGTCCTTAAAAACATCGACGCCATGGTCCGAAAATACAAGGACATGTCGCCGAAAAGAGTCACGAAAGACCAATGATTCCATAGAAAAAGTGCGTGCTGACCTAATTGATCAGCACGCCCTTTTCGATTGGTTGAATCCGGTTTGCATCCATCTGAAAATGTCATAGCACTACACGCAGAATGACTCACAGCACACTGAAAAGGTGTCAATAAAACGCCAGGCACACCTGTCCTTTGACAATCATCGCTTATACACGAGACGGAAATCCTCAAACACCACCGGCATATCCGGAGAGAACTCGTATCCGAGTGCTTTCCCCTCTTCCTCGTAAAATCGATGGTGGCCTTTTTGCCACGACTCGAGCGTGTCGTCTTCCCCTTCGCGTTTGCATATCTCGTATGTCATTTCCTTGAACGGCAATATCGTGACCGCCGTAGTCTCAATCACGCATCGGGGATTCCCGTCCCAGTCGGTGACAACACTTAGGTCGCCCACGGCCGGAATAGCCTCGTTGTTCGCCTCGAATGCATGAAGACTGCTTGCGGTCGCTCTTTTCTTCCCTTCAAGCACGAGGGCCAAAAGTTCATTGGCCAATGTTTCAGTCAGTTCAAAATGGAACACTTCGAAACACGGCGTGTCTTTGGGGCGCCCGGTATCCTTTAGGAATTCTTGCCAAAACGCTTCAATCTTGTCCATACGTCTCACCCCTCAACTGTCTGTTTGTCAAGCCTTAAAATAATTATATAACGGAGCCGGTAAAGATTAAAGCACAAACAGAGAAGACTGTTGGTTTTCATAGAAAAAGGGTGTGCTGATTGATTGGATCAGCACGCCCTTTTTCTCATTTGCCTTTGATGTCGATGCCCTGTTCGCCGAATGCTTCAAGGATGGCTTCAAGCGTGGCGTCTTCGTCGCCGCCATCCACCTTGATGGTCACTTCGCCGCCCTGTGGGACCGCCAGTGACATGACCGCAAGAATGCTTTTGAGGTCGATTTCCTTGTCATCATAGATGAGTTTCACATCGCCTGAAAACTCGGAGGCCTTCTTGGCGATTTTCGAGGCCGGACGCGCATGCAGACCGGCTTCATCGGTGATTTCAATGGTTTTTTCTTTCATAGTTTATCATCCTTAAATTGTTTTATGATTTTCTTGACGTCCACAGCCTCTTCAGCAGCGAGAACATCATGGGTCAACTGTTTCAGATCCTTCATGGAAAGCTTGTAAAGGGTTTTGCGGATCTCAAGGATTCTTGAGGGGCTCATGGAGAGTTCGTCCATGCCCATGCCCGCAAGCACCAACGCGAGGTCTTTCTCACCGGCGAGTTCCCCGCATACGCCGATTTCAATGCCTTCGGCATGCGCCGCATCAAGCGTTTCTTTCATCACCCTGAGCAACGTCGGGTCATACGGTTCATAAAGATAGGCGACGGATTCGTTCATCCTGTCTGCGGCGAAGAGGTATTGAATCAGATCGTTCGTGCCGATGCTGAAGAAATCGACCTCTTTC
>PWHE01000100.1 GCA_003554735.1 Mollicutes bacterium | reverse complement strand
TGCCGTTTGTGACGTTGGCCTCGTTTGAAAATCCTCGGGCTAAGGAGGCGTTCTCACACGGCATAGCGAACGAAGGGTTCAATGCCGGCGACATCATCCCGCTCAAGGACATGTTCCCGGGACAGATCAACCATGACGTCAACAAGACCCTCCAACTCGATGTCGATTTCTGGGAACTGACCGATGAAATCCTCGAGCATTTCCGCGATTTCGCGCTCAACCATAACACGAAAGTCGTCATTGAAAGTGAAGAGGAGAACCTCAATCAGCGCGGACAGGTGTATTTCGAGATTGAGTCAAACGGCAAAATCAAGAAGCACGCTATTGTCTATTCTCACCTCATTGACGTTTATTATCTGCATTTCTATTTCGACATCCCGCTTGCCAACATCATGTATCACCCGACCGCCAAGAAACCCGAGCGGTTTTTGAACTGACCAACACTATGCAACGGAAAGGATAAATCATGGCCATAGAAAAACGAAGCATCGCGCTTTTGATCGATGCCGAGAACATCTCAGCAAAATACATCGAAATCATCATCGACGAGGCGAACAAGTACGGAAACGTGACCTACCGCAGGGTATATGGGGACTGGCAGAGCGACCATATCAAGCCGTGGCGGGAAAAAGTGAACGATTTCGCGCTCACCCAAGTCCAACAAAACACCTACACAAAAAGCCGTTCCAAGAATGTCTCGGATTTCACCCTTATCATCGATGCGATGGACATTCTTTATTCGGGGAAAGTGGAAGGGTTTTGCATTGTATCCTCGGACAGCGACTTCACCAAACTGGTCACAAGGCTCCGTGAAGACAACATGTTCGTGATGGGCATGGGCGAAAGCAAGACGCCGCTTTCTTTGGTCAACGCCTGCGAGACATTCTCTTACCTTGATAAAATGTACCACGAGAGTGAAGAAGACACTTCTCAGGAAGAGGAGCCGGTAAAAGAAGAAGCACCGGCGAAAGAAGAAAAACCCGCCAAGAAGCCTGCGAAGAAAAAGAAAAACGGGAAGGCCGAATCATCCATCACGCCACTTAAGAAAATCGAAAGCGAGCTTAAAAACATCATCGAAAACAATATTGAGGACGACGGATGGGCGTACTGGAGCATCGTCGCCGATCTGCTGCAGAAAAAATATCCCGCATTCCACCCGCGGAACTACGGCCAGAACATCCGTCCACTGACCTTCTTCAAGCGCCATAAGGCTTTCGAAGTCAAAATCGAGGACAAAGTGGCCTACATCCGTAACAAAAAGAGCTAACCACACCAAGGAGGCATACACATCATGCAAAACGAATGGAAAAGTGAAATGCTCTCATGGAAAACCTTTTTCCTGTTAGTCTTCATCGCCGCCATATTCGGCACGATTTTCCTGTTTGTCTTCTCGGCCGCACTGATCGCCGAGGAAGGGCAGTGGACCGTCGTGACCGATTCCATCCTGATCAACGTCCTTGTATTCTTCGGACTGTCTTTCGTCTTCAGCGTCGCCTTTTTCTTCAAGGACTGGTTCCAATACAAAAGTCTGAGTGTACGGACCGACCCCGAAACGATCACCTTTGAATCCGGACATTATCCGAAGAAGACGTTTTCTTATGAAGAAATGCTTTCGTTCAAACGTGTCAAGACGATTTACGGGTTTAAGAACATCAACAAGGTCATCATGCATTTCAAAAGTATCGACACCAAAAGACGCCACCGCATGATCATCTTGCTCAGGGAGGATAACGCCAAACGCTTCATGAAAGCCCTTGAAGAGAAAAAAGGCGTTCGAAAGTGATTATTTAGCGTGGATTTTTAGATTCAAACAAATACATACTGAAGGAGAAATCATGGAAAAAACCACCACTGAAAACTTGCAAGGATCCATCGAAAACAGCCTTGACAAGCGTTTCGACAAGGATGCCAAACTGAAGAAAGTGTTTGTACGGTCCTATTCCATGACCCATGACATTGATGTCTCCATCGCACGCGAACGCGACAAAAAGGCGGCGGATGCCTCGCAGCCCATCTACATGGCAAGCGTCGGCAAGATGTTCACCGCTACATTGATCGGCATTCTTAAAGACGAAGGCAAACTCGATTTTGAAGACCGCATTGACAAGCATCTGGATAAAAACACCATCGAAGACCTGGTCCATGAAAACGGAGAAGACATCAGTCCCACGCTTGAAATCCGTAACCTTCTCAACCACACGAGCGGCATTGCGGATCATTTTTGGCCCATGCTTGAAAAAATCATCACCGACAAAAACTTCAAAGCCTCGAAAACGGACGGAATCGAATGGGCCAAGAAAGAAACGCCTACGAAAAAAAGCAAAAAATCCAAAACCAATTATTCCGACACCAACTACCATCTGCTCGGTCTGATTATCGAAAAGATTCGTAAGAAGCCGTTCCATGAAGTATTGAGCGAATCCATCTTCGAGCCGCTCAATATGAAAGACAGCTACATGCTCGGATTCTCCAAACCGCTCAACAAAAGGTCGAAACCCGTCACGAAGTTCTTTTTCCGTGGCCGTGACCTCTCATCGAACCCATCCTATGCGAACATCGATTATGCCGGAGGCGGCATCGTGTCCACGCTGGATGACATGCTTTTATTCATGCAGGCCCGCCTCAACAACACCCTGGTCTCTGAAGTGACGGATAAGCGGATGCATGAAGACACAGCGTCCTATGGCCTCGGCATAAAGTACGGCTATGGCGTAATGCGTTTCCAATCCGTGCCTTTGCTGATGCCCAAGCACTTCGAGATGTGGGGACACGCCGGCGCGACCGGAGCCTTTTCATTCTATCACGAAGGCTTCGATCTTCATATCATCGGAACGTTCAATGATTTCAACTATGAACAACGCGGCGTGCGCTTCGTGTTGCTCAATGTGCTTAACCCACTGAAAAAGCTGCTCAAATAAGCAGCTTTTTTAGTGTTACATCATGCCTTGCATGGCATTGTTGCCGTTATCGTTCGAATCGTCCTCGAGCTCGCTCACAGCCGCCTCAGTCGTGATGAACATGCCGGCGATGCTGGAGGCGTTGAGGACCGCGTTCTTGGTAACTTTGGTCGGGTCGATGATGCCCGCTTCGAACATGTCGACCCACTTGCCTTCCTTGGCATCGAAGCCGCGGTTGCTGTTTTCACTGCGTTGTATAGCAAGAATCTCCTCTCCGTCATGACCGGCATTCTCAGCGATTTGGTAGATCGGTTTGAGCAAGGCGTTCAGTACAATGTTAATCCCTTTTTGACGGTCTGTCACATCATCTTTCAATGAATCCTTGAGGTCGTTGTAGACATTGACGAGGACCGCTCCACCGCCAATGACGATGCCTTCTTCAACGGCCGCTTTGGTCGCGTTGAGCGCATCTTCAATGCGGTGTTTTTTCTCTTTCATCTCGGTTTCGGTCGTTGCACCGACTTTCACGATGGCGACGCCGTTGGTAAGCTTGCCAAGTCGCTTTCTGAGCTGCTCCTTGTCGTGTTCGCTTTCCGCGTTCTCAATCTGTTTGCGAATTTCTTCAATCCGTTCTTCGAGCATCTGTTTGTTGCCGCTGCCCTCAAGAATGGTCGTGGAGTCCTTGCCGACAATGACTTTTTTCGCAAGCCCGAGGTTCTCGATGCTGGCATCTTTGAGATTCATGTCAAGATCCTTGGCGTAGAACGTCGCGCCTGTCAGGTAGGCGATGTCCTTGAGAATCTCTTTTTGATTGTCGCCGAAGCCCGGAGCTTTGGTCGCGACGACGTTGAAAGTGCCGCGGAGTTTGTTGACGACCAGTGTGCTGACCACTTCATTTTCGATGTCATCGGCGATGATGAAAAGCGGTTTGTTGTTTTCAACCACTTGTTCAAGCACCGGAAGCACGTCCTTGATGGTCGAAATCTTCTGGTCGGTAATAAGAACGTGGGCATCCTCGAGCGTGACTTCCATTTTTTCCCGGTCGCTCACCATGTATGGCGAAATGTAGCCTTTGTCATACTGCATGCCTTCGACCAGTTCAAGCTCGGTATCAAATCCTTTTGATTCATCGACAGTGATGACGCCGTTCTTGCCGACCTTGTCCATCGCTTTGGCGATGATGTCACCGATTTCCTTGTTTCCGCTGGATACGGATGCAACCGAGGCGACGTCTTGGGATGTCTCGATTTTGTGACTGCGTTCCAGAATCTTGTCGCGGGCGGCACGGGAGGCTTTTTCAATGCCTTCACGAAGCAATACCGGATTTGACCCTTTATCGATGGCGCGGATGCCATCGTGTATCATCGTTTGGGCAAGCAGGGTGGCGGTGGTCGTTCCATCACCCGCGATGTCATTGGTTTTTGAAGCAACTTCCTGTACAAGTTGCGCACCCATGTTCTCGTAACGGTCCTTGAGCTCGATTTCCTTGGCGATGGTTACTCCGTCGTTGGTGATCACCGGAGAACCGTAGCTCTTTTCCAAAATGACATTGCGCCCTTTGGGGCCGAGGGTGACACTGACGGTGTTGGCCAGTTTGTCCACACCATTAACCATGCGATCGCGTGCTTTTTTAGCGAAAAGAATGTCTTTGCTCATTGTTCATCCTCCTTTACAGTTGCCAGAATGTCGCTTTCCTTAATCAGAAGATACTTCTCACCGTTGAACTCGATATCGGTCGTCGCATAGGATTTGAAGACGACCATATCGCCTTTTTTGACGGACATGGCATGATCCTTTTTACCGGGGCCGACCGACACGACTTCAGCCGTTTTCGGGCTTTCTGTGTCACTGCTCGTCAATATGATGCCGCTTTTGGTTTTTTTCTCTGGTTCTTTCTTTCTGAGCACAACATTGTCATGCAAGGGTTTCAACATGATTCCTACCTCCTAGTGTCATTAATCTTTATTAGCACTCGAATATGTGCTTTGCTAATAAAAATATACAAAATTTTGTTTTTGCTGTCAAGTCCCAAGTT
>PWHE01000056.1 GCA_003554735.1 Mollicutes bacterium | reverse complement strand
CAAAAATTCATTGAACTCACCGTCAACGACCTCTTCCGGATCGGGAAGCCGTTCGCAGGAGTCGCCTGTGAGGCGGACATAATACCCGTCTTCATCATATTCGGATGCTTCATAGTCTTCCAGATTCTCAGCGAGCAAAGATACGAGTTCGTCATAGTCGAACTTCTCGAAGGCCTGCATGGTCGTAATCGTCATCGAGGATGCGGCCTTTCGCTTGTGCATGGTGATGTTCACTTCATAGTTCCCGATCAGGGCAGTGAGCAAGGGGAAAATGATGACCGACGTCAAAAAGATCACGGCAAGCATTTCAAGCAAAGTGAACCCTTTTTCCTTCATTCATCCGACCCCTTTCAAAAAATTTCGTATAAAAAACAATGCTTATTAATCAATTATATCATACTCGATAGATCAATAAAATAATTATAATTATTAAACTTGCTTTGTCAAAGGGAATGATGTATTGTATAATACAATTAATGAATATGTACTATATGTAGGGTGATAAATATGTTTAGTTCGTTCAGAAACAGTGACTTGGCGTACTACCTTTATACTGCTTTTGTGCTCATCTTGGGCATCGGAAGCCTTATTTTCTTTTACTTCATGGTCACCGGTTTCAACATTGGCGTCTATGAAGCGAATACCCTGGTCGGCAGTGTCTATGTCGGTGGTTTGAGCGAAAGCGAAGCGGAAGCGAAAGTCCGCGATCGCGTCGAACAGTGGTTCGATGACGACACCATCGTTTATGAGATCGGTTACCAGGGTTATTATTATGAGATCGACCGCGATCTTTTCTCTTTTGATATCTCCGGTTCGATCGATAACATCCGCGATGGAACGCGCAATCCGTTGCTCGTCGAACTGTCGCCTCAGGCAATGGCAAATATCGACTTCGAACTTCACAACGAACCCTTCATGTCGGGGCTACAGGGAATCTTCAATTTCGATGACGTGATGAATGAAGTGTTAAACGACGCGGGTGATTTGCAACAGTTTTCAAGGCACCAGCTCAACCATTATACCATCGATGATGCGCAGCTCGTCGAAGTCATCAACGACATCACCATCCCGGTTCAATCCGGTACTGATGTCGACACACTGCTTGCGAACATCGAAGCCGTCCACGATGATCTTACGATCCCATTGCCCGCCCACAGCATCTACAGTGTCTTCGACTTGTTTCCTCAAACAACCGCATCCAGTGAATTGAACACTATTGGTAGTGCCATCCTTGATTTGATCAAACCGACCCATTTCGACATCTATGAACGACACTACAACCCCCAGATCAGCGATGTTCACAACAACCCCTATATCGGGCGTAATGTACGAGTGAACCGTCACCCGAACCTCAATTACGATTTCCGGTTCGAGAACCCGACCTATCTCGACTATGAACTGGAGTTCTACCGTGCCGGCGTTGATACCCTCGGACTGAGGCTCAATGGCGCCCCGTCGCTCGACCGTGTCGAAATTGAAAACGAAGAGACGATCTTGCACCACAACGAAGCGCCCGATGGCGCGACGATCATCGAACCCGGACAGGACGGGAAAGTCGTGTTCATCTACCGTAACGTCTACGACCTCGACGACAACCGGATCAGCCGCACAATCATCGTGTTCGAATACTACGAACCGTTCGACCCGATTGTCGAAGACGAATAAGGAAGGATGTGAACTGAATGGCCAAGAATGCTCCGAAAAGACTCGGTGAAGTCCTCGTCGATGAGGGCGTCGTCACCGAAGAGAATATAGAAGAAGTACTGAGGAAACGTGAAAAAGGCGAAAAAATCGGTGAAGCACTGATCCGTTTCGGCTATTGCACGGATTCACAGATTGTCGATGCGCTGAGCGATTCGCTCGGGATACGTCGTGTCAACCTCGGGATGATTTTCGTCGACGATCAGGTCCTCAAGATGCTCGATGAGGACTTCGTCTCCAAATCGAAAATCATGCCCATCAACATCCAGGGCCGCAGGCTGGTCATCGCCACCAACGACCCGCTTGATTTCCCCACCATTGAAAACGTCCGTCTCAAAACCGGGATGAACGTCGAGACCGTGCTTGCGACCAAAAACGACATCGACACCTCGATCGCGCGTTACTACGGCTTCACCAAAACACTCAAAAGCCTCGGTATCGAAGTCGACAAGCAAAAACAATCCAACGAGAAGTTCTACGACGAAGTCGTCAAGGAACCCGAACGCGAAGCCTCCGAATCGCCCATCGTACAACTGGTGAACCAGCTGTTGCTCACGGCGGTCAAGAGCGAAGCGTCGGATATCCATATCGACCCGACCGACATCGAGTTCAAGATCCGCTATCGTGTGGACGGCGTGCTCACCACCGAACGTTCGCTTCCGAAAGTCGTCCTCCCCAAACTGATCAGCCGGATCAAGGTCATGTCGCACATGGACATCACCGATACGAGAAACCCTCAGGACGGTCGTATCAAGACCGTCATCGAAGGGCGTCCGATCGATCTTCGTATCTCCACCCTTCCCACCGTTCGCGGTGAGAAAGCGGTCATGCGTGTCCTCGACCTTTCCAGGGACTCTCACGGAATCGATCGTCTCGGGCTCACCAAAGACGAAGAGAAGAAGTTCACCAAACTCATCAACCGTCCCAACGGCATCGTGCTTGTCTCAGGGCCCACGGGGTCGGGTAAAACAACCTCGCTTTATGCTTGTTTGGACCAGCTCAACAGCGACGAAGTCAACATCATCACGGTCGAAGACCCTGTCGAGATCGAACTTGAAGGGGTCAACCAAGTCAACGTCAACCCCGACATCGAGTTCACCTTCGCCAACGCGCTTCGCTCCATCCTTCGTCAGGACCCCAACATCGTCATGATCGGGGAGATCCGTGATACCGATACAGCGCAAATTTCTGTCAAGGCGGCCCTGACCGGTCATCTTGTGCTTTCAACCATCCATACCAACTCCGCGGTCAAGACCATCGGGCGTCTGGTCGACATGGGGATTGACCCCTTCCTTGTCGCCTCGTCCCTCTCGGGCATTGTCGCACAGCGTCTTGTGCGTCGCGTCTGTCCGGTCTGCGGGAAATCTGAGACCCCGACTGAGAATGAAAGAGAAATATTTGAAAAATACGGCTTCAACATCAAGAAAGTCAAACGCGCCGTGGGCTGTTCGAACTGCAACAACAAAGGCTACAAAGGACGTGTCGCGGTCTTCGAGATTCTCGATGTCAACGATACCATCGTCCGGATGATCTCCAACAACGCCAAGGAATACGACCTCTTGCAGCAAGCCAGGGACGACGGCACACGGACCCTCGTCGAAGCCGGACTCGCCAAAGTCGAGGCCGGACAGACAACGGTCGAAGAGATTCTCAAACTCGGACTCGATTAGGAGGTCTGAACCATGAAAATCAATGACTACAAATACAAAGCCAAGCGTATGAAAGACGGCAAGATCGTCTCGGGCATCACCGAAGGCCCGTCCAAGGCCATCGTGTCGCAGTTTTTGTTCGAAAACGGGCTGCGCGCCATCGAGATCGACCCGCATGTCTCGTTCGTCGCCAAGCTGAACCGCATCACGCTGAACAAAGTCATCAGTGAAAGTGACCTGATCTTCTACCTCAAACAGCTTTCCTCGCTTCTTAGAAGCGGTGTACAGCTCAACGAAGCCTGCGAGATGCTCGCGACCCAGCAGACCAACAAGAACGTCCGCCGCATCATGTACGGCATCTATTATTCGGTGAACAGCGGACAGACACTCTCCGATTCGTTCAAGGAATACCCGCGCGAGTTTCCGCGCCTGCTTGTGAGCATGATCGCGGTCGGTGAAAAAGTCGGCGACCTCGACGAAGTGTTGGATGAGACCACCGAATATTTCGAAAAGCAGGCCCGACTCAAAAGCTCCATCAAATCCACCATGATGATGCCGATGATCTATCTGATCGTCGCCGTCGTGGTCGCGATTTTCCTGATGGTCGGTGTCATGCCCCAATTTGAGGGCATGTACGATTCGCTCGGTGGAGACCTGCCGGCGATGACGATGTATTTCATGAACGCCGGGAACTTCATGCGCGAAAATGTGCTTTTCATCATAGCGGGCATCGTCCTGTTTGTCGTCGGCATACGCTTCGCCTACAAAAAGTCCGACCGTTTCCAACGCGCCGTCAGTTACATCGCCATCAAGGCGCCGATCTTCGGGGATGTCGTCAAGCTCAACAATCTTTCACGCATCGCCTCCACCATCGCTCAAATGCTCAGAAACCACGTCCCGCTGCAGGAATCCATTGAAACCACCTGGGACACCCTCAACAACAAGATCTACAAAGATCTGCTCGTGCAATCGCAAAAAAGTGTTTTGAACGGTGAGTACATGTCCACCGCGTTCGAACATCACTACGCAAGCGAAACGATTTTCACACGTATGATGATGGTTGGTGAACGAAGCGGAGAACTCGGCAAAATGATGAACAACCTTTCAAAATTCTATGACGAAGACAGCGAAATCAAAATCGAGCGCCTCAAGAAGTCCTTGGAGCCGCTCATGCTGATTTTCATCTACGCATTGATTGTGGTCATGATTCTCGCGGTCATGTTGCCATCGCTCGCGCTTTCAGACCAATTGCAGTAGACTATGAAAAAATTGTAAATACGACAAATGTGCGCTAGCATTATGCATAAAACATGATATAATGTCATTAAGAAATGCTAAATTTCGCTTAAAAAAACCTTGCAAAGGAGTTGGTTGAGCCAAAAACAAACTTGCACTACGTTCATCTGTAGGGGGAAGCATTGTTGGGAATGCTTGGTATGCAAGGAATGATTGATCACGTTAGGATGAAACAAGGCTATTATTGCCGCTGCGCATTGACTGTATGCGCTGAATCGTGCTATAGTTAGCCTATAAACCAATAAAAAATAAATGGAGGAAAGATTATGTTAAGAAACAACAAAGGTGTAACACTTGTAGAACTCTTGATTGTTATCGTAATACTCGGAATCATCGCAGCCAT
>PWHE01000109.1 GCA_003554735.1 Mollicutes bacterium | reverse complement strand
TTTGACTCAAGGGCGAGAAGTCGTTGACCCCTCGCCCGGTTTATTGAGTCGATATAGCTCACTGTGGATTTTCATCCTCTTCCATGAAGGTGTTGAGGACTTCTTCGATGATGTCCCATTCCTCATCCGACTCGATGGGGACAAGCGCGCCGCCGTCCGTATCGTTTTCGTCGTATGAAGCGGCGAAGACCTCATCGGAATCGCCCGGTTCTTTGTAGACGACGTAAGACTTCCCGGTCTGGTCGGATTTGAAGGTCAGAACGATCTCGAAATCTTTTTCGTTGCCTTCTTCATCGACAACGCGAAGGGTTCTGTCTTCGTTGTTTTGGTTGTCTGCCATAATGAATCACTCCTTGGATAGTTGTTGGTCCAGATAGTTTTGCAGAATGATGACGGCCGCCGTCTGGTCGACGGTTTTCTGACGTTGTTTCTTTTTCTTTTTCGCTTCCACCATGGTCTTTTTCGCCATGGTGCTGCTTAAGCGCTCATCATAGAGCACGACGGGAACCTCGGTTTTCTTTTCAATGCGTTTCTTGAAATCGATGGCTTTCTGGGCCTGCGGCCCGACACTTCCGTTCATGTTGATCGGATAACCAAGCACAATCGTGTCAATGGGTTCCTTATCTATGTATTCTAACACTTTTTCGAGCGCCGTGTGGGTTTCACCCCTCGTAAATTTGAAGTTTTCCACGCCGCGAGCGAATTTTTTCTCGCGGTCCGAGATGGCGACACCCAAGGATGCATCACCAAGATCCAGCCCCAAAGCTTTCATGAAAGCTGGCTCCTGACGTAGTCGAGCACTTCATCGATCTTGGATGGGTCCTTGCCGCCGGCCTGGGCGAAATCAGGGCGTCCGCCCCCGCCGCCTCCGGCGATCTTCGCGGCTTCTTTCACGAGGTTGCCCGCATGGACATCAGATTTGCTTTTGGCCACAAACACGACTTTCTTTCCGGTATCGTTGGCGAGGAACACCACCCCTTGTCCGGTCTTCTCCATCAGACGGTCCGCAAGGGTTTTAAGCGCATCCATCGCGATGTTGTCGGTTTTCGCGACAATGTTGCCGTGCGCGTCTTGAAGTTTGAGATATTCGTCGATGTTGGAGAGGGAACGGGCCTTGCGTTTTTCGTCATAGGCCTTTTCCAGATCCTTGACGGCACGTTGATAGGAATTCAGATGGTCGCGCATGCGGATGACATCACGGTAGCTCCCCTCATAGGTGAATGATTCGGGCGCCTCGAACGAGAGTTCGATTCCCTGTTCTTTGGCCTTTTCAAGAATGTTGTCCTTTTTTTGTCTGAGATGGGCCAGGTTGCTTTCAAAACCGCGCAGGTATTCCCCGATATCTTCGACACGGTCGTTCGCAAGACCGACAATCCGGTAGATGCCGGAGCCTTTGCTTTCAATGTTCGCAATGGCGAACCTTCCGATCTCTTGCGTGTTGTCGACATGGGTTCCTCCGCAGAGGTCAAGCGTCTCTTCCATGTTCACCATGCGGACTTCATCGTCGTATTTCTCGCCGAACTCGGCGATGGCGCCACGTTTTTTCGCTTCTTCGATGTCGGTGTGTTCGACTTCCACGTCAATCCCTTGGCGGATTTTCTCATTCACTTCGCGTTCGATTTTCAATATGGTTGACTCATCGGGCAGTTCGAGATGGTTGAAGTCGAAACGCAGGTAATCGGGACCGACCAGGGACCCTTGTTGCATGACATGGGACCCGAACGTTTTACGCAACGTCGAAAAGAGCAGGTGTGTGGCCGAGTGATGCGCTTTCGTCAGTCGTCTCGAGTCCTCATCGACATGCATTCTCACGGTGTCGCCCTCTTCGATGTCGTGGTCCGAAAGCATGTGGATGGACTGCTTGTTCGGAAGTTTCTGCACGTCGAGCACGTCATAGACTTTGCCGTCCTTGACGATAACGCCGGTGTCCGCGACTTGTCCGCCGCTTTCCGCATAGAACGGGGTCTTCTTGACGACGATGCCGTCATCGAACACCTTGATGACTTCAGTGGTCACTTCGAGGGTGTCGTAGCCGACGAATTCTGAAGGCTCCTTGAATTTGAGGTAGGCTTCATTCTGCGTGTTCATGCCGGTGGTCTCCTTGCGGGCCTGACGGGCACGTTCGCGCTGCATTTCCATGTGTTCCTTGAACCCTTCCTTATCGACGGTGAATCCCTTGGCTGTCGCGTATTCCTCAGTCAGTTCGACTGGGAAACCATAGGTATCATATAACATGAACGCATCTTTTCCGCTGATGATTTTCTCTTTGTCATTAAGCATTTCATCTAGCAGTTTCTCCCCTTGGTTGAGGGTTTCTAAGAACTTCTGTTCCTCTTTTTCGATCATCCGTTTGGTAAAATCATGCGTCGTAAGCAAATATGGATAGGTCTCGTGCATCATCTCGATGACGGTATCAACCAAATGGACAAGGAACGGTTTTTCGATGCCGAGTTGGCGCCCGTGTTTGACGGCACGGCGAAGCAGACGGCGAAGCACGTACCCTCTTCCTTCGTTGGAGAAGGTTGCACCGTCGGAAATGGCGAAGACGACACTACGGATGTGATCGGCGATGACTTTGAACGACATCTGTCCGTCGTAGGCTTTTCCGCTGTATTCCTCGACCTCGCCGATTACCGGCATGAAAAGGTCGGTCTCAAAATTCGTCTTGACCCCCTGCATGATTGCGGCCATGCGTTCAAGCCCCATTCCGGTATCAATATTCTTGTTGGGAAGTTCGGGGTATTCTTCACGGTCCAGACCCTTTTTGGCGTTGAACTGTGAAAAGACAATGTTCCAGATTTCAATGTAGCGGTCGTTCTCCACATCGTTTTTGATCATGTCGAGGTCGGCGGGGCCATAGGCATCGCCGCGATCATAGAAAATCTCGGTCGAGGGGCCGCAGGGACCGGGTCCGATTTCCCAGAAGTTCTCATAACTGCGAATGATATGGTCCTTTTTGACACCCACCTCGAGCCATTTTTCATAGGATTCATCATCGGTCGGATATACCGTCATGTAGAGTCTGTCTGGATCGAATCCGTAATACTTGTCGCTTGTCAGAATCTCAAAGCCCCATTCAATGGCTTCATCCCGGAAATAATCCCCGATGGAAAAGTTTCCGAGCATTTCGAAAAACGTATGGTGACGGGCCGTTTTTCCGACATTTTCGATGTCGTTGGTGCGAATGCACTTCTGCACATTGGCGATGCGTGGGTTTGAAGGCACTTTGGACCCTTCAAAATACCCCTTGAGCGGGGCGACCCCTGCATTAATCCATAACAACGTGGGATCATTGATGGGAACCAATGACGCACTTTCTTCAATCTTGTGACCTCGTTCTTTAAAGAATCTCAGCCACGTCTTTTTGATTTCATGTCCGGTTAGATGTTTCATGGTTATCAACTCCTCATAATCAATAAAAAAGCGTCCCTAAACAACCTAAGGACGACTATGCCGCGGTACCACCTTTATTCAATAAGCACTCGAAGGCGATAACGCTGGCCAGCGGATGGGTTTGCCATCTCTCGGAAGTAGCTTCGATACAGGAAACGGTTTGTTTTCACCAACCACAAACTCTCTTGGGCATTTCCTTGCATCTACTCATCTTCATCATCGATTTACCATATTATACCGAAATTCCAGAGGTTATGCAAGCGTTTGACGCCACAGAAAAACATTCCCGGCAAAAAGCCGGGAATGTGAGTGATTCTGGTTATGCATGGATTGGCTGGAGCGTTGTGAAGAAATCGTCGAATTTGTCTTCAAGCTGATCGCGTCGATCGTTGATTCGATCTTCATAATCTTCAAGTACTTCATCGAGTCTTCCTTCTACATCGTCACGGATGGCGTCAAAGTCCGGTGTATCAATCTCACCGTCTTCAACCTTTTGGCGATGGGCTTCAACGCGTTCCTCCGCCATGGCTTTCATTTCTTCTTTCAGTTCTTCTGCCTGTGCACGGCGTTCTTCAATGAACTCATCCATCTGCTCGCGATGTTCATCGATCAGGATGGTCATGATTTCACCGTGTTCGAGGTCAAGTGCCGCTTCGAACGTCAGCTCATCGTCAATCTCAACAGCACGCGAGATGAGACGGGCACGTCCGACGCTGATGTCATATTCATCGGCGAGATTCTGATACTCCTCATTGATTTCTCCGCCGAATACGGCTGCGCCGACCGCTCTTTCACCGAGTATGTTCTCAACTGTCTGTCTACGGTCTTCCTGAACGGCTTCATCATCCGCGGTGACGGTGACGACATTTTCATCACTGTCCACATCGATGTAGCCGGTCTCGATAGCCGCTTCGATGAATCGTTCAACGGCTACCTCATAAGGCAGACCTTCAAGGTCAAGATCGGCCGCTACGGCTTCCGCATCCTCATTAAGCAAGCGGATGCTTACGACCTCTTCGTCTTCATCCAGGATGAATTCAACGCCTGGGTTGATGTCTATGGCGAGATAACTTGTGTCCTCACCGTTTATCGGGTCCTCTTCGGGTTCCTGACATGCTGCAAGTGTGAATGCAAATGTCAATGCTACTAAGAGTCCAAGTAGTTTTTTCATGATATTATTCCTCCTTTGAATAATGTTTCCACTTACTAAACAATTCAGACAACGATTTTATTGGCAAAAAATAAAGCATTTTTCTTCGCATAGCAATCCATATTGATATACTGAGAGTGAAAAGGAAAACCTTTTCACTAAATTCAAAAGGGAGGTATCATTCACCATGGTAAAAGACAAAGTGATCATCATCACAGGCGCCGCAAGCGGAATCGGTAGAGAATCCGCGTACAAGCTCGCTGAACACGGCGCCAAACTCATTCTTTCCGACATCAATGAAAAAGACGGCAAGAAGGTGCTTAAGGAAGTTGAAAAACTCGGTGCAGAAGGCCATTTCATGAAATGCGACGTATCAAAGAAAGACGAAGTGAAAGCTTTGGTTGACTTTGCGGTCGAGAAATTCGGTACCCTTGGCGGCATTTTCAA
>PWHE01000068.1 GCA_003554735.1 Mollicutes bacterium | reverse complement strand
TTGCTGCGGATATTGGGGACCCCTTTGCCGCGGATGCGGAAGGTCTTGTGGGATTGCGTGCCCGCGGGAATCTTCAGTTTCACATTGCCGTGCGGCGTGGGCACGATGATCTCATCACCGAGCGCGGCTTGCGCAAAGGTGATGGGCACTTCGACGATCAAATCGTCGCCGTGGCGTTCGAAGACATCGTCCTCTTCCACTTCAAAGACGATGTAGAGGTCACCCGGAGGGCCTCCGTTGACGCCTTTATGGCCGAATCCGGGCATGCGGATCTGGTTGTTGGTGTCCACACCGGCGGGGACGTTGACGTTGACGGTCTTGTCTTTGCCGACCACGCCTTCGCCACCACAATCGGCGCATTTGTTTTTGACGGTTTTCCCGCTGCCGCCGCACTCGGGGCAGGCGGTCTGGGTGCGGGTCCGTCCGAAGAGGGTCTGCTGTTCCATGGTCACGGTGCCTGAACCGTTACACTGGCCACATGTCTGGATGTCGTCTTTGCTGTGTGCGCCGCTTCCGTTACAGGTTGAACATTCTTCGTATACTTTGGTGCGGATTTTCTTTTTCGCGCCGTGCACCGCTTCTTCGAAGGTCACGCGCATCCGTTTTTGAATGTCTTGACCCTTGCGCGGTTCATTGGCTTGCTGGGCACGGCTGCGACGACCGCCGCCGAAAAATTGCGAGAAGATGTCGTCAAAATCGAAGTCCTGGAAACCGCCGGCTCCGCCGAATCCTTCAAAACCGCCGCCCTGTTGGTTGGCCGAATGGCCGAACTGGTCATACTGGGCGCGTTTCTGAGGGTCGGAGAGCACTTCATAGGCTTCTCTTACTTCCTTGAACTTCGCTTCCGCGTTCTCTTCTTTGGAGACGTCGGGATGATATTTCCGTGCGAGTTTCCGGTACGCTTTCTTGATATCTTCCTTGGATGCGCTCTTGTCGACGCCAAGGACTTCGTAGTAGTCTCGTTTGCTCATGAAATCACCTCATTATCAAGCGATAAAGCAGCGCTAGGCTGCTTTATCCCTTATTCGTCGTCTACTTCTTCATAGTCTGCGTCGACAACGTCGTCGTCATCCGAGCCGCTGTCATCACCGGTTTCGCCGGATTGTTGCTGAGCTTGTTGTTCTTTCTGAGCTTTTTCGTAGGCTTTCTGAGCAAGGCCCTGAGCAACTTTTTCAAGGTCTTCCTTCTTGGTCTTGATGTCTTCGATGTCATCGCCTTCGAGCGCTTTTTTGAGCGCGTCGATTTTTTCTTCGGCATCGTTTTTCTCGGATTCGTCGACATCGTCGCCGAGGTCCTTGATGGCTTTGTTGGTCTGGAAGATCAACTGGTCGGCCTCGTTGCGGGTTTCAGCCTCTTGTTTGCGCTTTTCGTCGGCTTCTTTGTTTTCTTCCGCCTCTTTGACCATGCGGTCGACTTCTTCTTCGGTAAGGCCCTCTTGGTTTTTGATGGTGATGTTTTGGCTCTTGCCGGTTCCGAGGTCTTTCGCGGTTACGTGCACGATGCCGTTGGCGTCAATGTCGAAGGTCACTTCGATCTGTGGCACGCCGCGTGGTGCGGGCGGGATGTCGGTAAGTTGGAATTTACCGAGGGATTTGTTGTCTTTCGCCATCGGACGCTCACCTTGGAGGACATGGATGTCCACGGCCGGCTGATTGTCCTGGGCGGTCGAGAAGACTTGTGATTTGTTGGTAGGGATGGTGGTGTTGCGCTCGATCAGTTTGGTGAATACGCCACCGAGCGTCTCGATACCGAGTGAAAGTGGCGTGACATCAAGCAGCAATACATCCTTGACGTCGCCTTGCAGGACTCCGGCCTGGATGGCTGCGCCCATCGCGACGACTTCGTCGGGGTTGACGCCTTTGGAAGGATCTTTGCCGAGTTCGTTCTTGAGCATCTCCTGTACGGCGGGGATACGGGTTGAGCCACCGACAAGGATGACCTGATGGATGTCGTTCTTGGTGAGGTTGGCATCCTTGAGCGCTCGTTTGAGCGGCTCTTTGGTCTTGTCGACAAGGTCGCTTGTAAGTTCGTTGAATTTCGCGCGAGTCAGTTTGGTCTCAAGATGGACCGGTCCGTCGCTGCCGGCGGTGATGTATGGCAGGGAGATGGTGGTCTGAGTGACACCGCTCAAGTCCTTTTTGGCTTTTTCAGCCGCGTCTTTGACGCGTTGAAGGGCCATTTTGTCTTTTTTGAGGTCGATGCCGTTGTCTTTTTTGAATTCGCTGACGATATGGTCGATGATGCGATCATCGAAGTCATCACCGCCCAGACGGTTGTTTCCTGCGGTGGAGACGACTTCAAAGGTGCCTTCGGACAGTTCGAGGATCGATACGTCGAAAGTACCGCCACCGAGGTCGTATACCAGGATGGTCTGGTCTTTTTCCTGCTTGTCGATGCCGTAGGCAAGGGCTGCGGCGGTCGGTTCGTTGATGATGCGCTTGACATCGAGCCCGGCGATCTTGCCGGCGTCCTTGGTCGCCTGACGCTCCGCGTCATTGAAGTAGGCCGGTACGGTAATGACCGCTTCGGTCACTTCTTCGCCGAGGTATTCCTCCGCGCTTTTCTTCAGGTTCTGAAGAATCATCGCCGAGATTTCCTGTGGCGTGTATTCCTTGTTGTTGACGTTGATGTTCTCTTTCGTTCCCATTTTCCGTTTGACGGATGATACCGTCTCGGGGTTGGTCACCATCTGACGTTTGGCGACTTCGCCCACTTGAATTTCCCCGTCTTTGAACGCCACAACGGATGGCGTTGTGCGTCCGCCTTCGGGATTGGCGATGATTTTGGCTTCGCCGCCTTCCATGACGGCGAGGGCCGAGTTCGTAGTTCCTAGATCGATTCCGATCATTTTACCCATATGTTTACACTCTCCTTTAATTATTCGCTGACTTTGACCATGGCTGGTCGTAACAGTCGGTCTTTGAACATGTATCCTTTTTGGAACACTTCAATTACAGTGTTGCTTTCTTTGTCTTCTGCGGCCTCTTTCATGACGGCCTGGTGATAATTGGGGTCGAACGGTTTGTCAAGAGCTTCAATTTCCTCAAGACCGTTCTCCTTGAGGGCGCTTTTGAGGTTGCGGTAGATCATTTCGAAGCCTTGTAAATTGCTGGCCCCTTCTTCGTTCTTAAGCGCGTGTTCGAAGTTGTCGAGCACCGGAAGCAGGCTTTTGGCGAACTCCGCATTGGCGAACTTGCGCTCCTTGATGCGTTCTTCGTTCATGCGTCGCTTGAAATTCTGAAGCTCGGCGTCATTTCTTAGCATTTTCTCTTTCATCGCATCGACTTCGAGCTTGAGCGCTTCGATTTCCTGGTCTTTCTTGTCTTTCTTGTCCTTTTTCTTCTCTTTTTTGCTTTTTTGGTCCTTTTCTTCGGTTTCCGTTTCAGAAACGTCTTGGGTTTCCTTTGGATCGAGGGCCTCTTCTTGCTTGGTTTCCTCTTGTTTTTTCTTCGGATCGTTCATAGGGGTCCTCCTTTAAAGCTTCGATAGATGTTGGGCGAGATATTGCAAAAGCGGAATGACTTTGCGGTAGTCCATCCGCGTCGGTCCGACAACGGCCAGGGTGCCTTTTTCCCCGTCGTCGACCTGATAAGGGACCATGATGACGCTGCAGTCTTTCATGGCGCTGATCTGGTTCTCACGACCGATCCGTACGGTGAGACCGTTCGAATCGTCATGTTCGACCAGCTTCAAAATGTCATTCTTCTCAAAGAAGTTCATCAGTTCCCGGACCCGGTCGAGGTCCTTGAACTCCGGCTGATAAAGCATGTTGGACTGGCCGGACAGATAGAACTTGCTCTGGGTGAACTCCGTGAACGCCTCAAGGAACGCGTCGATGATCTTCTTGTTGTAAGCCATGAGTTCCTTGATCTTCTGATGGTTGATCTCGTACTGCAGTTTCTGCGAGACCTGTGCGATGGGCACATCGTAGAGGATATCGTTCATGATGCGCATGATGTGCGAAAGCTCGTCCATGTCGGTGCCTTTGGGCAGCGAGATGTTCTTGCTTTCGACATGCCCGAGATTGGTGACGATCAGAAGCACGCTCAGCTCACCGTAAAGGGGCACGAGTTCAATTTTCTTGATGCGCGAATTCTTGGCCGTGGGGCCAAGCGCGATCGACGTGTAGTTCGTCAGTTGCGACAAGAGGTTGATGGCACGCTCAATGGTTTTGTCACGGGCCATGTCCTTGTCGAAGAGATCGTCGATGAGGGTCAAGTCGATGTCGGTATCGACGCCTTCTCGCATCAAGGTGTCGACATAGTAATGATAGCCTTTTTCGCTCGGGACCCGTCCGCTTGAGGAGTGCGTTTTCTCAAGAAAGCCTTCCTCTTCGAGGTCGGCCATTTCGTTACGGATCGTCGCGGGCGAATAGGGGAGCTGCTTGGACAAGACACGGGAACCGACTGGTTCAGCCGTCTTGACGAACAATTCCACAATCAGCCTGAGTACTTCATTTTTACGGTCGGTAAGCATTGCCTCACCCCTTTTTAGCACTCACTTCCCGTGAATGCTAAATGTATTATAAATGATGTGACTAGCACTGTCAAGGGATGAGTGCTAAAAGTTTGAAACATGAAAAAAGGCCGCCTCAGGCAGCCTCTAAAAACGGGTTGTTGGCGCGTTCATGTGCCAGTGTGGTGAATTGGCCATGGCCCGGATAGACGAGCGTGTTCGGGTCGAAGGAGGCAACCAGGCGGTTGCATGAATCAATCAGCACCGACTGATCGCCTGTGGGCAGATCGGTCCGTCCGACGTTTTCCCTGAACAGGGCGTCGCCCGTAAAAAGGTAGTGTTTATAATGGAACGTGAGCCCGCCGCGCGTGTGACCGGGCGTGTGATAAACCGTGATGGTTTCCCCGCCGAGGGAGAACGTGTCGCCTTCATCGATGGTTTCCACGTGGTGCTTGTCTTTGACCTTGAACCGGCTTTCCATGAACACGGAAAGATTCAGGTTCGGGTCAAAAAGGAAATCGCGTTCGCTTTCATGGATGTAGATCGGTGCGTCAAATTCCTTGAGCAGACGATTGAGCCCGCTGATGTGATCATAATGCCCATGCGTGAGCAAGGCCCCTTTTAAGGTGAGCC
>PWHE01000036.1 GCA_003554735.1 Mollicutes bacterium | reverse complement strand
TGTCACCAGCGTCGGCATGATCTTCTTCGGTTTCTTCCTGCTCCGATATTTCGGTCAAGGGTCCATGACTCTCGTGCCGCACTCACTGGTTCCGCAATGGTTTGAGAAGAAACGCGCCTTCGCGATGAGTCTTGAAAACATCGGTGGACTGATCGCCACACTCAGTGTGCCCACCATCAACTATTGGATGATTTCATCTTTCGGATGGCAGGCGGCGTTCCGCTTTTGGGGAATTGCGCTGATCGTGATTTTCATCCCCGTCGTTTTTCTTACCGTCATCAACCGTCCCGAGGACATCGGCCTTCAGATGGACGGAGAAAACAATGGCGCCGAGGAAGCCAAAGCGGCGCTTGAGAGGATGGAACGCGAAAGCTTCATGCTTAGTGAAGCACTCAGAACCAAAGAGTTCTGGTTCATCGGGCTGATGAGCATCATCGTGCCGATGTTTTCTACTGGGGTCACGTTTCATTTCTTCGAGATGATGGGACAAAGAAACGTAAGCGCGGACAATGCGGCCCTGATCATCGGGATGCTCGCCTTTCCCGCTTTCTTCATGCCTTTTGTCGCGCGTGTTCTCATTGACCGATACCCTGCCAAATATATTTTTCTTTTCACACAAATCATGATATTTCTCTCCATGATCTGGCTCGCGTTTTTCGTCCAGGGCTTTCTCACTGCACTCGCTTTCATCTTGTTCTATGGCACCGCGGTCGCCGTACAAGTCGTCACGCTCAACACCATCTGGCCCACCTATTTCGGAAGGAAATACATCGGTTCCATCCGTGGGGCCGCCCAGGTGTTCATGGTTGTATCGACGGCCATCGGTCCGCTACCTCTCGGACTCAGTTCCGACTTCTTCGGAACATTCAATTATGCCATCTATCTGATGATGGGCATGACCATCTTCGCGATGTTCATGGCGCTGTCCATAAGAAAACCCGTGAAACAACATCCTTGATCATCCCATAAAAAAAGCGGTCGCGACCGCTTTTTTCTTGGTATAAGAAAATTCAACCGCTGAAAAGCACGATCAAGATGAAAAGGACAACCGTCAAGAGTACCACGACAAGCGGAATGTTGATCAGCCAGAACTGACTGCGCTGACGTTCCACCTTGCGGGTGTTGTGACGTCCGGATTCATCCATGGTTTCCCCTTTCCTTTTGCCTTCGGCGTACTTCATCGTGCCGCGATGTCTGCCACCGAGTTTGCCGCCCATAAGCTCCCTCCCTTATTTTGCATGTTCATCCCTGTATTCATTATACCACGATTTTACAACGGGTCATTTGAGTATTTTTCGGACAAGTTTTTCACGTTTCTCATACGGCGGATAAACAAGCGGAGGATCGATTTTTGTCGATTTTCTTATGTAGGCCTTCTGGTTTGAGAACGTATCGAAACTGTGTTTGCCGTGATAGCGGCCGAACCCGCTTTCCCCGACGCCACCGAAAGGCAAATGATGATTCGCCACATGCATGACGGTATCGTTGATGGCGCCGCCTCCGAAAGGCAGTGCTTTGAAAACACGATCGATGTTCGGTTGCGATTCGCTGAACATGTATAATGCGAGCGGCGCGGCTTTGTCTTTTAATTCCTCAATGAGTGTATCAAGTCTCTCAAACGTCAGAACCGGGAGAACGGGACCGAAAATCTCTTCTTGCATGATTGCATCATCAAACGTGACCCGGTCCATCACGGTCGGTTCGATGATCCGGTTTTTTTCATGTGTTTTCCCTCCATGCACCACCTTGTCCGGATCAATCAGATTCTTGATTCGCTCAAAGTGCTTGTCGTTCACAATCGATGGATAATTGTTTTTCTCCATCGTATAGAACTGTTCGAGCGTTGTCGTCAGTTCTTTTATGAAGGCATCCTTGACGGATGCTTCGACGAGGATGTAATCGGGTGCGATGCATGTCTGACCGGCATTCAGGAATTTCCCGAAAGCGATGCGCTTGGCCGCAACGTCGAGTTTGGCGGTTTTGTCGACAATCGCCGGGGACTTCCCGCCCAGTTCAAGCGTCACGGGAGTCAAATGTTTCGCGGCGGCTTGATAGACGATTTTCCCCACACTTTTTGAGCCGGTGAAAAAGATATGGTCAAAACGATGCTCAAGCAGTTCCTTGGTCGTGTCCGGACCGCCTTTGACCACGCTAATGAGTTCTTGGTCAAAAGCTTTTTCCAGCATGTCATGAATGACATGTTCGGTATGGCTCGTGAACTCGCTTGGCTTTAGTATCACGGTATTTCCCGCCGCGAGCGCACCGATCAATGGTTCAATCGAGAGCTGAAAAGGATAATTGTAAGGACCGATAACCAATACCGTGCCTTTGGGTTCCGGCCGCACATAACTTTTTGAGAACCCGTGGTAGAAAGGGGTTTTCACTTTCTTTTGTTTCATCCATTGTCTAAGGTGTTTCAATGTGATGGAAATGGACTTCAAAACAAACCCGACTTCGGTCGAATAGGCTTCGAAGCTTGATTTGTTCAAGTCTTTGTTGAGGGCGTCAAGAATGCTGTTTTCGTTGCTTTCAATCGCTCGATACAGGGCTTCGAGCGCACGCTTCCTGGCTGCGTAGGAAAGCGTGTGTTCCGCTTTGAAATACGCACGTTGCGCTTCAATCATTTGTTTCATGTCTCACCTCTCCTTATATGACCAGTCTAGCACATATCCGTTCAACCGTTAAAGAAAAAGGGCGACATTGCGCCCTTTTAACTCGTTTTATGGTCGGATGGTCGTAACGCTTCGTGCACGCAGCAGTTCATTTGTGTAATCATGCGTGTCATTAAGGTCGTAATCGCCGCGAAGTTCGACCCGGTAGGTCTTCGTCTCATCATGGGTGTGGTCGAAGGTGTATGTGTCTTCCACTGATTCAAGGTCGATGGCGATGGTGTCGACCTCTGTGAGGGTGCCGTCCGAACTGACTTCATAAAGGATGAGCGTCATGGCGCTATAGACTTCGTCCACATCCTCGAACTCACCAAGCGATACGGATATCGGTGAGCCGACTTCGATGGTTTCGAATGTCATCTCGGGGATTGGTTGCGCTTTCGCTTCGGTACGCAGGGTTTCTTCAAACAAAAGCTGCAGGGTCGAACCTTCACCGTCGAGATAATCGACTTCACCGTAAACACGAATGGTGTAGACGTGATCGGAGAAGAGCTCGCTGAGCTGGATTTCCGTGGTGACATCATCAAAGAGACGTTCGCTTGAAAGTTCATTGTCGGCTTCGTCATAGACTCGAACATCAAAACTACCCGTCTTGATGTTGAACGGATCGTCGTACCCGATTTCAAACTTGGCGGATTCCTGACCGATTTCGATTTCATCGTAGCTGATGTCGATGCGCCCATCAACACTTTGATATGTCATGGCGTCAAGTTCGGTAGTTGAAGCGCCGGTACCATCATTGCGGTCGATCGTTCCGTAAAGAGCGATCCGGTACGCCGAATCATTGGACAGTTCACTGAAGGTGTGCGTTTGTGAGGTGGTAAGCGAAACAGTACCCACGACCGCTTCGTCACTGTCATAGAGTACAAGCGTGACTTCACCGTCCAGAAGGGTTTCATCGATATCGGTGAAGTCGATGTCGACGGTCACTTCACCAAGCGATTCGTCATTGAATCCGATTGACCCTTCCGCGGGCGCCTTGGCGTCCGTGGTGATCTGCAGGGTCTCATGAATGACGCGGGTTTCGCCGTCGATCACGTATTCGATTTCCACATCGACGGTGTAAGTGGTATCGCTCAAGAGGCCATCGACGACAAAAGCATCAACCAGCGAATCCAGTGAATATGTGGTGCCGTCGACGGTCATACGGATGCCGTCTTCGACGATTGTGCCGTCGACATCAAGAATCGAGTAAGGCAGTTCGAAGCCTTCCTGGGAGGTTAGAGGCGTATCCAGTTCATGAACCGGTTCTTTTTCGATGAGGCGGATGTTTTTGAATTTCTCGTCAATCGGATGGTCCGTGCGTACACCCTCACCGTCTCTCAAGTCATAGTCCGCAGTCACTTCGATGGTGTAGGCACGGTCATAGTGTGGTGCGTAGTCGAAGGTGTGCGTTGCATCGTCTTTTGATAGGACAATGGTCTTGACGATTTGAGGATCGCCGTTGCCGTCATCCTCATAAAGGTGGGCAACCAGTGATCCTTCGACAAGCGTTTCGTCAGGATCGTTGAGCGAGAGGGTGAACCTTACGCCATCCTGGCGCAGTTCAAAATTGGAGATGGTTCCGCCCGGTGCGCTGTTGGCGGTGGTGCTGAAGGTGTTTGTATGCACGATGGACGTCTGCTTGCCGGCACCGTCTCGCAAGTCATATGTGGCTTCGATTTCGATGCGTAGTGTCTGGTCGCTTATCAGTCCGTCAATGGTGATGGATTCGGTGCTTGAAAGCAAGGTGGCGTTTTTCAGCAGTTCATCGGTCTTTGCATCATAGATGTAAAGTTCAATCGGCTCATCGTCGCGGATTGCGTCAAACGCTGTGGCATCCACACGGATGGTCATGGACGTTCGTCCGACACTGGTTTGGGTCGTCAGGACTTCAGGAATATCCATGGCGTCGGTTTTTATGTCATACGTCGCGAGCAACACTTGTTCACGCAACCCTTCTCCGTCATTGAGATCGTAATCGGCATGAACTTCGATGGTATAAGGTGAATCGCTCAAAAGGTCCGCGAAGGTGATACCCTGAAGGGCATCGAGGGCTACGTCTTTCGAATGGGTGTCCGTCCCGTTTGTCACAACAATGTGAAGCGTATCACCCATGAGTACATCGTCGGGGTCGTCAATGAAAAGATCGAATGTGATCGAGTCCGATGTCTGGGTAAAGTTTTCGGCCTGAAGGGTCGGGTTTTCTTTAGTCAATGTTGTTGCGGTCGCCTCCACGGTGAGTGTCTGTGTGCCGGCCTGGTCGTTGAGGTCATACTCGTATTCCACAACGATCCTGTAATCCGAGTTCGACAGCACATCATCAAACATGAGTGCGTCAGACTCGTTCAGACTGTCAACCTCCTCATCACCCTTGAACAGGCGGATCGACGAGAGGCTCCCCACGTCATCGGGATCGTCCACCGTGTAATCGAAACCGATGGACGTTTTGTCTGCGACAATGTCGTGAATGTCGATGCTTGGAAGGGTCTTGGCATCCGTCGTGATGGAGGTTTCTTCAAACAATACCACCCCGGTCTGCACATCATGCCCGCCTCCGCGTTCATAGTCGGCGACAACCCGGATATCGTAATCGGTGTCGCTATAGAGATCATCAAACATACGTTGCGTTACCCCGCTAAAGAGGTCGTGGCTTTTTTCCACCAGGCCGTCGTAAAGCAGTTCGAGACGCGCTGAAGAGATGACCTGGTCGGCATCGCTCAGGTTAAGGACAACGGAAATGCCGTCTGTAAGTGTCTCAAATGATTCAAGCGTCGCCGTCGGCGTGCTTTCAAGCACGTACGTCTGCCAGGTGTTATCCGCTTCTACCATGATGGATGAGACACCGTCATGCGTATATTCAATGGATTCAAGCGTATAGTCGTTCAATCCCGGAACTCGGAGCACGTCAAAATGGAAGACGATATGATTGTTGGTCGATTCGTCTTCGAAACGGCTTTGTCTATAGACAGTCCCGTTGATGGTGACCGAGTTGATCTCAAGGTTGGATGGGTTGTCGAGCTGGATGTCCAATCTGAGCAGTTCGTTCTTTTCCGCAAAATAGATGTCCTCAGACAGTGGTTCCTCGTTGATGGTAAGCGATTCGAAAGACGGGCTTGTCACATCGTCTTCCGGGTCGTCCCCACAACCATAAAGGCTGAATGTGGCGGTTAACACTATAAGTAACGCAAGGATTCTTTTCATTTTCCACTCCCCTATAGCAGCATATAAAAACTAGATTAATTTTATCATAAAAGCTTGAAAACAACAATTCAATAAGGCCAACATGCAATGTCAGTCTTTTTTGAACCCCTTTTTGAGTAGCGGTTTCTCGTAATTTTCATTGATGGATTTAAGAACGCTGCTGACATGCTCCTCACGCGAAACTTTCTCCTTGGGTTCGAAAATGTTCAGCTGTTTGAACAGCTGACTCTTCTCTTCGAGGTTGGAGGCGCTGACCCCGAGAAGATGCACGGGCTTTTCCTCATACAGTTCGTCGTAAAGATTTTCGACAGCTTCGAACACCTCGAAGAAATGATCCGTGTGATACGGAAAAGAAAAGTGCTTCGAGTGATTCTCGAAATCGGAATGTCTGACCTGTACGGCGATGGTTTTCGTCGCGAGCCCGGCATCCTTGATTCGTTCAACAACCCTGTCGGTCAGTTTTCTGAGGGCGTCGATCTGTTCGGCATATTCATGAAGGAATCCTTCGAAGGTTTTGGAGTTTCCGATGCTTTGATGGGTGTGCTGCCTTGAAGGGTCAATCTCGCTGTTGTCTTCACCATGCACTTTCATAAGGAACCCTTCGGTCTGGTTGCCAAGAAAGGCGCGCAGCTTGCGACGTTCTTTGAAGGTCGCAAAATCGCCGATGGTCTCGATGCCGAGCAGTTTCAGATTCGGCACGGTCTTTCTGCCGATGCCGTGCAGATCTTCAATCGGCAAGGGCCACAGTTTGTCTTCAACGTCGCGCTTTCTTAAGATGGTGATGCCGAGCGGCTTTTTCATGTCGGAGGCCATCTTCGCGAGGAATTTGTTCGGAGCGATCCCGATGCTAACGGGAAGGTCATAGGTTTTGAGAAGATGGTCCCTGATTTCTTCGGCGACATCCATCGGATGGCGGTTTCCGATGGCTTCCGTCATGTCAAGGTAGCCTTCGTCGATGGAAGCCGGCTCCATTTTATCGGTGAACGTTTTCAGATAATCGAAAAAATACGACGAATATTTCTCATAAAGCGGAAAATTCGTCGGAAGCACCTTCAGTTGAGGACATAGACGTCTGGCCTCGCTTAAGGGCATGGCGCTACGAACGCCGTATTTCCTGGCCTCATAGTTCGCCGTGGTGAGAATGCCCCGGTCGTTTTTGGGGCCGATTCCGAGCGGAACGTTCTTGAGACTTTTGTTCTCGGCCGCTTCGCAACTTGCGAAGAAAGCGTTGAGATCGATGTGGAATATCACTTTGTATTTTTTCATTCTAAAAACTTTCCTTTTTGATCGATTTAAAGTATAATGGAACACGCGAAGTCAACAAATGATTATATTCCGAGGTGAAAACTGTATGCCCGAAAGTCGTAAACGCAAGAAAAAGAAACAAGAGGAAGAAGCACCTGTCTATGTCAACCCGATGAAAAAGACATGGGGCAAGGTCGTCGTTTTGATCCTCGCGATCGGATTTGTGCTCGGCCTTGTCATCACAACGGTCTTTGTCATGTGGCAGGCCATGTTCGGATAATATTGAAAAAGCGCTGCGGCGCTTTTTTTATTTGAGCAGTTCCTCAGCGCTTTTGATGGCGCTCTCGCTGATCGCATCCGAAGAGATCATCTCCGCGAGGGAACGGATGCGGCCATCCTTGTCGAGCGGCGTCACGTTTGTGGTGATGCGATCGCCTTCTTCCTGTTTGTAGATGTAGTAATGCCTGTCGGCACGGGCCGCGACCTGAGGCAGGTGTGTGATGGCGAGCACCTGAACTTCACTGGCGATGCTGTGCATCTTTTTGGCGACCTGCGAGGCGACGTACCCGCTGACGCCGGTATCGATTTCGTCAAATACCATCAGATTCAGCGAGTCCTTGAACACAAGGAGCGTCTTGAGCGCAAGCATGATGCGTGAAAGCTCACCGCCCGAAGCGATTTTTTTGAGGGGTTTCATGGTTTCACCCTTGTTGGTGCTGAGCAGGAACTCGACACTGTCGATGCCGTTTGAACCGAAGGCTGTTTTGTCCGTATGGTCTTTGGGTACAGCATCGTCGAAATCGATGGTGAACTCGACACTTTTGAGTTCAAGATCGGCAAGCTCGGCTTTGAGGGATTTCTCGATGGTCCGGGCGACTTTTTTACGGGCGTTGCGCAACGACTTGGCTTGTTCAAGCACGGTCCGATACGCTTTTTTGAGGGCCTCTTCCGCTTTCGCGAGGGTTTCGTCATAGTTGTCGAACGCTTCAATTTCGGTTTCGATGGTCGCATGGTACTCGATCAGTTCCGGAATTTCCTTGTTGTATTTGCGACGCAACGTATCGAGTGTGTGTTTGCGGGTTTCCAGCCGCTCAAGCTCGTCGGGATCGAAATCAAGCGTACCAAGAAGCGAAGAAAGCTCGCTACGGGTGTCGTCCAGTTCGTAATAGGCACTTTCAATCCGGGTTTTCAGGGTCCGATAGGCTTCATCATAGTCTTCGACACTTGAAAGCTCCTGCGCCGCCTCATAGACATTGTCGGCCGCTTGCGTCGATTCAAGCAGTTCGTACGCCTGCTTGACCGACTGGAAGATCTGGTCGAAGTTCTGAAGCGTGTTGAGACGCTCCTCGATCTCGTCCAGTTCGCCTTCTTTGAGGTCATGGCTTCTCAGTTCCTCGCTTTGGAACTTGAGCAGGTCCATGCGTTCCAGGGTGGCATCCTTGTCATCGCGAAGCGACTGATACCTTCCGTGCGCCTCAAGGAACGCCTCAAGCGCCTTTTTATAGGCATCTTTCGATGGTTTGAGGGACGAATCGAAGCTGTCGATCAAATCGAGGTAGGTGTCTTTGTTGATGAGGCGTTTCGTGTCATGCTGCGTGTGGATGTCCGCAAGACTGCCTGTGATGTCCCTGAGGTCTGCAAGGGTGACCGTCTCGCGGTTGACTTTGATCAGGTTGCCGCTGTTTTTCTTAATGCGACGCTTGATCATCAGTTCATCGTCCTCGCATGGGATATCCATCGCTTTGAGCGTCTTCTTGACACGTTCATTGAGCGGCTCGAAGATGGCGGTGATTTCGGCATAGTCCTCACCGCTTCGGATGACCTCGCTTGAGGCGCGTTCCCCAAGCAAGAGGCCGATCGCGTCGATAAGAAGGCTTTTCCCCGCACCGGTCTCCCCGGTGAGGACATTCATGCCCGCTTCAAACGACACTTCGACATTTTCTATGATGGCGAACTGTGATACACTGAGATATTTTAACATGATGACCTCCTAGCGTACTGCGTGCGCTTCCTTGACGGTGCGTCGAACGTTTATTTCTTTGGGTGCGTCCCCGAGATAAAGCAGGAACTCGATGTTTCCGGATTGCCCTTTTATGGGCGAAGGCAGCAATCCGCTCGTCGTGAAACCGATGGATGTGACATCCTCGAGGTAGTCCAGAAGCACACTTTCATGGAGCTTCGCATCCCGGATGACACCGCTTTTGGGGGTCTGCCGTGTCTCAAACTGGGGTTTGACCAGCATGATCACAGGCACACGCCCGAAAAGATGAAGGACATGGCTCAGAATCTTCAGACTCGAGACGAAACTGACGTCACAGACGACAAGATCGACCGGATCGTAATCGGAAGCGGACGTGTCAAGGAAATTCGTGTTTTCACGGGAAATGACACGGGCATCGTTTTTCAAGGATTCATGCAGCTGGTTCCGCCCCACGTCGACGGCATAAACCTGCTTGGCGCCATGGCTGAGCGCACAATGCGTGAAACCGCCGGTGGACGCACCGACATCGAGGACAACCGTGTCCTCAAGATCGATATCGAATCTTTCAAGCGCGGTGTCGAGTTTCAATCCGCCTTGTGAGACATAAGGGTTCGGTGGTTTGACGTATTTGATGACATCGCTCGGGTCCACCTGATAGGCGGGCTTTTTCACGATCTTGCCGTTGATCGACACGCTGCCGTCCTTAATGGCGATTTGCGAATGGTGGCGCGAGCCAAAGTCGCCGCGCTTGTATAGGAAAAGATCAAGGCGCATCGTCGATCATCTCCCGCATGGCGTCGATGACACTCTCAACATCAAGTCCGTAGCGTTTCAGCATCGCCTCGCGATCGCCATGAGGAACGAACGTGTCATCGAAGCCGAGCGCTTTGAACGCATTCACGCGTCTGCCCATCTGATAAAGTTTCGAAAGCACCATCTGGCCGAGTCCACCGTTCAACGTTGATTCCTCATAGGTGAGGATCGGCTTGTCGGTCTTTAGACTGAGCAACATCCTTTTATCCAGCGGTTTGATGAAACGTGCGTTGATCAAGGTGACATCGAGTTTGTTTGAAACAATCGCTTCATTCAAAGGTTTCAAAATATCTCCAAACGCGATGATGGTGCCTCTCGACCCTTCGTGCAATGTCTCCCATGAAGGCATATCGAGCGGTTTTTGTGTGAACATGGATGCATCGAACACATCCTTCGCTCGCGGGTAGCGCACCGCGATCGGACCGCTTTCGATCTTGAAAGCGTAATCAAGCAGGCGATAGAGTTCCGCCCCGTCCTTGGGATGGGCGATGGTCATGTTGGGCACATGCGAAAGCATGGGAATGTCGTAGATGCCCTGATGGGTCTCGCCGTCACCGCCAACCAGCCCGGCCCGGTCGATGCCGATGATGAGTCCCGCTTTCTGGCGGGCCACGTCATGGATAACCTGGTCATAAGCCCGTTGCAGAAAGGTCGAATAGATTGACAAGAACGGACGGACGCCTTTCATGGCTAGGGAACCGCCCATGGTGACGCTGGTCGCTTCGGCGATGCCGGTATCGATCAGGCGATCGGGATAGGTCTTTTTGAAGTCGTTGAGTTCGCTGCCGCCAACCATCGCCGGCGTGATGACATAGAAATCGGGATGGGTGCTCGCATGGTTGTGAAGATATTTTGCAGTGAGTCCGGAATACGTCATGACATTGGTTTCCGGTTTTGCATGGAACGCCCCGTTCTTCGCGTCAAACGGTTTGACACCGTGCCAAAGGCCTTCCTTGTCCGCTTCGCTCGGGGTGTAGCCGCACCCTTTTTTGGTCCGCACGTGAATGACGGTCGGCTTGTTGGACCGTTTGGCGTTTTCAAGCGCTTTGATGAGATGTTTGAAAGAATGACCGTCGAGCGGGCCGTAATAGTCATAGCCCAGGGCCTCGAAATAGTTCGGTCCGGTCAGGAAGCCTTTAATCCTTTTTTCGACTTTGCTCGTGAAGGGTCTCAGGCGCTTCGGAATCATTCTTGATGTCTTGCGACGGAGACTCCTGTATGAACGGCGCATGCGGATCTGGGTCAGCATCCTGGAAAGATGGCCGACGTTTTCGGTGATGCTCATCTCGTTGTCATTGAGGATGATGATCGGATTTTTCTCAGGATAGTGCCCTAAGAAGTTCAGTGCTTCAAGGGCGGCGCCGCTGTTGAGCGACCCATCCCCGATCAAAGCGATGATGTTGCCGATGTCGGCATTGTGCGGTTTTGCAAAAAGCATCCCTGCGGCGGCAGCGATGGACGTTGAGGAGTGGCCCGCTTCGTAGCAATCATGGACACTCTCGTTCCTTTTTAAAAAACCGCTCAATCCGTCGGTCTGACGCAGTGAGTCAAACGCGCCGGCGCGACCGGTCAGTATTTTGTGCACATAGCCTTGATGGCCTACATCGAAGATGAGCTGGTCTTTCGGTGAATCAAACACTTTATGAAGTGCGATGGTCAGTTCGACGACCCCCATGTTGGATGAGAAGTGGCCGCCGGTTTTGGAAAGGGAGTTGATCAGGAATGAGCGAATCTCCCGGGCGAGGCTTTCCAGGTCCTCTGTGCCGAGGTCCTTGAGGAAGGAAGGTTCCTTGATCGAGACGACATCCATCAAATCAGTTCGCTTCCTCATCCTTGACATCGAACGGTTCCTCTTCGTCGTTTTTCGTCATTTTGTTGAGCACGTTCTCCGCATCCTTCAACATCCCTTGAGCCTCTTTGGAGAGCCTGATGCCCTCTTCGTATTTTTTTACCGCCTCGTCAAGCGGAAGGTCGCCGCTTTCGAGTTCTTTGACGATGGTTTCAAGTTTTTCGAGCTTGCCTTCGAAATTGTCTTTTGCCATTATGAATCCTCCTTCTTGGATTGCACGGTCGCTTTGAAGCTTCCGTCCATCATTTCCATCTCGATTGTATCGCCGACGCGGATGTCTCTGACACTGCGGATCACGGTACCATCCTTCTTCGCGAGTGTGTAGCCTTGTTTGAGGATGAGCCTCGGATCCTGGACGTGCAGTTTGTCAGTGATGCGTTCAAGCCGTTTTTGTTTTGAATCGAGCAATACGTTCATGTTGCGGTCGAGATAACCGCGTTGTTTTTGAAGCGCATCAAAGGCTTCATTCACTTGTTTTTCAGGGCTCTTTTGAGCAAGCCTGTGAAGCAGGGCATCAAGCGTGTTCGCATGTTTCTCAAGAAGGCGCTCAGGGTCTTTGAGGACGTAGCGTTCCTTGAGGTCGCGGATGCGTTCGCTTTTGATGCGCATGGTGCGGCGGAGCGCCTCGTAAAGCCGGTTCTGGTGGGTGCGGATGTCATTGAGAATGCTGTGCTGGTCGGGGACGGCGATTTCCGCGGCTCCTGAGGGCGTCGGCGCCCGCTTGTCGGCCACGAAGTCGGCGATGGTGAAGTCGGTTTCATGACCCACGGCACTGATGATCGGCGTCTTGCACTGATAGATCGCTTCGGCCACGACTTCTTCGTTGAACGCCCAAAGGTCTTCGATCGACCCCCCGCCGCGACCGACAATGATGACGTCGTTGTCGGGATTCGAATCGGCACGTCGGATGTTTTCCGCGATTTCGCCTTTGGCGTTCTCGCCTTGGACGGTGGTCGGGTAGATGAGAATCTTGGCCAGCGGATAGCGTCTTGAAATGATATTTATAATGTCGCGCACCGCGGCGCCCGTCGCGCTGGTGAGCACAGCGATTTGGGATGGAAAGCCGGGCAGGTCTTTTTTGTGAAAGGAAGCGAAGTACCCCTGTTTCTCGAGTTTTTCCTTGAGTTGGAGATAGGCCTGGTAAAGATTGCCGAGTCCGACCTCTTCCATGCTTTCGACATACACCTGATAGCTTCCCGCGACCTCAAAGACGCTTACATACCCTCTGACAAGCACGTTCATGCCGTCTTTGGGATTGAACTTGACCCGCCAGGCGTTGCCTTTGAACATGACGGCGCTGATCGAGGCTTTGTCATCCTTCAACGTGAAATAAAAATGTCCGCGGACATTGCGTTTGAAGTTCGAGATTTCCCCTTCGAGCAGGATGTTTTTGAGATGCTTGTCATGGTCGAACTTGTATTTGATGTATTTGGTCAGTGCGGTGACGGTGAGTGCCTTCTCAGCCATGCGATCCCTCTTTTCGTCCGAGCGAGCCTGCCAGGTTCTCTAGCACGCGATTGTTGAAAGAAACATGTTTTTTATCGCCTTCGTCAGAGAACTTGTGAGTCAGGTTGAGTGATTCGTCGATGATGATCTCGACGGGCGTATCGGTGAATTTCATCTCGTAGGCCGCAAGCCTGAGGATGGCGCGGTCCACGAAGGAAAGTCGTTTCAGCTTCCAGTCGAAAAGCGAGGCCTCCAGCAATGCGTCGATTGCCTGCAGTTGGCTCGAAATCGTCTTGAGCGCCTCGTTGACGAACTCATAAGGCGTCTTGCGGACGGTGAAATCGTCAATGATGTCCATCTGATAGAGTTTGACTATGATATGCTCACGCATCTGTGAGCGTGTTTTCCTGTTTGGTTCATTGCTTTTTTCCATAGGGTTCTTCTCCTCTTCATATCATTTAAAAGTTTACCATAAAACGGGTGAAATAAAAAGGGAAAACATGACCCGCGGACTTGAAAAAAAAAGACGCGAAAATGACCCGCGTCTAAATCGATAAGGTTCGTTTTTTGACCGGGTTGTGATTTCTCGCATCCAGCCATTCGATATGTACGGAGCGGTCGAGAAATTCCATGGTCATATAGGTTTCTGTGAATGAACCGCGCGCATGGTTCACAGCACCGGGGTTGATGATGTGTTTGCCGGAAATCTCCTGGTGCGACAGTTCGTGGGTATGGCCGTGAAGGGCGATGTCGGCTTCGGCTTCCAAAATCTTGTAATAAAGCCTGTCGTACCCGTACTTGACACGATATTTGTGGCCATGTACAAACAGAAGCTTGCGGCCCTTTATATCCATCATGTGTTCGTAGGTGAACCCCGCATCGAAGGGATAGTTCCCTTTGATGGCGACGATATCGTGTTTTTGAAGAAACTTGCGTTTGAGTTCGGTGTCGCCGAGTGAAATTCGGTATTCGACGTCAGGATGCTTTTCAAGAATGGCTTCGAGACGTTCTTTTTTTCCGTGCACGTCACTGAAAATGAGTACTTTCATGCGATCACTCCTTATTTGGTGTAAAAATCAAGGTGAATACGGCCATCTTTAAGCTCAATGATCCGTTCCGCCTTCTCCGCGACATTCTGGTCATGGGTGATGACGATGAATGTGGTCTTGTACTGCTCATTGATCTTTTTAAGCAATGCGTATACCTTGTCGGTCGTCGCGCTGTCGAGCGAGCCGGTCGGCTCATCCGCCAGGATGATTTCAGGGCGGTTGATGAGCGCTCTGGCGATGGCGGTACGTTGTTGCTGGCCGCCGGAGATATCGGTAGCAAGGTTGTTCTTCACATGTTCGAGCCCGACAAAGCCAATCAGTTCATTGGCATATTTCAGGGCGGAACCGGATACCTTTCCCGCTTTTATCCGGTGTGGCATAAGGATGTTTTCAAGGACTGTGAATTCAGGAAGGAGGTAATGATGCTGAAAAATGAAACCGATGGTTTCGTTCCTGAGTTTCGCCAGCGCGCTTTTATCCATTTCATGTGTCGGTCTTGACAAGATGGAGACCTCCCCGGATGTTGGAACATCCAGAGTCCCGATGATGTTGAGCAAGGTCGATTTCCCGCTTCCGCTTTGCCCGATGATGGCATTGAAGGAATGCCTCGGGATCACCAGGTCGATGCCGTGCAGCACTTTAGTCGGCACAGCGCCTCCGTATGTTTTTTCTATTCCTTTTAATTCCAAGGCGTAATCAGCCATTGCGAATCACCTCGATGACGTTGAGTCGCGCACTTCGTCTCGCCGGAATGATGGATGCGACGAGGCTGGCCAGGATTGCCACAGCGGCACTGATTGCGATGAATGCCGGGTTGATCAGGACGCGGACCACGGGATCGCCGCTCGCATCCACCGCAAATGTCGAGAAGGCATACACTAGCGTTATGCCGAGCGATATCCCGATGACGGCTCCGAAGATTCCCAGGATCATCCCCTGGAAAAGGAAAATCAGAGACGCTTTTCGATCGGTGATTCCCATCGCTTTGAGAATGCCGAGCTGTCTCGATTTTTGCAGCACACTGATCGCAAGCACGCTCGCGATGCCGAGCACCACACTGATCATGACAAAAATCTGGATCATGAGTGAAGAGATGCTTTGCCCTTCGAGACCGGCCAACAGATCCTCGTTCTCGCTTTGCCACTCGTCGATGCGATACCCCGGAAACTGTTCTCTCATGGCGTCGCGAAGTTCCACCGATGCAAACACATCGATTACCTGAATTTCATATGCGCTCAACCCGTCGTTTTCAAACAATGCCTGGGCCGTGGACAGTGATGTCACCATCCAGCTCTCATTGAGCGTCCGATTGCCAAGATCAAAGATCCCGACCACATCCACATCGATGGGCGTAAAGCCCACTTGAGGAATGACCACACTGATGGAATCACCGACAGCCACCCCGAGCATGTCGGCAAGTGCGTTTCCGATGATGAACCCGTCATTGTCGGGCATCGCCCCCTCAACAAGGCGGTCCTCAAAATCGTAAATGACATTCGCTTCGTCGAAGTCGAATCCGCGCACGATCACCGGATCGCTTTCGTCATTGTCGATGTTGCCGGGACCTTCAAGAACCGGTGAGACCACTTTGATTTCATCATCAAAAGCCTCCACGTCACCCTTGAAGGAGGGATCGTCTTCAAGAAGACCACCACGTTCCTCGCTGCTTATCGTGATGTGGGCTCTGGAACCGACGGTCGAATCGATCAGATCCTCCTGAAGGCCTTCGATCAAGGAACCGATAAAAATCTGCACACTTACGCCGACGCCGATGCCGATCATGATGAGAGCGGTCTGAAGTTTCGATGAAAAAAGAAATCGGGCGGCCAAACGGAGAAGAAACATCACGCAAGCACCTCCTCGATGAAACGTCGGAGTGCCGCATGATCGTTGATGATCGCATCGACAGTCTTTTCAAAATGGGCGCGATTGGTCACAAAAGCTCGCCCCGACCCGATGATTCCAACCTCGCTGTGTGTCTTTCGCAGACGTGCGATCGCCCGGTCGACATCAAAGAGATGGTAGGCGTTGGATACGCTCAGTACCACATAATCCGCCTTGAGCGTTGAAAGGGCGCGTTCGAGGACGCTGGTAGGGGTATCGGCACCGATATAGGTTGTTGTGAAACCCTCATACTCAAAAAGATTCGCCCCCATGAGTGCACCGAGTTCGTGAGTTTCGTTCTCGGGACAGGCGATAACGACATGTTTCGGCTGATCAAGCGTCTTTTTTTGACGCACCACGTAAGGATACGTCACTTCCAGAATCGTTCGGGTGATAGAGCTTATTTGGTGTTCTAGCCATATGCACGCTTCATCGTAGGGGTCACAGTCGATGGTGTTAAGGATATCGGCCAGCACGTTTTCGTAGAGTTCAACGAGCGCCATCCCCTCATCGAGCGCGGTAATTACTAGATTTACGGCACCGGCTTTGTCATTGGAATGAAGCGCGTGCTTCAAATCATCATAAAAACTCATAGTGTGTCCTCCTCGTGTTCATGATACTAAAAGGGAAAGACATATTTCAATCCTATGTCAGGTGTTCAATCGCTATTTTTCAAAAACTCAATGACTTTGTTGAGGCATTTCTTACGGTGAGATATCCGGTTTTTGACACTGAGCCCTAGCGACGCTAGCGTCTCCGTATGGCCCACCGGGATGAAGAGCGGATCATATCCAAACCCTTCGGACCCTTCCATCGCGGTATGGATATAGCCGTTCAAAACGCCTTCGAAGACGTGTTCATACCCCTCTTCGTCGCGAAGAACCATGACGGTTTTGAACCGTGCGCTCCGGTTTGTCTTGTCGGCCATTTTCCTGAGTAGAAAGCGATTGTTGGCTTCATCCGTGCCTTCGGTGGAAAACCGTGCGGAAAGAACGCCGGGTTTCCCATCAAGCGCTTCGACTTCAAGACCCGAATCATCGGAAAGGACCATGAAGTTAGTGACACGTTGGGTATGCCTCGCCTTGATGATGGCATTGTCCTTGAGTGTCGAACCGGTCTCCTCGATGACAGCGACATCGAAATCCTCCAGGCCGAACACCTCATAACCGAGGCTGGCAAGATGGGGGCGTATCTCTTCAATTTTTCCTTCGTTGCGGGTCGCAAGGACGATTTTTTTCATATATGGTCCTCCTTCAATGAAAAAAAGCCCAGCAAAAAGGCTTATTTTTCAATCCAGGTCGAGAACTTGGCCAAGTGGTCGTTTTCGCCGACCAAAAGAATATGGTCGGTCGGTTCGAACGACTCGTCCGGTTTGGGGATGATGATGTCATCGCCGCGCTTGATGGCGACGAGATTGATATGGAAACGGTCGCGCAGGTCAAGATTGGCCACCGTCATGTTGACCAGTTTGGAGGTGACTTGAATCTCGACGAAACTATGTTTCTTGCTGAGGTCATAAAACTCGAGCATATGATTGCTGACGATACGGTGGGCAAGCCGCTTTCCGGTAATCGCCTCAGGCTGGATGGTCTCGTCGGCACCGAGCCGTTTGACCACTTTTTCATGATAGAAGTTCTGGACTTTCACCGTGACTTTTTTGACGCCGATTTCCTTCAGGATGAGCGTCGTCATGATGCTGTCCTCAATGTCTTTTCCAATGGCCACGATTACATGGTCGATGCTCGTAATGCCCACTTCACGCAGCGCGCTTTCATCGGACGTGTCAAGCACCACCGCATGGGTCGCGATCTTCGCGACTTTCGCGATGCGTTCTTGATTCCTATCAATCACGAGAACCTCGTATCCGCTATTGATCAGCTCTTCTACGACCGCGAGCCCAAAGCGTCCGAGGCCGATGACAGCGAAGGTTTTTTTCTGTGCCATAAAAAATCACCACTTTATTCACATTTAGTTGTTATCCTATGATATCATATTATATAAGCGCACGCATCCGATTTCACTTCAATATAGTCGCGCGGAGGTTTTTATGTCAGACAATGTAGAAAAAAACGAACGACGGCTCGACAAACGGATCTTGATCATCTATCTGCTAAGTTTTGTCGTTTTGCAAGTGGTGGCCCTGACCGCAACCCTCCTCATTCCGGATATGCAGGAAGATGCGGTGTTGTTTGCAAGAGTCCTTAGCATCCTCAACCTGCTTTGGTATGGCGGACTCACCGTCATACTGTTCAAAGTTGCCAGGATCTACCTTTTTAAGAACCAATGGATCTATTTCACACAAGACATCCCGCGTTCCATCGGACTCGTCGCCATCGGTTTCGGAGCGGTCTTGGCCGCGAACGCAATCATCAATGTGACACTCATGCAAATGGGGCTTGACGTCGACCCGGAAAACCAGGCGGCACTCGAAGGCCTGCTTGAAGGCGGACCGATCGCGATCGCTGCCCTGATTCTATTCGCAGGCATTTTCGCGCCCATCGTCGAAGAACTGGTTTTCAGAAAAGGGCTTTGGGATATCATTGAACGCTTTGCAGGGCTCGTTGGCGCCATCGTGCTAAACTCCTTGGCATTCGGCCTGATACACATCCTTGCCGATTTGGGCACCGATTCCATGGCTTGGGTCAACATGATTCCTTATTTCGCGATGGGACTGATGATCAGCCTGATCTATTATTTTTCCGGAAAAATCATCTTTGTCCCGATATTCGTCCACATCGTCTATAACATGTTCGCATTGCTGGCGATCTTTCTAATCTTCTAAAAGGTCGCTCAATGCATCAGACGTCTTCATCAAGCGTTTTGTATCTTGATTGAAGGCGTCTTTTTTCATGGCTGTGAATTCGAAGAATTTGCGGTTGTCGAACAAGGCCGCATAGAAGGCGGCGTCGCGACTGAAATAATCAATGTTGTCAAAATTACTGTTGCGTTTCAAGAAAAGGCGCAAGCATACGGGATCATTCAGCTTAAGTAGGTAAAAAAGCGGTTTGTTGCCGAAAACGTCACGTTTTTCCAGATCGATATTCATCTTCAAAAAGGCTTCGACTTCATCCACACTTTTGTCGCGCAAGGCGCGATGCAAAAGATGGTTCTTATAAAAAGAGATGATTTTCGGATTGTTCAAGAAACGCTCCATCATGGTCTGGATTTCACCAAACCCTTTGGCAATCTGATGGGCGGTTTTCCCAAACGAATCCGCTAAGTCGGGACGCAAGCCCTTCTCAAGCAGCGACTCGACGATCATTTCGTCGCCGCGGCCGGCCGCAAGATGAAGCGGGGACTGCTGGTAGATGTTATCAACATAAGGGGTCACACCCATTTCATACAGGTAATCCTGCATCGACACCAGACCGCTCCTGGCGACCTCATGATGCAGGTTCTCGTTCGTGTCGTTGCGTTCATGGATGTTGGCTCCGCTTTCCACAAGATAGCGCAACACCTTGAGCTTTTTGCTTCGGACGGCGTAGAAAAGGGCACTGTTGCCCATGTGATCCTTCTCTTCGATGGGCACACCGAAATCCTTCAACAAGGTCACGCTGTCGATCTCGCCTTTCAAGGCGGCGTACATGAACGGCGTGATCCCTTTTTTGTTTTTGGCGCGAAGATCGGCCGAGGCTTCTATCAAGGTCTTTATAAACCCGGCATCGCCCATATAGGCCGCCACATGAAGCGGCGTCTCCCCGTGCGCATTGGGCCGGTTGACGTCGCATCCGTTTCTAAGCAGAAAATCGAAAGCCACTGCGGCTTTGGATTTAATGGCATAAAAAAGACCGTTCTGGCCATATTCATCGACTGCGCCACAGTCGAATCCTTCAAGTGCGTCCAGGTCCTCTTTGCGTATGGCCTTCACGGCCTTTTTCGATAGTTCACGCATAATCCCATCACCCCTTAATTAAAGCGTATCACAACGGCGTATAAAATTCCATATCTTGATAAAAAATATGCACGTCTGACGAACTATCGTGCCATGCCACAAAAAAAGTCCCGCTCCGGTGTGGAGCGGGACTTTCATAAAACTTATCTTACTGCGTCTTTTAAGACTTTTCCAGCTTTGAAAGCCGGTGATCTTTGTGCGTCGATATTGATTGGCGCACCAGTTCTTGGGTTGTGTCCTACGCGAGGTTTGCGTTCTCTGACCTCGAAAGTTCCAAACCCTGTCAACACTACTTTATCCCCGCTTACGAGTGCATCCTGAATCGCATCGAGTGTTGCATTCAATGATGCTTCTGCATCTTTTTTTGTAAGTCCTGAATTCTCTGCAATCTTTGCTACCAGTTCTGTCTTGTTCATACTGTATGAATTCCCTCCTTATAAAATTTGAATAACTTACGCTCATTATAGCAACTCATTTAGCCATTTGCAAGAAAATCCGCCTAATTTAG
>PWHE01000084.1 GCA_003554735.1 Mollicutes bacterium | reverse complement strand
CTACAAAAGCTTGATTCACTTCTAGTTTATCACACAGTATAAAGACCAACAATCAGTTCTGTAAATCCCCTTGGTCCAAATGCGTCTTGGACAAGCGCTGAATCATTACAGCACCCAAGGGTGCAGTGATGACGATACTCATTACTGAAACGGCCAAAATAAGCGATCCCCCAGTAATTCCGAGCGATAACGGGATTGCCCCAATCGCCGCTTGAACCGTCGCTTTGGGCCAGTAAGCAACCACCACAAACAACCGTTCTCTTCCGTCCAACGAGCTTTTTAGTGTCGAAAGCAAAACCCCGGCACTTCTGAGGAGAAGTCCGACCACGATGACCAAAAGACCACTAAATCCGACCTCTAACGCTATTTCAAGGTCCACTTCGGCACCAATCAGCACAAACAGTAAAATCTCCGCAAACACCCAGAGCTTGTCCAATTTCACAGCCAGACGTTTACCGAGGTTTCGTCTGCGTTCGGCAATGACAATGCCAATGGTCATGACGCCAAGCAACGATGCAATGAGTATGGCATCCTCCAGCGCGTGTTCCAACGACACCAGAAACAACGCAAGTGAAACCAAGATGATGATTTTCCCCGAGTCACGCAGATGAATCCGATTGAAAACCGCGACGAACAACACCCCCACTACCGCACCAAATACAACGCCGAGGGCAATGGCTACAGGAATCTCGAAAAACTGCAATACCACATTGGTTGTCGTCCCGAGATAAATCCCCACAAAGGTCGAGAAAAAAGTAATGGCGAAAACATCGTCCAAAGACGCCGCGGAAAGTATCATCACTGGAATCCGCTTATTCATGCCAGCGCCTTTTTCCATCAGTTTAAGCATCGCCGGAACGATGACCGCCGGCGATACCGCGGCAATCACAAAACCGAGAATGCCTCCCTGCACAAAGCTAAACCCAAACAACCACATCGCCAAGACGGCAATCCCTATGCCTTCAAGAACGCCCGGTACAAACGCCATAAACACCGTTGAGCGTCCACTTTCAGCGATTTTCCGGCGGTTCAGCCCCAGTCCCGCTTTAAGCAAAATGATAATGAGCGCAATCATTCTGAGATCCGGCGAGATTCGCATAAGATCGGCGTCCAACAAATCAAGGGCATGCGGCCCGATCACAATACCCACAAACAACATCCCGAGCAAACCAGGCATTCCGATGCGTCTAAAAATCATGCTGCCAATCATACCTAAAAACATTACCAGCGCCAAACTAAATCCCATAATCATCCTCCAGTCACATCAATAAAAAAGCCTGCGCATGTTCAAAAACATGCGCAGGCGTCATCAGCTAATAAGCATTTAAAGGCGAACGCCATCGCCAAAACCGATTATAACACAAAGACTCAGGGTTGCAAAGCGCCAAAGAACACAAGCCACGCAAGCGCGGTCTTTGCAACGAGCGAAAGCACGATGTAGACACGTTCACCGTAAAGATAGTTTTTCCATTTGCCGACACCTTTGTACTGTAGCACCATATTGACCGGAAACGTGTTAAAAGCGACAAAGTAGGTTGCCACGATGGCCCATACGAACCATGGCACCATGTCGAAATTACCGGTTCCAAACATATAGAGCAAAATGACAATCCATGGTGCCGCACCGGCAATAGACCCCCAAATGAAAGGTCCCCACTTCACAGCTTTACCCTGTTTTCCGGTGTTGAGTTGTTCCATCACAAGGCCGAAAAGGTTCATCGTTGCATTCACAATGAAAATGAGAATCAAGGAGCCGATATCATAAACTCCGAACAACACGGCGATGAGCACAATCATGATTGAGGATGACAAAGCATACTCGAACCAGCGGAACTGATTGATGCCTCGGGCCAGATCGCTACGGTATATTTCATTGGTTTTTTTCGGAACCGAAATAAGGAAATGGGCCCCTGCGGAAATAAATAGAAAGAGCGAAACCAACACGCCGAAAGGAAGGTCAAAAAGTTCCCTCGTCGCAAATTCAAGCGACTGTGTATCTTGGTTGAAGGAAAGGTAGTGTTGTGTGATTGTCGGTGTGAAATCAAAATCATCCGCGGCCTGGATGACCGTAAATGCGAGAATCAGCATAAGGATGGCCTGCACCAGATGCACAACCCCCATCTTGAAGTTGAATTTACTCAAGCGTTCAAACGTAAGTTTTTCTTCCATCGTATCACTCCTGTTATTAAATATAGTGTTATTTTATCACAAAAGAAATGAAACAACCATCATGACGCATTACAAAAAATCATGTGTGAGTAAAACAATTTACGTCTTAAATAAGCGGTTTCCCGGTCTCTTTAGAAAAAATGAAGAATAACAAAATACACAATCGGAACCAACAATGCCGGCAGCATATTCGCGACTTTTATGTCTTTGAGTTTCATGAAATTGATTCCCATAGCCACCAGAAGAATGTTGCCGACCATCGACATGGTCAGTATCATCGGCTCGGTAAGAAACATCCCGGCATAATATGCCGCGACAGTGATGCTGCCTTGATAGATAAGCACACTGACGGCCGCAAACATCACACCGATGCCAAAGACGCTCGCAAGCATCATCGCTGTAATGAAATCCAGCACACTTTTGACCAACAAGGTGGTCATATCACCATAGAGCCCGTCCTGAAAAGCTCCCAGAATCGCCATGGCACCTATGCAAAAAATGAGTGTTCCCGATATGAAACCCTGCGCGACAGGCGGAAGGTCATAACGCTTCTCTATGCCGTTTGCGAAACGTCTCAGACGTCCGTCTATGTCTGTTTTCTCCCCGATGAGCGTTCCGACAACCAATGAAACGATGACAAGAAGGTCATACCGAGTCGAAAGGCCCCCCTCTTCAACGACAAGAAAATCACTCATGAACCAGCCAATTGACAAGACAGCCAACGCCAAACCCAAAACAAGCATGATCGAGTGCTGAATCCGTTCAGAAAGACTTTTTTTGAATGTCATACCGATTAAAGTCGCAACGACTATTGCCGCCGCATTAATGATTGTTCCCATATATGAATCGCCTCTTTAACCAAACTATCTAAGTGCATACTTAAAAAATTATACTATGTCCAGTCTTCTAAATCAACGGATTAAAAACGAGTGTGACATCGCTTGGACGCGATTGAACAACGATAAAACCAGTGTGCCATCATCCATCAAGCTTCATGAGCGAGTCTTTCTGGGAACTGTCCAACTTCTCAAGCGCATAGCGGAACGAAACGCGTGGCATCTTTGAAACGTTTCGTCTTAGAAAATCGATGACCGGATCCGGATGTTTGCGCCCAAGTTCCTTGAGCATCCATCCATAACCTTTTAAGACAAGGTGATGGCTGTCATGAAGCAGATCGCTTGCGATTTCAAAAGGAATATCGCCCAGCTGAACATCTTTTCGGATGGATGGAATCAAGATCACCGCACTGGCCCTGCGGACCCAAAACTGATTGCAACCGGTCCATCTTGACACACGTTTAGCCAATTGCGGATTCATGGCCAACAAATCGCCGAATGCATGCGTGCAAAAATCGTCACAGTCACCCCAATCACGGACATACTTGAACAACCATGATTCGAAGCGGTCGAACGTCCCGGGACCATAATGTGCTTTTCTCCGGTGCGCAAATTCGAACGCAATCACCTTGAGCGCCCAATCACCCTTGTCCAAAAGATGCTCACACAGTTCGAACACATCCTCAGTGGAACGATTCTTGAGCTTCTTGTACTCAGTGGCCGCCACTTTTCGTACGTCCCCTGTTCTGATAACCCCTTTTTCCTTCAGTCCTTCAAGCTGCTGGCAAATCTCTGTCTCAACCTCGTACATATCCATTCTCCTTTTTTTGTGTTGTCCGCCCAGGTTCAGTACCTGAACGGCAATAGAAAATAAATAAAACCAATGAAAAAAATTCATTGGTTATGATTGACGTATAAGCAAAGAGACGCTTTCAATATGTGATGTCTGCGGGAACATGTCAAACGGTGTGGTCTCTTCAAGCGTGTAGCCCGCGGCAGAAAGCACACCTGCATCGCGTGCGAAAGTGGAGATGTTGCATGAAACATAGATGATGCGTCTGGGGTTCAACGCAATCAGAGCATCCAGAAATCCTTTGTCACAGCCTTTTCGCGGCGGATCCACAAAAACCGTATCGACGAACTTGTCTTTGAGGCCCGGCAAAACATCTTCGGCTTTGCCGAGTCGGTATTCGGCATTGGATATGTTATTCGCCCGTGCATTGTGCTCAGCGTTTCGAACGGCGCTTTTCGAAATATCGAATCCGATGACTTTCTCAACTTTCGGCGCAGCCGCAAGGCCGATGGCCCCTATCCCGGAATAAGAGTCGATGATGATGTCATCGGGAGATAAATCGGCATATTCAAAGGCTTTAAGATATAACGCTTCGGTCTGGACCGGGTTGATCTGAAAGAATGATGTATGGGAAATGCTGTAGGTATTCCCAAGCAGCGTATCCTCGATGCAATCTTCTCCGTAAATGACTTTGGACTTTGTGCCGAGCCTGAAATTCTTGGCATCCGGCGCGACATTGACAATGACACTCGTAATCATGGGAAATCGCTTAACCAAGTCCTTAACAATTTCATGTCTTGCAGGAACTTTATGGGATTGAGCCACGAAAACAACCATCGCTTCCTGACGAGAATGACTGTGCCTGATCATCATTCCGCGGAACAAACCTTTGCCTGTGCTTTCGTCAAACACGCTGACGTCATAGCGCTGAAGCAACACTTTCATGTGTTTGATGATGTCGGAATAGAACTTAGGGTAGATCAGACAGCGATTGATGTTCACAATCTCGTGCGAGCGCGGCTTATAGAACCCTGCGACGATTTCCCCGTCCTGAACTTCAAAAGGGATCATCGCCTTATTGCGGTAGTAATAGGGATTGTTCATGCCGACTGTCTCGTTGACAGTCGTCTCGATGCCGCCGATCCGTTTCAGGGTCTCCTTGACACGATGCCGCTTGAATCCGAGCTGCATGTCATAATTCATGTGCATAAGGTTGCAACCGCCACAATCGGCGTAATGTTCGCATATCGGTTTTTTGCGGAAAGGCGACTCGCTCAGGATGGTAAGCAGCGTCCCGATCGCAAAGTTTTTATTGACCTTGGAAATCCTGATTTCCGCAGTCTCGCCTTTCAAAGCGTTCTTGACAAAAACAGGGAATCCCTGTATTTTCGCGACGCCCATGGCATCATGT
>PWHE01000087.1 GCA_003554735.1 Mollicutes bacterium | reverse complement strand
ATTATAGCATATTGCGAGACACAAAAAGAGCGCCTCACGTAACTTTATTCCACTTTGAAATGGTTGAGACGGATGATGCTAAGGACGGTGAATACCACCCCGTAACCCACAAAGATCAAAAGGGTGAGAAGCGGGGAGAGGGACTGGTCGAACACGGCGATGTCCACACCGAAGTAGGACACGTAATTTTGCATCGCTTCCGAGCCTCCGGCAAAGACGGTTTCGATGGCGTCGTCCATATAGACGGTACGCATCAAAGAAGCGATCTGCATCGGCGGCAGGAGGCCGAGTATGGTGCGGATGGTCTGTGAGAAGGCGCCGATGGGGACATAAAGACCGGCCAGAAAACCGATCAGAGTGCCTACGAGCGTCGAAAGGTTACCATGAGCGCTCAGGGTTTTCAGATAGGTCGTGACATAAAAGAAAATGGCGGTGAACGTCAGGGTCGAGAGCATGACCAAGAGAATCACAAAGACGATGTTCACAAGCGGTAAGACGTAGCCGGTCGCGAAAACGAGAATGGCAAGCGATATCGCGAAGCTTATCATCGCAAGCACAAACGTGATCGTTCCGCCCGCAAACATGTAGGAGATCACAATGCGGCGCCGCTCGAGCGGCGTGACATAAAAATCGTTGATCTGCTGTCTTGCGGTATCCTTGGTGAACACGTGAAGGAAACCAAGAGGGATCGTCACGGTCGAGACGACCAGGATGCCTGAAAGAATGAAACTGTAGACCAGGTAGTTCGCTTCGTCACTCCCCCTGAGGTGTGAAGGCAAGGAATCGACCTGCATGGTTCTGAGGAATAGCACGAAGAGTCCGAGAATGATGAGTACCGACAAAAAAGAGAAAAATACCGCCCAGCGGTCTCTGAGATAGGTAAGCAGATGCCGTTTGATCAGTGCGTTCATGGGTTCAGCCTCCTGCCAGTGATGTTCAAAAACACATCGTCCATATTCCCCTTGACGATCTCAAAATTGTCAAGTTTGTCCCTGTAGGCCTCTACGATCGGAATGCCCTCAAATGGCGTCTTGATCGGGATGCGTACGGTTTTGTCATGGATGATGAAATCGACCTTGTCGTTTTCAAGGGCCGTTTTGAGGGAGTCATCTTTCGGCGAGAGAATCAGGGTGTCCCCCGCATGGGCGCGGCGCAGATTGGTTGCGCTGTCGCGAGCGATGATGGTGCCCTTGTCAATGATCACGACATCGTCGCATGCGGCCACTTCCTCCATGTAATGGGTGGTAAGAATGATGGTCATGGCGTTTTTTTGGCGCAAGGTGTCAATCAATGACCATATGCGCTCGCGCATGGACGGATCCAGACCGGTGGTCGGCTCGTCAAGGATCAGGATCTCCGGTTCGTTGATGAGCGCCCGGGCGATGTCGACCTTGCGACGCTGACCGCCCGAAAGCTTCTCGAGCCTGCGGTCGATGATGTCCGTGAGGTCAAGCAGGGTGATCAGCTCATCGATGCGCTGCTTGAGCGCCGCTTTTTGCATGCCGTATAGCGCTCCGCGAAGCTCAAGGTTCTCGCGAACGCTCAAAAGCCCATCAAGGACCGAATACTGAAAGACGATGCCGATTTTCTCGCGGATGGCCGCATCATCTTTTCCGATCGCAAGCCCATCGACGGTGATCGAGCCGCTAGTGGGTCGTTTGAGGGTGGAGAGGATCTCCACAGTGGTGGACTTGCCGGCGCCGTTTGGACCCAAAAGCGCAAAAAAGGCTCCCTTTCGAACATCGAAAGAGATCCCTTTCACGGCTTGCACGGACCCGTAGTCCTTGCAAAGATTGTCTACGTTGATCATACGCTTTCCTCCCTTATATGATTGGGGTGAATATGGACATGATGCCTTCTAGGAACCGAGTGAAATAAGGACGCTTACGCCACGCTTCAGGATCGAGCAGCGTGGACGCGTCTTTGTCCGTCTCAAATTGTTCGTTAAGGGTATCGACACCGTGTCCGTGAAGCAGGACAGTAATCTCGAAATCGATGACGGCGCTCCGGTTGTCGAGGTTGTATGACCCTATGGAAGCGATGGTCTCATCGACGATGAGCACCTTCGCGTGACAGAAACCGGGGTCGTAGTGGTAGATTTTGACATTCGCATCAAGCAAGGATGTGATGTAGGCTTTGGTGACTTTGTAGACGATGTATTTGTCGGGGATGCCCGGGATGATGATTTCGATATTGATGCCGGTACGGGCAGCGATTTTGAGGGCGGACAAGGTTTCAGGATCCAATGCCATGTAGGGGGTCATGATCTTGATTGAACGTTTGGCGTTTAAGATCATCTTGATGTACATGTCACGGATGTGCGCTTCTTTTGAATCCGGGCCGCTTTGGAGGATCTGGGTCAACCCCTGGGATTCAACGGTGGTTTCAGGATAGTAGCGGTCTTCGCTGTGGAAATGGTTGGTGTTATAGTAGTAGTCTTTGAAAAAGAGCGCGGTAAGGGAGCGTACCGCCGCGCCTTCGAGTTTGATCTGGGTGTCGCGGAAATAGTAGTCGTATTCGATGGAGTTGTCGTATTCATCGGCGATGTTCATCCCGCCCGTAAACCCGGTATGGCCGTCGATGATTACAATCTTGCGATGGTTCCGGTAGTTGATGCGCGTATTGAAAAGCGGAAAATAGATTTTGTCGTTGACGATGAGTTCGACTCCGCTCTTGCGGATTTTCGACAGCAAACGTCGGCTTGTGCGAGCGCTTCCGAGCGCATCGATGATGAGTTTCACCTCGATGCCTTCGGCCGCTCTTTCCATGAGCAGTTCGGCAATCTCTCTTCCGCGCTGGTCGCTTCTTAGGATGAATGTCTCAAAAAGAATGAAATGTTTGGCGGAGCGCAAGGCTTTTTTCAGTTCGGGGTAGAAGGCTTCACCGTTTTTCAGGATTTCGACCCTTGTGTTGTCTTTGAAGGGCTGGTGGTGGTTGGATTGATGGGCGCTATGGAAGATGTTTTCGACCAGAGCGTCATAAGAAGCGTAGTCCACGGGCCGTTCTTGAGGCGTGGCTTCGCGCGTGATATAGTTGGCGTTCACCATGAGCGGACGTTTTCGGAAACGGAAGGATTGTTGGAAGCTCCGTCCGAATGTCAGAAACAAGGTAATGCCGAGCACCGGTTCGAACGTCAGAATCAAAAGCCAGGGGAGTTTGGAGTGTGGCGAATCCCCTCTTAAGGTGATCCCGAGCCAGATGATGACGAATATCAACACGAAAAGGGTTCGTATGACGAACCCTAGTACGGTGGTGATGGCATAGACGTCCCATAGGATGTTGAAAACATACTCAAGGGCGAAACGGAAGAGAATCGCCATCGAGATAATGAGGACGACCATGAGATTTTTTCGAAGGTTTCGTTCCATATCATCCTGTCCTGTTCATCAGAGTGACTTTTGGCCCTTGATGACTTCATCAAGGGTAAGCGCTTCATCTGAAGGCAAAGTCTCAAACGGATCGGCTTGCACTTTCTCAAGCACGTCGTCCGCGTGTTTTTTGTAAGTTGCGATGGTTTCCTCGGTTTGTTGGCGCTTGTTGGATATTTCTTCTTCGAGGGAGATGTCGAGTCGTTCGACATCGCTTTGATGGTTCTTCTCGATCTGGTCCTTTTCGGAGAAAAGGTTCGCTTTTTCCGTGTCGGTTTCTTTTTTCATCGATTCCAGTGTAGCCTTGTGCGTCTTTTCGAGTTTCTCGATTTTGAGATCCAAGGTCTTTTTCTCTTCGTTGTAATCGTTGATGGCCCTCTCCCTGTCGTCCTGTTTCTTTTTTTCGATGTCGTGAAGGGCTTTCTGGTGTGCTTCGTTGAGTTTGGTGATGGTTTCTTCAAGCGCCTTTTCTTTTTGATTGAGAGAACGCGACAATGCGTCGGTCTGCTCTTCAAGCAACGCATCGGAATCTTGGCGACGCTGGTTGATTTTCTCCATGCGCGTCTTTTTGTAGGCTTCCGCGTCGCGGACGGTGCGGTCCTTGCGGTCGCGCTGGAAGGTTTTGAAAAGCTGGGCACGATGTTTGATCTCATAGTAGTGTTCAAGGAACTGGTTCATCTCTTTTTTCGCCTGGTTTCTGGCTTCCTCGATGGCCAAGTTGAGCTGGTCGGTGTAATGATACAGAAGGGTTTCCGCTTCCTCGATGGACTGGTCCTTGTTGCGCTCCAAGGTCTTGAGCATCGACTTGTAGGGTTCCCTTTCTTTTTGGAGCGATTGTTTTTTGGCTTCGAGTTCTTCGCTTTGCTCGTGTTCGCGGAAGGAGAGCTCTTTTTTGATTTTGAGGATCTGCTTGCGATCTTTTTTCTCGTCGAGCTTGTCTATTTGATCGTTTAGATTCGCACGCTCCTTGGCATGCGTTGCGACCAGTTCGTCAATGACGGTTTCGTGATCGTTGCGCAATTGCTCGAGCGGACGTTCATAGATTTTCTTTTCTTCTTCATAGGCGGTCTCGATTTTCTCGACGATGATTTCATGATCCTTCTCAGCGGTCTTGATCATCGATTTGTACATGTCGACTTTGTGCTTGAGACGGGTGTCGATTTCTTTTTGAAGCGCTGGCTTGCGTTCGATAAGGGTATCGTTTCGCAGCGCGGAATAGTTTTCGGTGTGACGCTGATAATGGGAAGAAAGCATCTTCTCATGGGAAAAGTCGAGGTTGACGCGGTGCTCTTCATAAAGCAATTTCAATGCGTCCCGGTCATACTCGTAGAGGAAATTTAGCTTAGTGGATAGAGTGTCGAGTTTCTCCATCGTGAAACCGTGACGCTTTTTCATCGTCTCCATTGCAGTCTCGTATTCATGTTTGAACGATTGGCGAGACGCTTCTAAGTCAATGGTTGAGAGGCGATGGTTGAGGGATGCTTCGCTGGAAGCGAGGTCGAACGTCGGGTGAGCGATGCGTTGGGATTGTTCGTTGATTTCAGTCGTCTCTTCGAGGGTATGGTCGAAATTGAGACGCTGCAGTTTACGGTCCACTTCGATGGTGTCCGTTTCCCGTTTGTGACGGGCGAGTTCTTTATTGAGTTCGGTGTTGGCCACATCGATTTCGATGTTGTGTTCAAGATTAGTTTCTTCCACGCGCTTAAGCAGCGCCAGGATGCTGTCTATGGCGGCCTTTTTTTCTTCAATGAGACGCTCTTTCGTATCCTCGATGAACGCTCTGCGTTTTTCAAGCTCGGGCTCAAGCGCTTCGTTTTGCTCTTCTTCTTTTTCCTTGAGTTGTTGAATGTGCGCTTTTCTCAGTTGTTTGATCTGTTTTTCATGATACGAGACATTGGAGGAATCGTTGATTTTCTCCGCCTCTTTTT
>PWHE01000086.1 GCA_003554735.1 Mollicutes bacterium | reverse complement strand
GGTTCGAAAACCTCATCGAAATGGACGGTGATGTTTTTGAGAGACGCCTTTTTGGGACGCGAGATCTGGAAGTGGCCGATCAGATCGTTGAAACGCTCCTCACCGATTCTGTGTTTCAGATAGGGAGCATACGCTGAATCCTTGATGAAGGCGTTCGCCGTAAGGGGCTGAAAAAGTTCGAACAAGAAGACGTTGTCCTTATAGAACGTTTGAAGCAGTCCGGTCGCTTCAAGGGCCTTCCTTGCCTCGCGGAATCCTTCCGGCGAGAGCGAGAGCGAATCCAGCAAGAAACAAAGCGGGTAAGTTGGCGTGCGCATGGAACTTCGGTCCAACAGACCGTGCATCATCATGTACAGTGAAAAAGCCTCTTTGCCGATGACCGGTTGGTAAAGAAGACTAAGCGTATGCGTATGGGCGTGCGAGAGTTCACTGGATGATGTGATTCTGAGCGTCACATCGGTCGGACGGTTTTCCATGGCGGTTCCTCCGTTAACTGAGTGATTCGAGTTTCTTCAATACACGCTTGAAAGATTTTCTGGTCTCAAGGATGCTTTGACTGTTATCGATCACAAAATCGGCGCGTTCCTTCTTTTTGGAAAGCGGCATTTGCGCCTTGATCTTCTGTTTCGCATAATCCTCGTCAATGCCTTCGCGAGAGACAAGGCGTCCAATCTGGTCCTTCTTTTTCGCATAGACCACAACCGTCTTATCCATGAACTCGTCGAACTTGGCTTCGAAAAGGAGTGGCACATCCACCACAATCATCTGATGATTCATGTCTTCGTAGTGGTCTATGTCGCTGAATACGCGCTCTTTGACTTTAGGATGGACAATGTCGTTAAGTTGCATCCGCTTGTTTTCATCACGAAAAATGATTTTCGCAAGGGTATTGCGATTGATTTCTTTCGAGGGGGTGAGGACTTCTTCACCGAACGTCTCCACGATCTTGTCGAATATTTCTTGTTCTTTCATCAGTTCTTTGGCGATTCGGTCCGTATCGATTACGGGAATGCCTTCGTCCGCGAACATCTTGGAGACGGTTGACTTTCCGCTGGCGATGCCACCGGTGAGTCCGACAATGAGCGCCATAAGGTAGCCTTCTTTCTAGCGTCGTTGGCAGGTGGGGCAAAAATAGGTGCCTCTGCCGTTCACTTTGATTTTTTGAATGCTTGTCCCACAGTTTTGGCAGGGACGGTTTTTTTGAAGATGCACATTGAGTTCATTTTGAAAACGGCCGGTAATCCCGAGCGAGTCGGTATAGCTCCGGATGGATGACCCGCCAAGGTCGACTGCCTTTTTTAGGACTTGAGTCGAACAGGACGCAAGCATATGACAATCTTTCTTGCGGAGCCGGGTCGTCTTTTTCTCCGGATGGATGCCGGCACAGAACAGCGTCTCATCCACATAGATGTTGCCGAGTCCGCTGATGAGCCGCTGGTCCAAAAGCGCGGTTTTGACCGCCCGTCTGGTATGCTTCATACGACTCCATAAATACGTGCCGTCAAAGTCCGCTTCCAAGGGTTCTTTCCCTAAAAGCGATAAGGGGGGAGTCTGATATGCCAAGCCTTTTTCACGCAGTGCCATGGTGCCGAATTTCCTTACATCATGATACCGCAGAGTTTCCTGGTCTTCAAGATAAAAGATGACATGTTCGTGTTTATCTTTTGTTTCGCCGGGTCTTTTGAGGAAATATTTGCCTTCCATCCGTAAGTGGGAAAGCAGATAAAGGTCGCCCAAATCAAACAGCAGGTGTTTCCCGGCGCGCTCAACGGCGTGGATCGTCTTTCCCTTGAGAGTCCGGATGAACGTCTCTGAATCAATTTCGATCATGGGGTGATAAAAGACCGTGACATCCGTAATCGTCTTGCCTTTCACGAGCTGCTCCAAGGAACGGCGTACCGTTTCCACTTCCGGGAGTTCGGGCACTACTCGATCACCTTGACGCGTGAAGGATCGTAACGGTATTTAATGGATGAGATTCCGGTATCCTCAGGATAGCCGAGCGCCACCATTGAAAATGGAATCAGACCCTCTTTGATTTCCGCAATCTCGCGCACTTCCTTGATGCGTTCTTCTCGCGGGTAGACGCCGATCCATACGCCACCCATGCCAAGTTCGGTTGCCTGCAATAAGATGTTTTGAGTGGCTGCAGCCATGTCTTGAGGCGCCATTACGGGGCGGTTGCAATCCTCGCGCATCAGCGTGATGATGCCTAGCGGGGCTTCCTTGAGCGGCCAGGCTCCTTTGGAGACTTTGGACAGTTTCGCCAGGATATCGCGATTTTTGACCACCACGAACTCCCAGGGTTGCTGGTTGGTTGCGCTTGGTGCCTGCATGGCGCTCATCAACAGTTTCTCGATTTCCCCTTCACTCACTTTGGAGTCCAGGAACTTACGTATGCTTTTTCTTTTTAACGTTAAACTCATACTCACACCTCCGGATTGACATGGACAATGACGTGTCCTATTTTCTTGGATTCTTTCAGTTTCTTTTTCACGGCACTTGCGATATCGTGCCCTTCTTTAACGGTAATGTTTCCATCGACACGGATGTCGACCATGACCTGATAATAATGACCATAAACAATCATGCGCAGTTTGTCAACCTGCCTGACCCCTTCAACCGACTCGCACACGTCGCGTGTCTCATCAAGGATGGGCTTCGATGCGCTTTTTCCGAGAATCGAACGAATGGCGTCCGATATGATTTTAAAAGCGATGCGGACGATGAACAGCACAATGACGAGTGCCGCCAAGGCGTCCCCGTAAAGAAGCGCCGGAATGTTGAAAGCACCACCCAGGACACCGAGCCCGATACCAAGCACGACCACCGATGAACCGAGTGCGTCCGAAAAGGATTCACTGGCCGACGCTTTAAGCACCTGGCTATCTAGGCGTTTGCCTTTTGTAAGGATGTATCGTGCGAGCAGAATCTTGATCACGATGACACCAAGCGCCACATAGACTGCGTACAGGGACGGGGCGCTCGGCGTTTCCCTAAGCGTGCCGATCACATGCGTGATAAGCTGATAGGCGATGAACAGGATACCGACCCCAAGCAACAAGGAAAGGACGTATTCGATTTTCCCGTGTCCGAAGGGGTGTTCCTCGTCAGGCGGTTTGTTGGAGTGTTTCAGACCGATGAGGACAAGCGTGTCGCTCATGAAGTCGCTGAGTGAATGGATGGCATCCGCAATCAGTGCCGTGGAAGCGAAAAATATGCCGCCGAGCGCTTTTAAGATGATCAAGCCGGCATTGACGACGAAGCTTTTTATCATTACCTGGTTACGGGGATCTTTATTTGGCTTCATCGAGGTTGGCTCCGCTTGCGACACTGACGGTCAATGGAACGTTGAGTTTGACGCATTCCTGCATGGTGTTTACAATCAATGTTTCCATGGCGTCCTTCTCGTCTTCGACCACATTGAACACAAGCTCATCATGGATCTGAAGGATCATTTCGGATTTCATGGACGCTTTTTTCATCGCCTTGTCGATCTCGACCATGGCGATTTTGATGATGTCCGCCGCCGTGCCTTGAAGCGGCGCGTTCATCGCGGTCCGTTTGCCGAATTCTCTTTGCGCGTGAATTTTGCTTTTTAGTTCGGGGATATAGCGGCGCCGGTTATAAAGGGTCTTCACGTAGCCGTTCTTTTTGGCTTCCTCGACGACCGTGTCCATGAATGCCTTGATGCCGCCGAAGCGGCGATAGTACCGTTCGATGAACGTCTTGGCGTCATTTTGTGGAATGCCGAGTTCTTCGCTGAGTCCCCAGGCGCTTTGGCCATAGATGATGCCGAAGTTGACCGCCTTGGCGATGCGGCGCTCATTGTCGGTCACATCATCTTTCTCAAAAATCTCACGGCCGGTGATGGCGTGGATGTCCTTGTCATTTTTAAACGCCTCCATGAGAGTTTCCTCTTCGGCCATGTGCGCCAGCACACGGAGTTCAATCTGTGAATAGTCCGCCGCCATCAGGACATGCCCTTCGTCGGGGATAAAGACTTTTCGTAGCGCACGACCGGTCTCTGTGCGGATCGGTATGGTTTGCAGGTTCGGTTCGATGGAAGAAAGCCTGCCGGTCTGGGTGAACGCCTGCTTGTAGATGGTATGAATCTTCCCATCATCATGCAGGGCTTCTTTCATGCTGTTGACATAGGCGCTTTTCAGTTTGGTTACGCTTCGATAGCGCATGATATGGTCGATGATGGGGTGTTGTCCCTGCAGTTTCTTCAACACATCGATGCTGGTTGAGTATCCGGTTTTGCTGCGTTTATAAACGGGAAGGTTCAATTTGTCGAAAAGGACTTCCCCGAGTTGTTTCGGTGAACCGATATTGAATTCAAGACCGGCCTCCTGATGAATTTTTCGGGTCAATGTCTCGATTTCTTTGTCCAATGATTCGGCATACTCATCCAGTGCATCGGTATCGATGGCAATCCCGATTTTCTCCATGGAAGCCAGGATTTCACTCAAGGGGTGTTCGACGTCTTCAAGCAAGTAGGTTTGGTCGTTGGACTCGATGCGTGAGGCAAGCTCGTCTTTAAGCGTGTGAACAGCCACTGCTTTGTCCACGGCATACCTGGCATAGGTGTCACGGTTCGGAACTTTGGCTTTCGCCCCTTTTCCGTATATTTCTTCAAGATATGCAACATCCGTGTAATCGAAGTTCGAGACAATGACTTTGAAATCTTCTTTCGTGTTGGAAGGATTAAGCAGATATGCAGCCAACAAAAGGTCGAAATCGACACCGGCGAGATCGAGTCCCGCGTTTTCACAGATCACAAGCATGCGCTTGTAATCAAAGGTGTGTTTCTTCGTATCGTTATCCCCCAGGAACGTCTTGAACGCTTTCGACGCTTTGGCGACGCTGAAATCAATGAAGAACGCGCCCTTTTTATTGAGTACGGCAAAGCCAAGCGTGTCAGCGAAATGATAGTTTTCACCATAGGACTCAAGAATCAGCGTACTCGGCGAGATAAGGGCTTCTTCGATGGCGGTTTCATCCTCGATATACTGCCAGTCCGGTTTTTCATCCGGGGCGTCGTCAGTTTTTTTGAACCGTTTGATGAATGAATGGAAATCAAGCCCTTCAAAAAACGCAAAGAGCTCATCCTCGTCATAGCCCCGATACTGTAGCGAATCGAGATCGAAGTCGAATTCCGCATCGGTCTTAAGCTCGGCAAGGCGGCGCCATTTGAGCGCGTCCTTGCCGTGCGTCTCGATTTTTTCCTTTTGTTTCCCTTTGAGTTCATTGAGATTCTTTAACAGGGTTTCGATATCGCCATACTCATGAAGCAATTT
>PWHE01000067.1 GCA_003554735.1 Mollicutes bacterium | reverse complement strand
CCATCACGGTCGATGACGGCTCGGTCTTCGTCGACGGCATCGAGGTCGTGCTTCCGGACGTCGAAGCGTCCAACGGCGTGATCCATGTGCTTGAGGGCGTGCTGTTGCCTGAAACCGAAGAATAATCATAAATTGGATTCTCTCCTAAATAGAAGACTGCAAGGCATATAACTCATTATGCTTGCAGTCTTTTTATTTACAATTTTGTCGATTCCATTTGTTTGAAAGCGACAATATAAGTTTTCAAACTTTCCTGTGTGTGGGGCATGATCGTTCTATTTTTTCAAGTTGGAGTTTTATGGCTTTTTCCATGCATGTTTAGCTTTGACTCTATGTTTTTACAATCTGTTTCGTGTCTTTTAGGCCATAGCACGGTTTTTAAGTGAAGGAAAGGAATGTTGACTAAGAGTCTCAATCACGCTAAAATAAGACTTTAAGACAAACAATTGCCAAGGGGATGGAATGTATGGAAGGTTTACGTAATGTCTTTGCGTTTATCCGGCGACGCTATTTTTCAATCATTGTTTTCAGCGCTTTGGCCAACGGCGTTCTTTTTTTAACGATGAGCCCTTATGTGGCGGTGTTCCTGCCATTGGCGTTTCTTTACCTCGCATCGAAAATGTTGCGGCTTTACCGGGAAAGCCAGGGGAGGGCGCACGGGCCGAAACCCGCCGTTTTCTCCTCCGTGCGGGGGATGCTTCGCAATTCCGTTTTGATGTTCGGAATGTATGCCATCGCTTTGGGGCCGGCTGCCCTCACTTTTTATGCATTGCGTGAATACGGCAATCCGTTGCCGTTTTTTGTAACCGAACTTCCGTTTGATTTCGATTTAGTCTCCAATTTCGAAGCCATTCTTCAGATTAACAATATGATTGTGGCGGCGCTGCCGTTTCTGATTGTGATATCGATATTTACGTTTATTCCCTATGTGATCGCTGATGCTTCAGAGGACGCAAGCATAAGCTTCATTGTGAAAAAAGCCTTGAGGCTCATCCGTAGGTCTTACCTTCCTGTGTTTTTGATCCGGGTACTTGCGTCCGTACGGTATATTGGCCATGTGTTGGTCTTGATGATACCGATGATGTTAATTGCTACGGTTATGGGCGACGACGGAGGCGCGATGGCGTATGAGTTCTTTCGGTTCAACAGCGTTGTCATTCTCGTCGTGTTTTTTGTGATGGTGCCCCTTTATCATGGTTTCATGGTCTCAGTTTATGAAAAAGCCAAACAGGATGATCTTGCTGTGTCCAGCCATCGGTCGACTCACGATCCGTCGGTCCAGCATCCGTCGGCCCGACCCCGTGAACGAACCGAAACCGTTAGGGATGTACCGGGGAAACAGCATAATCGCTTACGGAGCGCCCTGTATACGTTCGTTTTTTACCGGTTTGTCTATCTCATGCTGGCTTTATTCCTGGGTTTTTTCATCACGCAGCCCTACTATCAACGTGAAGCACGACCCGAAGGTCTTTCCTATGTCATTTTCTTTTTAGGATTCCTTCTGCTGGCGGTGGCTGTCTATCATTACGTTCGGGGTGTTATTGGAGACGGTGCCACCGCGGACCCGGCCCGCCGGGGCATGCTTTTCAAATTCCATGCAGCACTGCTTATCGGGGTCATTCACACACCGTACCTGCTCACGCGACTGTCTCCCTTGCAATCGTTTGTGAGCCGTTTTCTGGGCGAAGCCGGCGGCGTGGGGTATGATGATGGATCCATCTACTATTTCTTTGTTCCACGGCTTATCCTGACCCTTTTGGTCATGGGGTATATGATATGGTTTGCCGACCGTTCATTGCGTCCAGAGAGTAATAAGGAGCGTTTGCAAGTCGGCGTCATGGTGGCCATCATTCCGTTCGCTTTGATCACATATGTCGCCTACCTTTACTGGGAAAGCATCGTGGAACGTTTTCAGGAATCCTCCTTGCTTTTTCCCATCGACGGATTGGTGACCTTCGGCGTCTTTTTCTCCCAGATTGTTTTGGCGATCCTGTTTTTGCGCTACTACAACAGACGAGTGGTTCGCTGAGCTGTCGTGCTTTAACGCATTCAACAACAAGATTTCTTGATGCACTCGATTCTAAGGTTTGGAATGGATGAGCCTGATTGCCAGGCTGAATGCAGATATTCGTTCGTGTGATTCGATGCAATGACAGTTGATGGTTTAGGGGATGAGGTTGTTATGGAACATCTGAAAAGCATGCTTGCATTCATTCGCAAACGGTATCGTATGATCATATTTTTCAGTGTTTTGATGAACAGTTTGCATATTTCCATTTTCGCATTTCCGTTCACGTTGCTGATTCCGTTGATCTATCTTTATCTGGTCTCCAAGATGATGCGGTATTACCGCGAGAGCCAGGACCCGCCGCTAAAGCATCACACCTACGTCTTCAAGACATGGAACGGGTTTTTGCGCGACAGCGTTTTGATGCTTGTCATCTATGTGGTCGCCTTGCTGCCGGCTGTGTTAACCTTTTTGGTTTTGGAACGCCTCGCAATTAGGCCCGATGTGTTCGCCTTCACCGAGCAATGGCTTGGCGATATGGAATTTTTAAACGCGCTTTTTGTGCCGGTCTTTCCGTTTGTGATTGTGATTTCCATCTTTTCGTTTGTTCCTTATGTCATCGTGGATGCGTCTGATAAGGCCAGTGTCACGTTCATTCTTCAAAAAGCCTTGCGGATGATTCGAGGGGAATACGTCAAGGTCCTTTTGATCAGGGTGGTGACATCCATGCGATATCTCGGAGCCTTGTTGATCATTACCATTCCCATTTCAGCCTTCGGCGCGGACGCTGAGTTTTTCATGGTCAATGTGGTTCTTTTTGCCACAACATTCTTGGTATTCGTCCCCCTTTATCATGGAATGATGGTTATGGTGTATGAAAAAGCCAAAGCAAAAGAACTCGATGCGCAAAGTCACCAGGCGCACGCGCAGGCTATAGATTGAAACAATGGTGACCAAGGCGTTCAAATACGACAGATGTGCGCTTGAAAATATGGTTCTTTCTTTATATAGTATAGGTGTAAGGCAGGATATGGGGGATGCACATGCGTTTGATTGAAAATATAAGTCCATATTCACAAACAAAACTCCTTTTTTGTGCGGAGTTTTTTCTTTTTGCATCGCATTTCATTCATGGTTTCATCATCCGGGACAATAAAAGGAGGCATCCATAATGACTGTATCAAAACACTCTATCATGATCAAAGCCTTCATGTTGAGTATGGTGTTCTTGCTGTTTATGCTGCAAGCGTGCGCTTTTCCCCGAACAGCTGAACTGGATGCTGAAAATTTTGAGGAACACTTCACACTTGAATACAACGTTGCGGCCATGCGGGTCCGCATGAATGAGCCGTATTGGGATTTGAAGTACTCCATATCCGTCAGTTCGAACGATCCCGATGCGGAATGCCTGGAATGCACCGTCCGGATTTTTGATGATGTGTATCCGTTGAATGATGAAGGACCCACGGAAATTGAAATATGGATAGACTTTGTCAAACTGGAGAAAGTCGATGTCTTTGCTCACGAGCGCCCCGATTCGCCATGGATTCAAGAAGCGAGCGGAGTAGTCCGACAAAGCACACGTTTTCCGTGATACAGCGTTAAACGATCCAATGACAGACTTATAAGGTGATGATATGAAAAAGTGGATGAGCATTATGATTTTTGCAATGGGAATTCTCACAATTCAAGGGTGTGATGCCTCGCATTCTGTCCAACACTTTGAAGCGCCGCTTGCTGTATATGAAGACGACCGTGCGGATGTGGTCTACCGCGTCCCGTTTCCCGAGATGACGACGTATCAATACACTAAGATGTCCGGTACATCGCGCAGGCTTCAAAACTATGACTTTTCGCACATCGGCATCACCTGTGAAACCATTGATGGCACGGATGCGTTCGAGTGGATCGATGCCTATTTCCGCGAGCATCATACAGTGGAGGATACCGATGAACATTGTTCGCACCGAGTGACGCTTGAGGAGCACACGCTATGTTATCGGGACTACCGGGAGTCTGATACATCCGCAAACGTTGGCATCTATATCGAATAAGACGTTTGCACGATGGGATAGTGATATGAAAGAAGGGGGCGAAACCATGGACAAAGGAAAACGTTCCGACAAACGCATGCAGCGTCATATGCTGATCAATATGGTTGCGACCCGGTCTGGTTCCCGGTTTTGTCGGTGGTGCCCTGGCAAGCGGACAGTTTGTCGAAGGCAGTGCCTATACGGAAGGAAGCGTCTTCCTCGGTGCCTTGCTGATTGGTCTCTTGGCCGGTCTCACCGTGGTTTACCTCAAGAAGTTCTTCAGCTTCCTGCCACGCAGCATGGCTGGCATCAAGCCGGTATTGATTTTCCCATTTTTCGGTGTCATTCTGACCGCACTGGTTTACATTCCAGTCGATATCCTGGTCGGTCCAATGCAATCCGGACTTGAAAGCTTCCTGACCGGTATTGACGTTACGGCTGAGGTAATTGTCGGACTGATCGCCGGCGGTATGATGGCCGTTGATATGAGCGGCCCTGGTGAACAAGACCGCGTACGCGGTAGCCATCGCAACGCTTGGTGCCGGTGTATCGACCAACCTGATGGCTGCAGTCATGGCTGGTGGCATGGTTCCACCACTCGGCATCGCGCTTGCGACCGTTCTTTTCAAGAGCAAGTTCGATGAACAACAGCTTTAAGCCGGTAAGACGAACTGGGTCATGGGATTCAGCTTCATCACCGAAGGTGCGATTCCTTTCGCGCGAAGAACCCATTGCGTGTCATTCCATCCATCATTGCGGGTAGTGCTTTCGCGGGTGCGCTTGTCGGCCTTTTCAACGCCGCAAGCCCTGCGCCACACGGCGGAATCTTCGTCATTCCTGTCATGGACAACTGGTTCGGCTTCCTGATCGCCATCGCAGCCGGTGCGGCACTGACAGCCTTCTTGCTTAAGTTGTTGCTTCCCGAAGCGAAAACGGAAGAAGCCTAAATGACCACCCGGTCCTATAGGGTCAGAAGTTCTGAAGGGCTGCACGCCAGACCGGCGACGACACTCGCTAAGATCGCCAACCAATACGACAATGCCATTCATATCGAATATGATGGAAAGCGGATTGACCTCAAAAGTGTCATTGGCGTGATGAGCCTCGGAATCGCATCAAAAGAAACATTCTCCATCACGGTAGAAGGAAACAACACAGAAACCATACTCCAGGACTTTGAGACCGTACTAAAAGAAAACCATATTATTTGACGATTGAATAAAAAACCACACCGCTAAGGCCATGCGAATGTTCGATCGACAGGGGTGTGGTTTTTTT
>PWHE01000070.1 GCA_003554735.1 Mollicutes bacterium | reverse complement strand
GATTCATCGCCGGTGCACATTACGCAGCAGATCAAGAAAACGTTGAACTGACGTTCCCTGATGATCGTTACACCTATCTTGGTACCTTTGATGCTGGCCCTGATGTTGAAACTCAGGCTGCAGGTTGGTATGACGGTGGAACCGAACTGATCTTCGCGGCTGCCGGTGGTGCCGGTGGGTCTGTCATGAGCGCGGCTGAAGATGCGGACGCATGGATGATTGGTGTCGACGTCGATCAGTCCGGCGAGTCCGACCGCGTTCTCACCAGTGCCATGAAAGCACTCGCTGAATCGGTTGAGCTTGCGCTTGAAGCACACTACGATGACGATGCGTTCCCTGGCGGAGAAACATGGTATCTGGGCGCTGCGGACGATGGTGTCGCCTTGCCAATGGAAACTTCCCGTTTCTCTACTTTTACTCAACAGGACTATGATGATATCTATGATACCATCGCCAGTGGAGATTTCGTTGTTCCGGCCACTTATGCCGAACTCGAAACATTCTTTAATGACAACGGGCTTGGCGACATCGGTATTGATGAAGGAACTGTAGAACCATAAAACCGTAGCTAGTGAGCATTATTCGAACATTTACAACATGATAGGATCTGAGAGGAAAGGCGTTCTTTCCTCTCTTATTCTATCAAGCACATGAAAGCAGGTGTTTACATGGACCATGCAGTGGAAATGCTGAATATTACCAAGGAATTCCCTGGTATAAAAGCAAACGACCAGGTCAATCTACAGCTCAAAAAAGGAGAAATCCACGCATTGCTTGGGGAAAATGGTGCCGGGAAAACAACCTTGATGAGCATTCTTTTCGGTATTTATAAAGCCGATGAAGGCGAAATAAAGGTAAACGGTGAGACCGTAACAATCCGCAACCCAAACGATGCAAACAAACTGGGAATCGGAATGGTTCACCAGCATTTCAAGCTGGTCGACCGTTTCACCGTACTTGAAAATATCATCCTCGGCTATGAGGACACGAAGAACCGTGTCCTGGTATATGAGGATGCGAGAGAAAAAGTCAAAAAACTTTCTGAACAGTACAATCTGAAAGTCGACCCCGATGCGATGGTATCCGATATATCGGTAGGGCATCAGCAACGCGTAGAAATACTCAAAATGCTTTATAGGGATGCGGAAATTCTCATCCTTGACGAGCCGACCGCTTCGCTGACGCCACAAGAAATTGATGAGCTTATGGACATTCTCAAAAAACTGGCCAAAGAAGGTAAGTCCATCCTTTTCATCTCACACAAGCTTAAAGAAATCAGAGAAATCGCGAACCGTTGCACCATCTTACGCCGTGGTGCCTATATTGACACGGTCGATGTCTCCAAAACAACCAACGAGAAGCTTGCTGAGATGATGGTGGGAAGAAAAGTTGACTTCTCACTCCCCAAAGAAAAAGCCAAACCGAAAGATACCGTGCTCAGTGTCAAGGACTTCACCGTCCACGATCCTGTTTCAAAGAAAGAAGTCGTCAGCAACATCTCTTTTGAAACCAAACGTGGCGAAATCCTGGTAATCGCCGGAATTGAAGGGAACGGTCAAAGCGAACTGGTCTATGGCATTACCGGTCTATATGGCCACTCATCCGGAAGTCTCGCCCTTAACGACGAAGACATCACGAATGAAGACATCCGGAGCCGGAGCCTTAAAGGAATCTCACATATCCCTGAAGATCGCCAGAAACATGGACTCGTGCTTGAATTCCCACTTGAATACAACCTTATTTTACAAAGTTACCATCAGGAACCCTTCCAACGGAGAGGTTTCTTGCAGTTCGATGTCATACGAGACCACGCCGAACGCCTGATTGACCGATTCGACATCCGAAGCGGAAGCGGCGCGCTCTCCATTGCAAGAAGCATGAGCGGAGGAAACCAGCAAAAAGCGATCCTCGGAAGAGAAATCGACCGCGAAAGCGATCTGCTGATTGCCGTTCAGCCGACCCGTGGTCTTGATGTCGGTGCGATCGAGTTCATCCATCGTGAACTGGTCAACCACAGAGACAACGACAAGTCTGTTTTGATCATTTCCTATGACTTGGACGAAGTGTTCAACCTTGCCGACCGTATCCTGGTTATGTATGAAGGTGAAAAAGTCGGCGAATTCGATCCGAAAGAAGTTTCACGAGAAGAACTCGGACTTTACATGTCAGGGTCCAAAAGGAGCGATAGCGCATGAACTGGATTTTGAATTTCATCGCAAAGAAACCCAACAGCATAAACGTCATCTCCAGTATTGTCGCCATTATCATGGGCCTGATATTCGGTCTGATCCTGATGTTTATCGTCAATCCCGGTAACGCGTTGCTCGGTTTTTGGACCATCTTGAGCGGACCGTTTGCCAGCACACGTGACATGGGCTTCATGATCTTCTATTCGACTCCGATCATTCTTACGGGTCTATCGGTCGCATTCGCATTCCGGACCGGACTCTTTAACATCGGGGCGACCGGACAACTCACTGTCGGTGCGTTTTTCGGCCTTTACGTCGGGGTTCACTGGACATTCCTCGGTCCCTTTCATTGGCTTGTCGCGATTCTTGCAGCCGCCGTTGGCGGAGGCATATGGGGTGGCATTACAGGCGCCCTGAAAGCCTATCGCAATGTCAATGAGGTCGTTTCATCGATCATGCTCAACTATGTGTCAATGTATATGGTAAATCTCTTGATTCTAAATACTATATACGGTGGGCGTTCCGAAGCCTTGAGACCCGCTTCAACCGCACGGTTACCTGTCTTGTTTCTCGACAATATCTTCCCGCGCTCACCGATCAACATCGGCATATTCATCGCCCTCATTGTAGCGGCCATCCTGCACATCATCCTTAATTACACGACATTCGGCTACGAACTCAAAAGCGTCGGTTTGTCACGTGACGCCGCAAAATATGCCGGGATCAAAGAAAAAAGAAGCATTGTCATGTCCTTTCTGATCGCCGGTGCCATTGCGGGAATCGCCGGTGGCGTCATGTACCTTGTTGGCGATAGAACCTTCCGGATCAACGAACAACTCCTCGAGCAGGGATTTACCGGCATCGCGATCGCGTTGCTTGGTCTTTCCAGTCCGATCGGGGTTGTCCTCGCCGGTATCTTCTACGGTTCCATCCTGCGTGGCGGCGATGCGGCACAGCGTATTTTCCGCGAAGAAATCATCAATATCATCATCGCGGTCATCATCTACTTCAGTGCGCTTTCCCTCTTCACTAAACAGGTCATCTCCGGTTACGTAAGGAAGAAAACGAAGAAAGACGTGGATTTTGCCCAGAAAGAAGGTGACGTCGGATGACCGCATTCATAAACGATTTAGGATTTATTTTCTCCTATGCGATTCCCGTGATGATCGCCTTGATGCTCGTTTCACTCGGAGGACTTTTCAGTGAACGAAGCGGTGTCATCAACATTGCGCTTGATGGAATCATGATCATGGGTGGATTCATCGGTGCCCTTTTGGTTCTTTATGTCGGAAGGCCGCTCGGATTGCCAACTCAGGCCATGGTGCTTTTGGCTTTGGTAGGTGGAGCGGTGGTCGGAACCATATTCTCCGCAGCCCACGCATTTGCGGCCATCCACATGAACTCCAATCAGATCATCTCCGCGACCGCACTCAACATGTTCGCACCGGCACTTGCGGTGTTTACCGCCAGAACCGTCGGTGGAACGGAACGCATCAACATCGTGGATCGGTATCGCTTGGACATCCCCTTGCTTGCCGATATCCCTGTGCTAGGAACACTCTTTTTCGAGCGAGCCTTCCTGTCCACATTCATAGGCATTGCGATTTTAATCATCGTCACCTTTGTCTTCTACAAGACCAGACTCGGTCTGCGTCTAAGAAGTGTTGGTGAGAATCCGCAAGCCTCCGAATCACTCGGTATTGATGTGTACCGGATGCGTTATATCGGTGTCATGACATCAGGATTCCTCGCCGGACTCGGTGGAGCGACATATCTCATCTCCTTCGACAACCGTTTCAACGGAGACTTCCTGGGGCTTGGGTTCCTCGCACTCGCGATTTTGATCTCCGGACAATGGAAACCGATACGCCTGTTCATCTTCGCATTGATTTTCGCGATGCTAAGGGTCCTTGCCAATCTTCATGACTCGTTCGAAATGCTTGCGGCCGTGGACCTTCCCGGACAGTTCTACAGACTCCTTCCCTACTTGTTCACGCTGATTATCCTGGCCTTCTTCTCCAAAGAAAGCCAAGCACCAAAAGCGCTCGGACAAGCTTACGACCAGGAGAAACGCTAATCAGTCAAAAAGCTCACCGCCCGGTGAGCTTTTTTCCTTTATTATGGAACACTTTGTTATAATATAGGCATAAAGAGGTGTTACAATGACCAAAAGAAAATGGAGCGAAAACAAAGCACCCTTCCTGATCGGATTGATCGCAGAAGGCTTGAGCATCCTTGCCGCGATTGTCTTTCTCATTATTGTCGCCTTCAGTATCTATACAGGCAGACTTGAGGGGGAAGCGGCCGGATGGATCATTGTCGGGTCCATCGCTGTTGTCGCAGCCATGCTCGTTTTTTCCGCCATGTTCATCTTGAACTTCGTTCTATACCGGCAAGTCATCATAGATGGCACTACGGCGCACACCGCATCGAAAGTGTTCCTGTTCCATCTGATCTACGGGCTCATTCTGACCTTCATCATTCCTGTGGTGCACATCGGTATCCCTTATCTGATCAGTGGTTTTCTCGGCATCATGAAGACTCGACAATAAAAATTCCGCATATCAAGTCGATACGCGGAATTGCTTTATTCATAGTTTGTCAAGATAATCGAGATATTCTTCAATTGGCTGATTGCCTACGAGCTCGTGCTCGTCGTTGATTACAATTTTCGGGACACCCGAAACGTTGAACTTCTGAGAGAGTTCATTAAACGTCTGGGCTTCGATCATTTCGCCTTCGATGTTCTCATTAAGCATCGCGAGACGATGAGCGTTTTGTACCGCACCCGGGCAATGTGGGCAGCTCAGTGTTATGAACACTTTGATGTTCACAGGTTTGTCGACTTTCGCCACACGTTCCTTGATTGCCGCGTCGAATCCGAAGTCCTTGCCGCTCATGTCGATGAGGGCGCTAAGGAACGAGTTGATCTCATGGCCTGCTGGGATGCCGATGAACTTGACGCCCTTATAGTTTTCTTCGGCGTCCAGAACCACAAAACTGGGCGCATAGGTCACGCCATATTTTTCGGCGTCTTCCTTGTCGTTTTCAAGGTCTTTCACTTCCACAATAAGTTTGTCGTTCAGTTTGGAAACCTCGGTAAGCAACTCTTTAGTCTCTTTGCAAGTCGGGCAAGGCATTGATTTGGTGAAAAGAACCATTTT
>PWHE01000111.1 GCA_003554735.1 Mollicutes bacterium | reverse complement strand
CGGTGAACGGTCCGTCCGCCTCGAGCGCACTCACGAGGTCCGCTTCAACCAGCGCGGCGACCAATACCTCGAAGTCGTCCGCGTCGATCGCGGTCTCAGGGATGTTCAACAGTTCCTCTTCTACCGGCTCATCTTGATCCGGCTCATCTTGATCTGGTTCATCTTGTTCTGAATCATCGTCGGCCGGATCATCGCTGGAATCATCATCCGTGCCTTCATCATCTTCTACAGTGTCGCCATTGTCTTCTTCGACGATATCGCCTTGTCCGTTATCGTCACTTGGGGTTTCATCATCGGTTGTACATGCTGCAATAAGAAATAGAAATAAAAATAAACTGAACGCAAGTAAGAATTTTTTCCTCATAATTTAACCTCCGAATATGATTTGTAATTGAATTATACCGTTTTTTTTGATTTTACACAATTTAAATGCACTCGATTTAATTGTAGCATATAATTTAAGTTTCGTTTTTTCTTCCCCCATAAAAAAAGCCCCCTTTAATTCAGGGGCTCGCGGATCAAAATTATTTTTTGTTTGTTACCAAAACGTCCATGACTTCATTCAACGCTTTTATATGTTGGCTCATGGCTTCTTCGTCGATGTCACCTGGAAAGATGCTCTGAACGAGGTCATTGGGAATATTGTCGGCCCGTTTCTTAAGCGCCTTGCCTTCGTCGGTCAGATACACAAACACGACTCTTTCGTCTTTTTTATCACGAACTCGCTTGACAAACTGTTTGCTTTCAAGTTTTTTTAGCAATGGGGTCAGGGTTCCAGAATCAAGATAAAGGGCATTGCTGAGTTCTTTGACGCTCATGCCGTCTTTCTCCCATAGAGCGAGCATGGTAATGTAACCGGTATATGTAAGACCGAGCGGCTCCAAAAAAGGACGATAACGTCGGATGATTTCCTTTGAAATCACATAGTGCTTGAAACACACTTGATTTTTGAGTTTCAGATGTTCGCTCACATCGATCATCTCCAAATTATATTGTAAACAATTTTATTGTGCGGTATTTCGGTCTTTTTGTCAATCAATATGATTATATGTAAACATCCCTGCAAAACCGCAGGGATGTTTTTAGTAAGGTTGTGGGCGCACTCCGGTCGGTTCTATTCCGGATACGCGAACACATTGCCAGAGCTGCTTGAATTGACGGTAATGCCGTCATCCTCGACGATGAAAGCGGATCGGGGCCATTCGTCGGTATAGACATCGCCAGAGGAAAGGGCGTTGTAGATTTCGCCGACGTTTTGGAAAACGGCTTCGTTTTCGTAGACAAATCCAGCCGCATAGCCTTCGGGCGCATAGACATCGACATTTGACGTGATGTCACTCATGGTTGCGACGGCTCCATTCTTCCGAGCGAACCCGCCGATGTATCGTCCGCCTTCAATGGTGCCGTTGACCGTGATGTCGCTCAAAGTGCTGCGTCCGCCGTTGATGTGGATGAAACCGCCGATGTTGTCGGGGTTGAAAGTGCCGTCATTGATGATTTCTATGTCAAGCGAACTGTTTTGGATGGTGGCTTCATAGCGTTCGAAGCTGAAATCAGGCTGTTGGATGCTCGCCCCGAAACTGCTGGAAATGAAACCGCCCAGGTTGAGGGACACAGATGCGTGTGAGCTGGCCGGCTCTTCGACATCGTAGCGGATCACAAGCTCGCCATGGACGTTGTCAATGAGACCGTCATAGACCGTATTGTCCGATGTGTCGACCGGTGTGTTCGAATGAATGACGCCACCGATACCCGACGCGGAAATCGTCGTGATGTATAGCGTTCCGTTCATGGACGAATCCCGTACGGTGCCCAAGTTGCTACCTACAAGTCCACCTATCGGGTCATGCATGATGACATCCGCGTAAACGTCACGGATCATGCCGTAGTTCTGATAGGCGATGGTTGTGCCTCTGGATGCTTCGATCGCCCCCGTTACTGACACATCACGGATGGTCGCGCCGGGGAGGTTATGATAAACCACCAGGCCACTGCTGCCATGATACTCCGAGGTGATGAGAACATCCGCGAACGTGACGTCTTTGATCACACCGGCGTTCTTGCGGATAAACGCGAAGGAGCCCGTCGGGTCGTCTTCATCGTAGGTGTCGATGTGCACACGATAATCATGGATGGTATATCCGTCCCCGTCGAACACGCCGTTGAACGGGTGGCTGTTTTCGCTACGCATCGGTGTGAAATATTCGTCGTCACCGAAGTATAGGTCATTGGCGAGCATGAAATGATATTCGTAATCGAGATAGTAGCGCATGTTGGAAAGCTGTTCGGTGGTTTCAATCAGGAAAGGGTCGGATTCAGTGCCGCTGCCCCCGGCGTAGAGTGTGTTCGTATCGGGGCGTTCCACCGGGATAAGGACGGCTTTGAGATGGAAAATCTCACCGTCATAAAATTCCGAGAAACTGAGCGGATCGCCAAATGGCTCATATACTTCCCCCGTATAGTAATCTTCGTAGTGGGAAAAGATGAAGTCCCTGTCGAGCGTGATCGTCACACCCACCCACGTGTTTTCTGAAAAATCATCGGTTGATAATGCAACATCCATTCCTTCGGGATGATTGGAACCGATATAGAACGGCTGGTCGCTTACGAGTTCATCAAGCGGCTCGACCTCAACCACAATGCTCGCTGTGACATCGTTTGGATTCTGGTAGCCTTCCGGGATGTTCACAAGCACACCTTCGAATTCAAGCGTCTGATGCTGGAAGGACTCGTTATTGAAATCGCCCTCAGTCAGAGTCCATTCCACATCGACACGCACGCTGCCTCCGTCGTAGGTCGCGAAGAGGGTGTTCGGCAACAGATCGTAAACCGCATCGAGTGAATCAACCTCCGCAAGCGATGTTTCGATTACAGGATTCAGTATGAACGTCGACTGGAGAATGAGGTCATCCGTCTCCGGTGCGCTAATGACAATCTGGGCGAAGGCTTGCAGGCCGTGCGCATTGACAAGTCCATCATCGGACAGACTCTCAAAGTCACCGACAAGGTAGAAGATTTGTTGCTCATCGTTGTCGCCGTCAAGATCGAGCGCACCGCTCTGCCAGACAACCGCAACATCCACAAGCCCATCCTCAGTCATCACACTTACGGTGGAGGGCAGCATGGCAAGCACATCATCCGTTGAAGCATCCGCATCGAACGTCAGCTCCACAATGTCCTCGACACTTTCGATCAAGGCCCCTTCAAACATTGGCGTTTGAGAGCCTGATAGGCCTTGTGGCACAGCATCGAAAAACGCCGTCGCATTCTCCACCACCGCATGCTGGATCGCGAATGCATTATGAATGATGGCATCCGACGCATCCTGAACAATGTTCAGCATGCCGACGACTGCGGCTTCATCCACATGGAGCGACACCGCGTCACCTTGAATGATGACCGCCTCCGCACCGTTATGAATCGTCGCATGAACATCGGACGCTTCAATGAAAATGGTATTCGTTGAATAATATTCGTCATAACTGTTGTTTTGCAATGCATGAATCACGATGGATTCACTGACATGCGCGTGATTCTCAATGGAAGCCTTGGACGCATCAACACTGAGCGTTCCGTCCAACACGCCGCCTAAAAGCGTTATTGTGCCCTCTTCCATGGTGTCATACGTCAAATCGCCACTGAGAGTATGGTCATTTAAATCGATGTCAATGACATGATGTATGGTGAAGTCACCGCTTATTCTTTCTTCAAGCACAATGGTTCGCGTCGTCGGATCATCAAGCGCAGATGCGAATGTTGCATAGTCGCTAACGGATACCGTTTTACTACGCGTTATATCAAGGTCGTCCTCATCATCAGACTCATCATCGATATCATCCGATTCATCCGTATCATCCGGGCCGTTCACATCATCAGACTCATCATCGATATCATCCGATTCATCCGCATCATCCGGGCCATCAACATCATCAGGTTCGTCCGCATCATCGGAAGGTCCCTCATCCTCCGTATCATCAATGACGTCGAATGTGTGGGTGAAGTCGGTCGCATTCACCACACTTTGTTCGGGTGAGAACACATAGTTTTCATGGACAGGCACAACAACGTCACCGATTTCGAGGCCTGTGAGCAGGTACCCGGCATCGGTTTTTGTAAACCCATGTTCACCCCCTTCTTCGTCCAAAAACGTCACATCGTCCACCGGGGTGGTGAATATGACTTCGATTTCCACTCCCTCCGAAGCACAGGCGGAAAGGATGAATGACAGAACGATCACTACACTGAATATGATTGGTTTACGAAACATGACACTTACCCCCTACTTTGTTCATTATATTTTTAGTATAATGAAATATGTTTTGAGGTTCAAAGGATATGCAACGTTTGTCATCTTTTTTAACTCAGTCCGTTCGGATTATCAGACATTGAGAACCTCAGTCCCCTCTACGCATGAAAAAAGGAAACCTTCAGGTCTCCTTAATCTTTCGGTTGATCCGGATTGTCATCCTTTTTTCCGCTTCCCAGCATTGTCTTGAAAATCCACGCGTCGAAAGCAAGCAAGAGTGAAGGCAAGATAATGGTCACAAATACAATGGAAATCGTCGCTCCCCGACCAAGGAGGATGCCGACTTCAGAGATGCTGCTGATCGATGAGACAAATCCCACGGACAACCCGGCCGTGATCAGGATCATTCCCGAGGTAAACACCGTTGGCAGACTTTGGTTGATGGCTTCACGCATGGCTTCATATTTTCCGTTTCGCTCACGCTGTTCAAGATAATTGCTGGTAATAAGAATGCCATAATCAACCGTCGCCCCCATCTGAATGGCTATGACCATGAGGTAGGAAAGAAAGAACAGCGGTGTGCCCATGATCACATTGATGCCCATGGATAACCAAATGGCCCCCTGAATGACAAAAACAAGGATGATTGGAATCAAAAGATTTCTAAAAGCGGTGAAGACCAATACAAAAATGGCCCCCACAGTAATCAATGCGATCAATATATAATCACCATAAAAAGATTGTTCGATATCATACGTCGAGATTATTTCTCCGGCCAAAGAGGCTTCGCCTTCGAAGACGTCGTCCGTCATTGTTCGCATGGACTCAATGGCCTGAGCGGTCTTCGGACCTTCTGCAGGCAGATCGAACGTGAAAATCATACGCCTGGTATGTTCGCCTTTCAGCGCATTTTCCGCTTGGTTCATCGCGCTCAAAGCTTGATCGATGTCCTCGTGCACATCTTCGGCGATAAGGGCTTCAATCTCCGTATGGCTCGTTCTTAGATCATCGATCAACGCAAGAAGGGGCTGCGCACGGGCGTGATAATTTTCACTAAGTTCATGATGAGCGATGTAGTGGCCGAACAATAGCTGCGAATACACCGTTTCCATATCGGCAAGCG
>PWHE01000093.1 GCA_003554735.1 Mollicutes bacterium | reverse complement strand
ATAGTTAGCCTATAAACCAATAAAAAATAAATGGAGGAAAGATTATGTTAAGAAACAACAAAGGTGTAACACTTGTAGAACTCTTGATTGTTATCGTAATACTCGGAATCATCGCAGCCATTGCCGTACCGGCGGTAGGGAATATTGTGGATAATGCCCGTGACGATGCCTTTATAGCGGATGCAACCACTATAAGAAACGCAGCCAGCACATTTTGTCAAACAGCTACTTCATCACAAAGAGATGCTTATTGTGATACTTCTGATGGTGCAGAAAACGATGAAATAGTACAAGAACTGCTTGAAGATCTCATTGAAGGATTAGATGCTGAATATTCTTACTTTGTTGTAAGACAGCCTGGCGGATCATATCATGTCTATCTTTATGATGGCGATAGTAGATGGGTTTCTGGTGACCCTACTGACGAAGGTTTAGACCGTGACGATATTTTCGACTCCACCGAAGATGACGATTTCCCGGACGAGCAGTGGAACGATCAGGATGAGGATTGGGCAGTTTATAATAGTACCTCTGAGTAAAATAACTTTGCGTTAGATGAGTACATTAGCTACAAACTATCTATATTGAGATATAGTAGTTTGTAGCTTTTCTTTTAGACAATAAGGTGTGATTGAATGATATATATAGTAATATTTCTATTTGCAACAACATTAACCAGTTTCTTTACTTTAATCGGCATGCGCATCCCTCATGGTGAAAGCATCAACGGGCGTAGTTACTGTGATCGATGTGAGATGCCGGTTCCGTGGTATGGTCTTATTCCTGTTTTTGGGTATTTCATTCTTAAAGGGAAATGCAGACACTGCAAACAAAAAATCAATCCCCTCTATCCTGCGATTGAGTTTTTTGCCGGGTTATTGTTTGCCTTATCGTATTTGTACTTGCAGGATAATGTGATAGAATATGTTATAGTAAGTGTGTTTTACGCCCTCATGATTATTGTGAGTGTCAGTGACTTGCATTACCGGATCGTACCGGATAAGATCTTGCTTGTATTCTTACCCGCCTTACTCATATCAAGAATCTTTTTCCCGCTCACATTATGGTACTATTCCGTATTGGGTGGCGTATTTGGATTCTTGTTCATGTGGTTTATGGCATGGTATGGAAAGAAGCGCTTCAAACAAGAAGCACTAGGTGGAGGCGACATCAAGCTTTATTTCCTCATTGGTGTATTTCTTGAAATCCATTTGGTGTTCCTTTCACTGTTCTTCGCATCATTGGTCGGACTCATATTCGGTAAGTTCATCATGAAAAAGACCAATTACATTCCTTTCGTACCATTCATCTTCGCAGGAAGCCTTATGGCCTATTTTATCGGTCCATATTTGCTGAACTGGTATCTGGGGCTTTTGACATAAAAAGGGGGAGTCGCCATGTTCAACCGTTCCACACTCAACATCTTCTTCACGGACCGTGAGGTTTCTTTCATCGAGAAGCCTGACGGCTATACGATGAAGAAACTCAAATACTCGTCCGTCGAACTCGAACCGGGGATAATCGAGAACGGCGTGATTTATCGCGAGGAACGGCTCTTGAAGATTTTGAAGGATACCTTCAAGCTTTTTAAGATTCGTGCCCGGAAAGTCAGCCTCGTGGTTCACGAGGAACTTTTCACGTTCAGAAAAATCGAAGTGCCCATCATCTATAAACCGAATGAAATCGGTGATTACATCAAACAACAGATGCAAAAGATGATCATGGTGCCCTTCGATGACATGAAGATGGATTATGTCATCCACAGAAAAAACGAGGATCATTACGAGGTCATCATGTTCTATGCGCCGAAAAGCGAACTCAAATCGTATATCTCGCTTTTTTATAACATGAACCTTCAGGTCATCCGCACCGATATCCCACCTTTAGCGCTTCATCGACTGTATTATTTCAGAAAAGAAGAGGAACCCGATCTCGAATTCAGCAACGACATCATGTTCGTGACAGTATTCGATACAACGTATTCGCTGTACATTTTTGATGAAGAGATACCGCTCTTCTCGCTCGTACAAAACGTCCAGCAGAAAATCCTTGAAGATGAGAAATACCTGGAACTCATCGATTCCGAGATTTCCAAGATCGCCAACTACTACAAATACAACATTCATGGCGGCGAACGGGAAATTCAAAAGGTCGTCATCTTCAACATGACAAGCAAGTATTCCGATGAAGGCTTGCACGAGTATTTCGTCGAAGAAGCTTCGCTGTTGAAATCGGAAATCTTCGACATGAAGAACGTCTCCAAAATCGTCGATACGCTCATTGACAGGGATTGTTACATCCCGCTCGCCTCATCACTGATCTATCAGAAGAGGTGGTACTGATGCCGAATCGCCGTTTCCAAAGCAAAGACGCCGAACAAAGCGATTTCATCTATGTGGACCTGCTTCCCGATATGCGCCGTCCGCGTCAGTTCAATGTCAACATCATCCTGATCGTGCTGGTGGCCGTATTCTTCACATGGCTGCTTGTCTACTGGCCCTTGAGCGGGCGACAGAATCAGCTTGATGAAGCCCTCAATCTCAATAACGACCTGACCGCCCAACGCGATTACATCGAATCACAGATCGATGCGTACCGTATCGACAGGGACCGCATCGACCTGCTTGGCTCCATCGAGACCGCACTGGACAACCAGATCAACATGACCCAGTATCACAGCGACCTGCTCGCTGCCATCCAGTCGGTCGAATCGGACGCTCGCATCCGTTCGATCAACTATAACGCTTCAAACAATACCATCACCCTGAGAGTGAACCTGCAACGAAGCCTCTCATATGAAAACGTCAACATCGCCTTCCTTGACCTTGAGTTCGTCGCGAACTCCTCATACACGCAATCGAACCAGGAATTCATCCTGGAGGTGAGTGACTGATGCTATCGAAAAGACTCAATGACATCATCTTCATCGCCATCATCGTCCTCGTCCTCATCGGAATCGTGATCGCACGCTTCATGGTGCTGAGCACCATGGATGGGCGGATTGAGGAAATCGAGGCGGAAAACCAGCAGCTTGAAAACGAAATCGCCGCGGACATCTCCCTTGTGGAGGAATACCGCTATGAGAACATCCCGACCGCTTCTGAACTTGCACGCTTTATCCCGTCACACTATTCGCGAAACACACTCATGTATTTCGTGTTCGCCCAGCTGGAACTCGCGGGCATCCGCGATGAAAGCGGCCGTGAACTCAGGGTGGAGATCCAAGAAGACATCTCCTATCCGTCCGAAAGCCGGTTTAATGAACTTTCCAATCGCTTCTCTGCGAACCGGATCGAAATCCGCTTCAACACCAGTGAACCGATCGATGAGATTGATAACGTCATCGAACAGTTATATGGTGTCGACCAGGTTTTCCTGCTTCAAAACGTCCGTTATGAAGCCAGCGAATCCGAACAGGTCGCACCCCGTGTCGTCATCAACTTTGTGACCTTCTATAACCTTGATTAAGACAAACAGCGCACCCGCGGGTGCGCTGTTTTCATTGAAAGGCATAAGATGATGCGTCTATTGGTCGTCGTAGTTTTCGATGGTTTCAATCAAGGTCTCATAAAGGGCTTCCTGCGGCACTTTTTTCTTAGTCTTCCCTTTAATGAAGAGAAGGCCTTCCTTTTTACCGCCCGCGATGCCGATATCCGCGTCCCTCGCTTCACCCGGTCCGTTGACCGCGCAACCCATGATGGCGATCTTGAGACCGGACGGATGGGCTTCAAGATAGCGTTCGACCTTGTCGAGAAGCGCCTGCATGTCGTAACTGAGCCGCCCGCATGTGGGGCAACTGATCAGTTTGGGCATGGTGTAGAGTCCAAATGCTGATAACAATGTCTTGCAGGCTTTCAGTTCCTCACTGCGTTCGCCGCTCAATGAAATACGGATGGTATCGCCGATGCCGCGAGAAAGAATGGCGCCAAGTCCGGCCGAAGAGGCGATGGTGCCTTGGTATACGGGGCCCGCTTCGGTGATGCCCAGATGCAACGGATAAGGAAAAATCTCCGCGGCCTTAAGCGCCGCTTCGATGGCCATGGGGACATCGGAGGCCTTGAGACTGAGGATGATGTCTTCAAAACCGAACGCTTCGACGCGTGTGACATTGCGCCTTGCGCTTTCAATCATGGCCTCAGCCGTGCGCCCATAGGCCTTTTCAAGGTCCTTTTCAAGACTTCCGGCATTGATGCCGATGCGGATGGGAATGCTTTTTTCCTTGGCTTTTTCGACGACGGCCCTGAGACGTGCTTCGCTGCCGACGTTGCCGGGGTTGATGCGGATTTTGTCCGCACCCGATTCGATCGCTTCGATGGCGAGGCGGTAGTCGAAGTGGATGTCTGCGACCAAAGGCACCGTCGTTTCCGCCTTGAGCGTTTTGATGGCACGGGCGTCCTCCATGTCAAGTACCGCGGTGCGGATGATCTCGGCTCCTTCGGTCGCGAGCGCGTTGATTTCACGGACGGCTTCGTTTGTATTTTTGGGACGGCTTTTGATCATCGTCTGAATGACGACTTTGTCCTGTCCGCCCACTTGAATCCCGCCGACAAAGACGGGGCGGGTCCGGTTTCGTTTTCTCATAATTATCACCAAAACCATTATAATAAATTATTGGCAGAATTACGAGGGTAGTTCTTGATTTTTACCTTCTTTAGTGATAAGATAACTGTTGAGTTATTAAGGAGGCATGCGATATGAGAGTGCAATTCACATTACGATGCGAAGAGTGCAAGAACGAAAACTACATCTACACAAAAAACAAACAGAACCAACCGGAACGTGTTGAAGTCAAAAAGTTCTGCAGCAAATGCAACAAGCACACCATGCACAAAGAAAAGAAAAAATAAAAACTTCTTTCACGAGAAGTTTTTTTAAAATGGTGATTCTATGAAAAAAATCGTAGCGTTTGACATCGGTGGCACCGCGATCAAGAGTGCCATATTCGATGATAAAGGAACCTTGCAAGAGAAGTGGTCCTTCGAGACCCCGCGTCAAAACGGCGATCTGGCGGTCTTTGAAGGGCTGAAAGCCGCCATTGAAGAAAAAGGGCTAAAAAAGGATGACATCCTGGGCATCGGCATCGGTGTGCCCGGTCCCGTCAAAGACGGCGTCGTCGAAGGCGCGGTCAATCTGGGCTGGGAGAAAGTCGATGTGAAAAAGCAACTCATCGAAGCGCTCGGTTATGACGTGCCTGTTTTTGTGGGCAACGACGCAAACATCGCAGCGGTGGGCGAATACTCACGCCGCAGCGAACCGATCCGCTCCATGCTTTTCGTCACGCTCGGCACCGGGGTCGGCGGCGGCATCGTGCTGGATGGGAACATACATGAAGGCGCCACCGGTTCAGGCGCGGAAATCGGTCATATGCGAATGACGGATGAGGGCATCCAGTGCAACTGCGGCCTGTATGGCT
>PWHE01000108.1 GCA_003554735.1 Mollicutes bacterium | reverse complement strand
TGTCAATCGCCATCATACCATTGCCGGGTCCATTGACATCATGATGCATGTGTTCGAACAATACTTCTCTAAAACCCCGCGTACCGAGACCAGCGACTACATGAGTTTCGGCATCTTGAAAAGCGTCATCGAAAACACCCGGCGCATCCTTCGTGGTGAAGACGGGTATGAAACCCGGGCCAATATCTCCTGGGCCGCAACACTCGCGCTCTCGTGGATTTTGCAGCAAGGCAAAAAGGGCGATTGGGCATCGCACCGGCTCTCTTATCCGATCACCGTCGATTATGGCATCACCCACGGCTACGCCCTTGCAATCATCCAGCCCGCCTGGATGCACACCGCACTCAAATACAACCCTGAGGCCATGGGACGAAGACTCTCCATGCTCGGCGAAGCGGTGTTTGGAACCGTGGAACCCGAAGAAACCATCATCGCGATCAAAGCGCTCTTCAAGGAATTTGGCGCCGCTACATCCTTTAAAGAAGAAGGCATCAAATTGACAGAAGAAGACATCGAACGCATGGCCGCCACCGTGCTTGAACTCGGACCCATCGGTTCGATGGTCAGAATCGACTCGTCCCTTGCCAAAGAAATTTTCGACGCCGCCAAATGACAGAGGTGCCTCATGGATCACAACATCATTCTCATTCGAAGTGAATCATCCATCCGACCCTTCAAGGAAATCTTTGAAGGGTTCTTTCCCGAAGGGCGAGTCGATTTTCCAGGCCCGCGAACCACTTTCATCGTCCAGCCTGTCAGCGAATCGCCCCCGAACCCAGAAGACCTCTATCACCTTCTGCTTAGCGACATCGAGGAAAACCTTACCTTTCTTTCACTGCCCGGTGTCGCCCAGACGTTGTTCGGGGATGATTTTCTCATCAACGGACTCGCTCAGATCAAACACGGTCATTACGAATACGAAGCCTTCTTGTTGGCACTGATCAAAGCGGGCAAATCGTATCAGGACACCCTGCGCCGCTCCATCGGGTCGGCGCTTGAAAGCACCCACATCCATAACGCCCTCGCCCTGGCTCATCACAACATGAACATCTCGCTTGCCGCTAAAGCGCTTTATGTCCACAGGAACACATTGAACTACCGCATCGAATCGATACGCGAGAAAACCGGCATCAACATTCGACAGTTCGACGGCCTCATGATTTTCCATCTGCTTTTTTCTTGAACTTTGTGCACTTTGACCATATCGTCAAAGTGCTTTTTTTTATACAATGGACATAGCGAATTAAACAACCAATTCAGCGAACAAAGGAGCGAATCACACATGGGTATACTGTCATTCAAAAACATGCAGAAAATTTATGAAGGCAACGTCCAGGCGGTCACCGACTTCAACCTGGAAGTGCAAGACAAGGAATTCATCGTCCTCGTCGGACCATCCGGGTGCGGGAAATCCACCACCTTGCGGATGGTCGCGGGACTTGAAGACATCACCGAAGGCGACCTGGTCATTGACGGCCGCCGCGTCAACAACGTTCCACCGAAAGACAGAAACATCGCGATGGTCTTCCAGTCATACGCGCTTTATCCACACATGAGCGTCTTTGACAACATGGCGTTCGGCCTCAAACTGAGAAAACGTCCGAAAGACGAAATCAAGCGTCGCGTCGACGAAGCGGCACAGATCCTCGGACTGCAGGACCTTCTCAACAGAAAACCGAAAGCTTTGTCCGGTGGACAGCGTCAGCGTGTCGCACTCGGCCGCGCCATCGTGCGTGATGCGGAAGTCTTCCTCATGGATGAGCCGCTTTCAAACCTCGATGCGAAACTGCGTGTCCAGATGCGTGCGGAAATCATCAAACTCCACGAAAAAATCAAGACAACCACCATCTACGTTACCCACGACCAGATTGAAGCGATGACCATGGCGGACCGTATCGTCATCATGAATGACGGATACATCCAGCAAGTGGGCAGCCCCTCTGAAGTATACGATTTCCCGAACAACCTCTTTGTCGGCGGATTCATCGGAACCCCTGCGATGAACTTCATCAACGGTCATCTTGATGACGAGGGTCATTTCGTTACCGGCAAGACCAAAATCAAAATCCCGAAAGCGAAATGGGACAACCTCAAAGAACAAGGCTACGAAAACAAGGAAATCATCTTCGGCATCCGTCCTGAGGACATCCATGACGAAAACCTTGTCAAAGAAACCTATCCCGACGCCGTCACCAACTTCAAGGTCGATGTGGCCGAGCTTCTCGGTAGCGAAACCAACATCACCGCGCAATTCGAAGGACAGACCGTCATCGCCCGTGTCGATGCACGTACCGACATCGCCATCAACGACACCATCGAACTTGTCTTTGACATGAACAAGTCGCACTTCTTCGACACTGAAACCACACAACGCATCCGTGAAAAAGACGAAGACAAGAAGAAACTGCAACGTAAAAACGCATAACCCTGAAGTCCGGCCTGTTGGAAGGCCGGACTTTTTTATGAAAAGACACTGTGCCCCGCCTCTCAAATTATGTTATCCTAAATACATAATAGACTTGGAGGGACCACCATGTTCAAACAACACAGTGAAAAAAGCACCTATGACCAGATCATCGATTACATCGCCATCGGCGTACTTGTGATCGGCACAAGCCTCATGGGCCTCTTTTTGACGATGGGCGCAAGCCTTACGGCCGCTTTCATGACCGTGTACAAGATTCATGGCGAAACGATGGAAGATTCGCTGACCACGACCTATTGGCATCATTTCAAACGGACCTTCTGGTCGGCCAACCTGACGTTCCTTGGCGTCATCGGAGCCTCCGTGGCGCTATATTTTCTGGCTGTTTTCGCCTTTGCGGAGCAAGCCGCATTCCTGATCGTCTTGTTTTATATCGGCGTCGCCTATCTGGTTGTCTTCATCCAGATCGCCTTTGCGATGATCGGCATTTTCAAACACAAAAACCCGCTTCATCTCATCAAAAACGCGTTGCTTCTCATTCATATCCATCCCGTGGTTTCATTCAAGCTGCTCATCAACGCGAGCGTCTTTTACTTGCTTACGGTGGTCGCGCACTGGGTGCTCATCCCTTTCGCGCTTGCCATCTATTTCCATCTTCAGGGTCGTTTCTTGAAACCGACCATGGACTTTTATATCAACCGGATCCAAGAACATACCGGCAACACCGAAGAATCACAGTAAGGGGGATGCATGCATGAATCATTACGAGGATAAGTATTTCCGGTTGCTCGCACAGAAGTTTCCCAACGTGCAAAGCGCCGCAACCGAACTGATCAACCTGAACGCAATCTTGAACCTCCCCAAGGGGACCGAACATTTCATCGCCGATATCCACGGCGAGTATGACGCGTTCAACCATTTTCTGAAAAACGCCAGCGGCATTCTCAAACAAAAAATCAACCAACACTTCACCGATCTTGACAAAACCAACCGCCGCAGACTTTCCTTTTTCATCTATTACCCGCACGACATGCTCAACAAATACCAAAAAGCCTGGGACCATGAAGCGTTCGAACTGCTTTTAAGAGACGTGCTCAACCGCATGATCATCCTCGCCAGGATGATCGCGTCCAAGTACACGAAAAGCCACGTTTCAAAAAACCTCCCCGAAGAGTTCTCCTACATCATCCAAGAACTGCTTTATGAATCCAACAAACATGAAGACAAAGCACGCTACTACGATGCCATCATGGATGCGATCTTCTCCACGGGACGGGAGAAGAAGCTGCTCATCGAGCTTTCCCGCTTCATCCGTCGCCTCGCCATCGACCGGCTTCATATCGTCGGCGACATTTTCGACCGCGGTCCCAAACCGCATATGGTCATGGACAAGATCATGCGACAGAAGTACGTCGACATCCAGTGGGGCAACCACGACATCATCTGGATGGGTGCGGCCAGCGGTTGTCCCGTATCCATCGCCAACGTGATCCGCATCGCCGCCCGCTATGACAATCTCGATTGTCTCGAAGACGGCTATGGCATCAATTTGCGATTGCTTTCAAGCTTTGCCAACAAGGTTTACAAGAAAGACCCTTGTGATGCGTTCTATCCGAAAAAGGAAAATGGAACGAACGGCATCCTTGACCATCCCAAATTCGTCGCTCGCATGCACAAGGCGATCACTATCATCCAGTTCAAGCTGGAACAACGCATCATCGAGCGCAACCCGGATTTCGACCTTTCCGACCGTCTCCTCCTCGACAAGGTCGATTACGATGAAAAGACCATCACCATCGACAATGAAACCTATGCCATCGACCACGCCTTCCCCACCGTTGAGAAAAACGACCCCTGGCGGCTCACCGAAGAAGAGGAAACCGTCATCAAACACTTACGACAGATGTTTTTGCACAACGAGACCCTGCAAAACCACATTCGCTACTTGTTCCGCAAAGGGTCCATCTTCCTCACGTCGAACGATGTGCTTTTACTGCATGCTGGCATCCCGCTTAACCAAGACGGCTCGTTCATGAGCCAGACCATCGATAATAAACCGTTAAAAGGAAGAGCGCTCCTGCAACAGTTCGAAAAGAAAATCCGCAACGCCTACCTCAACCGCTATGAGCAAAACAACCCTGAACTCGATTACTTCATGCTCCTTTGGCAGGCGCCCACCTCACCGCTTTTCGCCAAAGACCGGATGCGCACGTTCGAACGCTACTTCATCAAGGACACGTCCACGCACAAAGAAATCATGAATCCCTACTTCACCCTTCGTGAGAATCCCGAAGTCCTCGATAGGATCTTTGAGGAGTTCGGCATCGACAAGACCCGCGGCAAGATCATCAACGGCCATGTCCCGCTTGATATCACCAAGGGCCATAAAGTCATGCTCGCCAACAAACGCATCTACCTGATCGACGGCGGCATGTCCAAGCAATACGCCACCAAGACCAACATCGGCGGTTATACGCTGATTTCTGATTCCTACGCGTTCTATCTCGTCTCGCACAGCCGTTTTTCCACCTACAGCAAGCTGATTGAATCGGAAAAGGACATCGTGAGCGTCACTCACAGCGAAGACATCAACGACCGAAGGACGTATATCTACGATACCGACAAAGGGCAATCCATCAAAGCGACAGTCGACGACCTCGCACGATTGATTGATCTCTACCGCCAAGGAATCTTGAAAGAGAAAGACTACAAACAGGATTAAGGCCTATATACGGCCTTTTTCTTTTGTATTGACGATGAAGTCTTTAGCAAACGGTATGTAAATATAATACAGCTATTTATAAGAGTTACAAAAAAGTGCATATCACGTGAAATGTAAATTCCCATACGTTATTATGAAGTTGTCATATAAGTATGACATTCTTTTTTACACATTCTTATTTGAAGCTTATATAAATTAAGGAGGACCCACTATGTTATTTGAGAAATATGACCCCCTCAAAAACAAAGAGATGTTCGGCATTCTCGACAAAGACGGAAAAGTCGTCAACAAGGATTATGAACCGGACATTGACAACGACACGCTTGT
>PWHE01000065.1 GCA_003554735.1 Mollicutes bacterium | reverse complement strand
AGTCGCGTTCCGCATAGGCGATATAGGCTTTGAACACACTGAACCTTTTTCGAGCTGTTTCATCGTTATACTGAATACGCAAGGCGTTCTCAAGACTCAAAAGAAGGTTTTTTGCGGAGTCATAAGCGCCATTGTCAATATGTTTCTGGGCTTTGAGAATATCTATTTCCAAGCGTCTTTTGATATTGTTGTGCCGATTCAAGGCTTCTGCCGTCTCATCCGCATAACGGATGCTCAGATAGTTTCTGAAAACTTTGTGGTATGCGTGGGACAGATAATATGTATTCAATACATACATTTTGTCTTTGCTGTTGTTTCCGAGGTTCATTTCAAACCACTCGACAGCAGTCTTGTAATCCAATGCGTAAAAAAGCTTCACACCGTGGCCCAGACGATAGATAAGGCGTTGCTCTCTCGACATATGATCGACTTCCTCACTGAGTATATGAAAATCTACGTCAGCAGATTGGCGATCAAGCATGACACTACCCAGTTTATCCGCCAAGAGATAATCGATCCTCAGTGGCGAATGCCTTAGGCGTTCATCGTTTTTGCGGAGTTTTTCAAGCAACAATCTCGCTTTCTCATATTCCATGTAATAAAGTGTGTCGTAAAGTTCTTCAATTCTTGCGGACTGTTGGTAAAGAAAATCCGCATCCGTGCAAAGTTTGATTCCGATGGTCCCGTATAGCTCTTTGAGTGTCTCAAGGTTCGGGTGAATCTTGCAGTTCTCAATTTCAGAAATCACTGCATGTGAAATGTTGATGCTTCTTGAGATTCCGCGAACGGAAAATCCTGATTGCTCACGATAGTCTTTGAACAATCTCCCCAGTACTTTGAGATTGTCTTTGTGATAGCTTGCCTCTTGCATACACATCCCCCTTATGTGTCAAGCCACTCCATGATTTTTTGGTATGTGTCTTCTTTATTCTTTTCATTCAGAACTTCGTGCCGGGCCCCATTAATCCCGACCACTGAAGCACTGAAATGGTCAATCACATTTTGATAGGTCAAACACAGTTTATCGATTTCTTTCATGCGCTTGTTCAAAGGATCCTCAAAACCGCTGATGAACAAGGTATCGACACGCTTTGTCCTGGCAATGTTTTCAAGTCTGTTCACTTCGAGCAAACCTTTCAAGAACGTGGCATAGAAATGTTTGTTATAAGTGATGCCGCACAAAGGGTCCTCATTGTAACGTCTAACGGCCTCGGGATCGTTCGAGATCCAGGCGTTTTTGTCCTCTCCCGCCTTGGTAAAGCTGCGATTCGTTTTATCGTGCAAAACTTTGGCCATGAAGTGGTGCCTTTCTTTATTCTTCTTGAATACACTGCTCACATTCAAAACCAACAGCATGCCATAAATGAATTGTTTGGAATATCTCGGCAGCGTCCCCATGATAATCGCTTTTTCCACATAGGGCGCTTCTTTTTGCAGCATTCGCCTAAGTACGATCGATCCCATACTGTGACCGAGCGTGATGATACGATCCGTGTTTTCCTTATGTGCAATGGTTTCTTGGACACGCAAGGCATCATCCACTAGGGTGTCGAAGGTATCGGAGGCATCAAAGATGCCTAGCAATGCTTCTTCTTTAAGGCTCTTTCCATGATGCCGATGATCATGCGCATAGACGACATATCCTTTTTCCGCCAAAAAGAGCGAGAATGCCTTATACCTCCCGCTATGATCACCCATGCCATGCATGATATGAATCAGTTGTCCGTTGGGGGCATCTGAAGAAAAACGACGTACGAAAAGCTCCATGTCGTCTGTTGTCTTCACCCGAAACGTTCTTTCCTCCATCGCATTCAATCTCCAATATAATGTCAATTCCACTTAAATTATACCATTCAAGCCGTTTCTATACAAACTTAACATGTGAAAAACCTCACATACTGTGTCTAAGGTAATTATATAACCCTTGACGAAATTCAAAATCATCCTTCGCTTTGCATTCAAGAAATTATGTACAAGGTTGTTTTGTTACATCCTCCAAAAAATCATTACTGAATTACGGCATTAAAAAACCGCTGAATCAGCGGTCTTGAATTAACTATTGGAGGTCCCGGCCGGATTCGAACCGGCGGTCACGGAGTTGCAGTCCATTGCCTTAGCCACTTGGCTACGGGACCATTTTGCGCTAGTATATAATACCATATTCACGCCCGTTGTCAAGCCATTTATTAAGGCTTAAAAAACTAGTTGTTTACCTTCTTTTCGAAATGGGATAACAGTTTTCGTTGCACAAACATCATGATGGCCGCAAAGCCCACACCAATGACCGCAATCCAGAACACGATCATACCCGTTTCCACTCTCTCACCGGTACGTACGGCGTAATACACGAAGTAGGATGTGATGGAAAAACGCACGCCTCTTGAAAAGAATGCCGCAAACACGTAAGGTCGGAACTTCATCTTGGCGATGGCGGCAGTGAACACGATCACGAAGAAAGGAAGGGGCGTCATCGCGAAAATGAAAATCGCCCAGAAGCCGTAACGGTCAAAGAGTTTCTTCGCTCTTTCACGATAATTTCTCGAGACGAGTCGATTATAGATTCTATTGTCCTCTTTCGCCATAAAAAGATATACGATGATGGCACCAATGGTATTGGCTGTGACCAGGTTGAGCGTAATGAACCACCAACGCTCAGGCGAACCGACAATTAGCGGCACAAGAATAAATTCGACACCCGCAAGTGGTGTGATGGTTTCAATGATTGAGTATATGAATAGGCCGATTTCCCCATATCGGATGAAGAAATCGATGAGCGGCGTGAATAGTTCGCGGAGTGTATCTAAAAGGCCAGGACCATTGGCCATAAGTGGAAGTACATGAGTCATCACACACACCTCTTACATCCTTCATTGGAATTTTGATTTCTTAATCATTATAGCATAGTTTACAGGCATGGACAATTTAAATATGTCGCATGAAGTGAACGATTCAGCCTTTTTCAGGATTCCGTTCAAACTGGATTTTCATTGTATTGACGCAAGGATTCCACAAAGCGGAGCAACGCGCTCGTAAAAGCGCTCGGATGCGTTGCCAGATGCAAATGCCCGCCTCCGGTTACCGTCACATAGCTTGTGCGTTCAGCGTTCGCTTCGTGCCATTTGATGCACCGTTTGCGGATAAACTTGAAATCATTCTCCCCGTTGGTCATGAGTACGGGACACTTAACCGTATCAGGCGCCCCTCGCATGATGGATTTCTTGGACCCCTCCGCCAAATGAATCAGGTGCCTGCGTTCAAAGGTGCGGAAAAAGTCCCTGATCATGATTTTTGAAGGCTTGTCCGTCGATAGCATGGCACCTGCCATGACACTGATCAGTTTGAGTGGCAGGCTTTTTAAAACCAGCGAGTGTAAAACGGACAATACACTGATGAAACGACCGAAGTTCATATGCAGGGGATGCGCACCGTCCAGATGGAGCGCTTCCACTCTATCAGGATTTCTCGCCGCGATATGATAACTCACAAAACCGCCGAGCGAGACACCGGAAAGAATCAATCGCTCAATGCCGAGATAATCGAGCAATTCGATAAACGCCGCTTCGATGGTGTTGAAATCGAGTTCCCGGTCGGGACGTACGGATTGTCCGTGCCAAGGCATGTCCCAAAGCAGTATGCGGTATTTGGCACTGAGTTCATCAATCTGACGTTTGAAAAAATTCATGTCCGATCCCAGTACATGAAACAACGCAATGGTTGTTTCATTCTCTTCTCCCAATACAGCATAGCTTATCTTCCCGAACGAACTTTGAAACACCATGATACTCATCCTTTCAGACTCAAGGAGTCTAATACCATTGTAACATCGCGACCGTCAATTTTTGATGTTAAGACTGACAAAATGTTGAGATCAGAAATATTGAAGTCTGTGCAGGCGAATGCTTTTAGGGATAGTGCAGAACTAAGAATTTATAAGAACGATTTTCCGATAATAAGGTCCGGTCGCTTTGACCGGACCGTGTTGTTGTAGCTCTTCTCAATTTTTTTGAACCTTTTAGATGCCTGTTCTGATGAAGTTTCGGCCTTTTATTGTTCGCCGATTTGCAAATCGGCCTTCAAATCCCGAATCAAAGCGTCCATGGTCTCATCATCAATGTTTTTGTGACGCTTGTAACGCTCGAGCACTCGCCAGATCGGTTCTTCCTTTTCATGCCACCAAAGTTTCCTATAATTCGTCTCAATGAATTCGAACCATTCCGGGAGATACATTTTAAGAAACCGCACCGGATAATCAAATGTGATGCGTGGCATGAATGTTTTTTGATTTGTAATATTCACTTTTGCGGCAAAGAAGATCGAATCAACGTTTTCTCCGACACTCAGTGTATAGGTGCCGTTATAGACCACAAACCGATGCATGGTTTCATCATACGTCTCAAAAGCGTCAAGTGGCATGTTTATTTTCACAGTCTTGGTTTCCCCCGCTTTTACCAATGTTTTTTCAAACGCTTTAAGCTCCTTTCGAGGTTTGATAAGATGGTCAATTGTTGAACCGATATAGACCTGCACAGTTTCGTGGACGTCAATGGACCCACGATTCTCAAGTACCAATTTTAACTCGATGAACGCATCCTTGGATTCTTGATTGATTTCCCATGAGAAATCCTTATAGACGACCTCTCCATAACTCAAGCCATATCCAAACGGATACTGCACTGGATAGTCGTGCGTGTCATAGTAACGGTACCCGTTCATGATTAGATCATGATGGTAATTCGCTTCCACCAGCGTCGGAAAAATACCATAATGAGGCGTGTGTTCGAGTTTTAACGGGAAAGTCTCTTGCAATCTGCCACTTGGGTTGATGCGTCCCGTAATGATATCCACAATCGCCTCAGCGCAAGCTCCACCTAAGAACCACGTTTCCAGTACTGCTCGGCTGTGTGCCTTAATCAGTCTCAAATCAAGTGCACTTCCGTTGCTCAGTATGACAACAATGTGCTTGTTGACTTTTCGAATGGCGTCAAAAACTTTAAGATGCCCTTGGGGCAACATCATATGTTCCCTGTCTTTTCCTTCGGTCTCTATCGTATCCGTGGTGCCCGTAAAGAAGAAAACAAGATCGCTCCTTTCAGCCACTTCAACAGCCTCGGACAGCAAGGTATCATTTGTGTCATTTTCTTGATACCCCTCAGCGTAGCGCGTATTCCCGAACGTCATAGAAAACGCATCGAAGGGGATTTCCTGTTTGTAAGGTTTTACGGTCGCACTGCCTCCCCCGTTTGTCCTCGGCTCTTTTGAAAATTGTCCGATGACGCCGACGTTTTGAGTGGTATTGCTTAGGGGAAGGACTCCGTCATTTTCAAGCAGTACGATAGCTTCACTGGCGACTTTACGAGCCAAGTCATGGTGCGCATCCAAATCGATGCTTTCAAGAGGATTGATGGCTTTCACTTTATCATGTAGATCAAACAGTGGTTGTAAACTGCTGTCCAACGCTTCTTCCGTAAGCGAACCATCATCCAACGCCT
>PWHE01000042.1 GCA_003554735.1 Mollicutes bacterium | reverse complement strand
ATTCCAGGAAAATCCCAGTTTCTTGAGATCGTCTTTAATGCCGTATGTCTTTCCGATAACCTTAATCTTCGTCATTGCCTTCCCCGGTGTACCGCCCCGCCGGTAGGGCCATGTATTTGATGCGGTTCCTTTCGTCCCCGTCATCATGGTTATATGATAGCACGTCCCGAGCAATAATGCAATAGGGTGAGCCGAAAAAATCGCGAAATTTCTACGATTTTTCTCGCGAATCTACTACACAGGCGTGTAGTGCCTCGTTTACGATAACGCAGCGAGAAAGCCCACGGCTTTAGCCGTGGGTAGCTGACAGGTATGGTACTGCCAGTGCAACCTTCCATCACGGAAGGTGAGTCTGGCCGGGGTAACCAAAGCGGTTGCCTCGCTACGCTCAAACTCAAATCCAAGGCCCGGTGGCAAGTCCGGGTGAAGGAGCCAAGAATGAAACAGATCGAGTCCATGAATTTCGATGAAATCATAAATGAGTGCCGATCACTAACCTTGCCTAACACCGCTGCCTGATATCGGGTATGTGTTAGGCAAGGCGTTGCACTCCGATTGGAGTTGACACAGCGAGTAACTATATAATACACTTCAGCTTACATTGTAGTGAACGCGGACATGGTGGAATTGGTAGACACATCCGGTTTAAAACCGGATGCCATATGGCGTGAAGGTTCGAGCCCTTCTGTCCGCAAAGCCATCTTCGGATGGTAAAAACCATGGTACCGATTTCGGGCTGTTAGCTCAGTAGGTAGAGCAGCGCCCTTTTAAGGCGCGGGTCGGAGGTTCGATTCCTCCACGGCTCAATAGACAGCACCATAGGATGTACCGGGGCAGTAAGGTAGGTTGCCCTATTAACCCGTTCCTACCAACGGGTGCCTGTCGGGGAATGGTGCTTAACCCCGACGTGTGTTGTCTTTCTTAGGGCTGGATAAGCGTAATGGCCTATAGGTTGGCCACCCTCATTATGAGGTTGCTTCCCACGATGATAGCGCGTAGCTCGTGTTTAGTGGTGATGCAGGTTCGAATCCTGTCAGCCCTACTACGGGTGGATTGAGCAATTGGCTGGCTCGCCTGACTGTAAATCAGGTCTTCGATTGAAGCGTGTAGGTTCGAACCCTACTCCACCCACGCTGATTACTCTACTTTCTCTAAAATGTCAATTCCTAAAATAGTTTGATAATTCTATTGACGAAGTGGTAGTGTACGTATAGAATGAGTGTAGGAAGATTAAGGGGGTTCGAAAATGAACTACTTTCGAGATTGCAATTCAGCCGAGGAAATTAAGAAAACATACCGAACGCTTTCGATGAATTTCCATCCCGATCAGGGTGGCGATGAACAGACGATGAAAGAAATCAATCGTCAGCTTGATGAAGCCCTTCGGTCGGTACTTGATTCTGCATTCGATACTTGGAAAGAACGCACTCAGAGCACAGGCCACTACCAGTATTCGGAGGATAAGTTCTCTGAGATACTTCGGAATATTGTTGACTTCAACATTCGAATTGAAATCATCGGCTTCTGGATTTACGCCTTCGAGTCCTACCAGTACAAGAATGCTCTGAAAGAACTGGGCTTCTGGTTCTCGAAGAAACACAAAGCGTGGGTTTACTCAGGTGATAAAAAGCGGAAAGTTCGAAGCAAGTTGACCACCAATGATGTGAGAAGCATTCATGGGTCGCAGGAAATTCGAGATCGAGAAAAGGTTCTTGCGATAACCGGCTGATTAATAGGCCTCTCTGCTTGAGGGGTCTACGAGTAAAGTAGACAATCATCAATAAGTAGACTTAAGGAGTCAAAAATGAAACTGCATGAAAATATTCGAGAAGTACATTCTAACATTGATTCAGCCCCCAGTGATTTTAAGATTCGAACTACCGAGAAGGCGTTCCGTATTCTTAGCTCTGGGCTATACTCAAATAAGCCTCAAGCAATCGTAAGGGAGCTTTCCTGTAATGCGTATGACGCGCATGTGGATGCAGGCAACGGTGATGTGCCTTTCCATATCCATCTGCCTACTCGGTTTGAGTCATGGTTTGAAGTTCGGGATTATGGTACCGGTCTTTCCGATGCTGATATTCGAGAACTATACACTACCTATTTCGACTCATCGAAAACGAATAGTAACTTGTTCACTGGTGCGTTAGGATTGGGTTCGAAATCACCCTTCAGCTATACCGATAGCTTTACAATCGAGTCGAGATTTGATGGAACTCTCAATACGTATACTGCCTATCTTTCTTCGTCTGGCGTTCCAGCTATTGTACTTATGGATAGTGAATCAACTGATGAACCGAATGGACTCAATGTCCGTCTTGAGGTTAAGCAGTCGGACTTTCGTATGTTTTATCGCGCCGCCAATAAAGTAGTGCGATTTTTTCCTGTGCAGCCCACGGTGAATCTTAAGGAAGAAGTTGTTTCTAACTATTACAAGGATTTTGCTACTGAGATAACTGACGGAATATACCTTGTTGAAGATGACTTAGAAAACTATAACTTTAGCTCGCCTGTTGGAGTTGTCCAAGCGAATGTTTTATATCCAGTAAGTATTAATGAACTGTTCGGTAGCAGTCATGAATTTTCTCGAAGTGCTCTATCCGAGTCGATACGAAATAAAATTGATGTAGACAAAAGCCTCGGTGATAGGGATATTGCTGATGCTTTCCAGCATTTTTTCTTTGTATTGAATAAGTACGTTGTTTTGGAAGTAGAGAATGGCTCCTGCGATGTTCAGCCTTCACGAGAGAAGCTTTCTTACGATTCTCAAACTGCATCTACTATTCGTGAAAAACTTGTGGATGCGTATGCCGCCTTTCATGAGTATATTCGTAACTACATCGATCATACGAAAAGTAAGTATGATAAAGTAGTTTCCTTTTCACGAATAAATGACTCTCTAATAAACGCTGATAGTAACAACGTAAGCATTATTGATAACTTAGTTGATAGTGACGCAAAGAGTCTTATTTACAAAATCAAGGTTGATGATGTAGCTGCCAGCAATATGCGAGAGCTTAGCTTTGAAAGTTTTACCAGAAAGAGGATAGGTGTAGAGCCTTTTGCATCATCCTCTCGAAGTAGGATGATCACGCCTAATCTTGTGAAGCGGCTCCATATTGTTCTTAATGATGATTGTACATCTGCATGGGATACAAAGATTGCCAATATTAAGAAATGGATGCGTAGTGCTAATATAGGTAGGGATGAGTCTGTATTGTTTGTTCATTCTATAAATGAGTTGGACGCGATAGGTAGCCCCAGTAGGTATACTACGTATTCGAATGTGAAAAATGAAATTAAGGCTATCCGGAAGTCTAAGGGTGCTAGCATAGGTGCGATTTCTTCGAAGGAAACTTATGCAGTAGTGTATAAGAGCTATCTTATAAATCAGGATGGTACCTATAAGAAAGAGGGCCAGATCATTAAGGCTCCTAACTGGACAAGCAAGGAAGAAGCTATACGCCTTTTTGATGAAAAAGGGTTTGATGATAAGATTCCATATGTAAGTTCTAAGTTGGATACAAGTATTTTAGATAGAGTATATAAAGTTGATCGGTTAGACTTGTTCCCCAGTTTCCTGCTTGTAGTAAAGAATATTGAGAAAGATCGTAAGCGGTTTCTTAACGAAAGTAGGTTTGTTCCCTTAGAGGAGTATCTGAGAGAGAAGATTCAGGTTTGGCTTAATATCTATACCTTTACCGAGAATAAGAATCACATTTGCCGGAACTTAAATAAGAGTCTTAATATAAGTTCCGTTCGTATGCCAGCTAAGAATTCAGCAAGTGCGGCATATAAGGTATTGAGTGTTGCAAACATTATAGATCAAAAAGCTGGATTGAATAGCGGTAGTTTAGGCTCATTGCCCGAACATTCGAAAGTAAAGGAGGTTATTGAATATCTTAACGATGACTATCTTAGGAAGGAGTTTAAGGATAAGATCGAGTCTCAGATTCAAAATGGGGATGAATGGAAGGATTTTGTAGCATCTTTAGGAGTAGACTGGTTTCCGTTACTTAGTTCTTTTCGGAGTCTAACGTATCGGGAAAGCGAAAAAGGTGTACTTGAAAACTATATGCTTCAAATGGATGAGTATTACAGTGCTATGTATCCGCAGGAGTATGAAAAGTTCAAAACAGAATTGGATAATCTTATTGACATTATTGATTAATCCGTATATAATTCGTATTGTAGCCTAAAAAGGCAAAGGAGAAAGGTTATGACTTACATTATTACGTTGGAAGGAATCACAATGAGGGTTCAGGGAAAAACATATCAGGTTGCCTCAGATCATAGGAACTTCAATACTCTTAAAGAAGGGCTTCTTTCTGAGTCTCTTACAGAAGATGAAGCTGTCAATCTCGCAACAGAGGAAGCGCATACGATTAAAAAGTATGTGTCGGGGGATTCTCGGATTCACATTCAAGATGGAGTGCTTTACTATAAAGATAATGTGCTTCGCAATTCTCTGTCTGACCGCATAGTTAAGATGCAGGAGAAGGGTGCGGACTATACCTATCTTGTAAATTTTCTTGAAAACATGTTTGAGAATCCTGCTACTTCTTCTCGAAACGAACTGTTTGAGTTTCTTGAAAAGAATACGCTTCCGATTACTCCTGAAGGATACTTTCTTGCATACAAGAGAGTACGAGAGGATTATACAGATGTTCACTCCGGTACATATGATAACTCGCCGGGTAAAATTGTAGAAATGCCTAGGGAAAGTGTAGACCCGGATCGGAATGTTACTTGTTCCAGCGGTCTGCATTTTGCATCGTGGGATTATGTTTCGGGGTTTCATTCTGGTAACAGTCCTATCGTTATTGTAAAGATTAATCCTCGCGATGTGGTAAGTATTCCAGTTGATTATGACAATGCGAAGGGGCGGTGCTGCCGTTATGAGGTAGTAGCAGTGTTACCAGGAACAGATGAGCGTCTTGTAGAGTATGCGGTATCCGATAACTATCGGCTCTTTCAGTCTGATGAGATTGAAGATATGTATGAGGATGATGAGGAAGAGGATGATTTCCTTGATGACTTTGTTGAAGATGATGACTTTGTTGAAGATTTTGATGATGAAGAGGATGACGAAGAAGGGGAGAATGAAAGTGTAGGGGGTGACGTTTATACTCTACGTCTTAAGAATAACAATACTCCAGTATTCTTCAATGAAAATAGCGACTATGATGACTACTGTATTGCAATCGATGATCCAAATCATATCATAGAAATGAATCGTACCGCTTATGAAAGTCTAAGATGGGTAATGGAAGTATTTAAACCTGATAGTATTATCATAAGTAAGTCTGGGAAACTGTATTTCGATATATCAAGCGGCTTTAATTCAAACAGTAATCTTAAGAGCCAGATTCGTAGTCGGATTTCTGATTTTGTATCAATAAGACCTCTTAAGAATGATTCGAGGTATGTGGAAGGATCGAATCGGGTAGTTATCTATGCTCCCTATGTAGTTAGCTTTAAACAAGGGGGAATAAGAAATATCGATCTAAGTCCTGAGTTTACGTTTAATCAAAGTAAGGATTTCTTTTCAATCCGATTGCTTCGAGAAGGAGATATAAAGACAGAGTTCTAAGAAAGGGTTAATGCGGCCTTCAT
>PWHE01000008.1 GCA_003554735.1 Mollicutes bacterium | reverse complement strand
CTATAACCCCTCGCAATATAACGTGCCCGAAGGGTCTTATACCGACAATCCCGACGACCCCTATGAACGCATCAACAACCTTCGTTTTGCCATCGACCGCATGCACGAAGAAAAACTCGGCGTCGTCATGGATGTCGTCTATAACCACGTTTATGACATCAAGACCTTCCCGTTTGAGAAAATGATTCCGGGTTACGCTTTCCGCGTCGATGCGAACGGTGTCCTCACCGAAGGCAGCGGCTGCGGGAACGACCTGGCCACGGAGCGCAAAATGATACGAAAATTCATCATCGATTCCGTTTTGTACTGGGCGCGCACCTTCAAAATCGACGGCTTCCGTTTCGACCTCATGGGGCTCATCGACGTGACCACCATGAACATTCTCCGCCAGAAGCTTGAAAGTGAGAACGAGCACATCATCGTTTATGGCGAAGGCTGGAAAATGGCCGCACCGTTGCCGGAGCAGTACCTTTCTCATATGTATAACCCGCGTACGCTTTTCAACATCGGTTTTTTCAATGATGAGACCCGCGAACACATCAAGGGCGAAACGTTCAAACTGAAAGCACGCGGCTATGCCATGGGCAAGCTGACAAGCAAAAAAGCCCTTGAAAACATCATCCAGGCGAAAACCCACCGCAAAGGCGCCATCAAGTATCCCTCGCAATCGATCAACTATGTCGAATGCCACGACAACCATACGTTTTACGACAAGGCGAGAATCGCCATGAAGACCGAATCCGAAGCGGACCGCCGTCGCGCCCAGCGTCTCGCGCTTTCCATGATCATTTTGGCCCAGGGCGTTCCGTTCATCCACATGGGTCAGGAATTCTATCGCAGCAAAGACGGCGATTCGAACTCGTATCGCTCTTCAGACGCTGTCAACATGATTTTTTGGAACAAGGTAAGCGAACACAAAGAGGACATCGAACATTTCAAGAAACTGCTCGGCATCCGAAGGGCCCACCCATTGCTAAGGCTCAGAAGCGCCTATGAGATTTCGACGCACAGCTACGTCCGTTTCAAAGAAAGCGGCACCATCTGCTATGAACTGCGTGATGACAGCGAACACCTCATCATCATTTTCAAAAACAACGCGACTCGCGAAACCTTTACATTCGACGAACCCTTTGATATAATCTATCAATCGGAAGACGAGACCGCCGGCACGGAAAGAAAGCGCGTGACCCTCGAAAAAGTCTCGACCACCGTGCTCAGACAAAAGATATGAAGGTGAAACCATGAAAACATTCTATGCGAAAGTCGACTCATACAATCAGACCACCTACGAGACGAACACGCTTTCCGTCCTGCTCAAAGATTCCACCCGTCTTACCCTCCGGATCGATGAGAACGCCGACGTCAAAGAAGGCGAAGTCTATCAGTTCGAATGTGAGCCGATCGAATTCAAAGGCAGGGAACAGTTCCTAGTCAAATCCCATGTTCACATCACTGACCTCGATCTCTCTTTCGAGGAGGAACACGAAGCGATGAGCGCGTTTTACACATTCGCACCCGTCAAAAGCGAAGCGATCCAACAAGACATCGAATCCTATTTCGACAAACTGAAAAACGATGCCCTCCGCCAAATCACGCTCCATCTTTATGAGAAGCACAAACGCGATTTCTACCGCTACCCCGCCGCCACGCGTTTTCATCATGCCTACATCGGCGGCGTCGCCCACCATACCGCGACCATGCTCAGACTGGTGGAAGGGTTTGTGAAAACCTATCCCTATCTGAAAGAGGACCTGCTGATCGCCGGCATCGTCCTGCACGACATCTTCAAAGTCGTCGAACTCTCGAACCACTATGCGCCGGAATACACCAAGGAAGGCCGTCTCATCGGCCATATCGCGATGGGCGTCGAACACATCGGGCATACCGCACAGACCCTCGGGCTTTATGACACCGAGGAACGCCTGTTGCTTCAGCACATGGTGCTTTCACACCATTACTACGGCAACTTCGGCTCACCGAAGAAACCCAACATCCCCGAAGCGCTCGCGCTCCATTTCATCGACAACATCGATTCGAAATTCGCCGTGCTCGGCGAAGCGCTCGAACAGATCGAGCCGGGTGAATTCACCCCTTCGCTCGGGGTGCTGGACCGTGAACGCTATTACAAATCCAAGTTAAAATAGAATATAAATAGACAAATAATATGCACTGTGTTAAACTATTAAGGAAAAAATACGTGCCAAAGGTTTTTGTTTATATACTAAGGAGTGAATATTCATTATGAAAGCCGAAAAAAGAACTGAAAAACTCAAAGACGTGCGCGCCGAATCGCTGGTTCCGGGTGTTGTATACGGGAAGGGCATCGAGCCCACCCCGATCAAGATCGACTACAAGGATTTTGTGAAGACCTACCAGCAATACGGAATGAGCATGACATTCGATATGACGCTTGACGGAAAGAAACACAAGGTCTATTTCAAGGAAGTTCAGGTCGATCCGATCCGTCACAATCGTGTGCTGCATTTCGATGTGCAGAAAATCTCTGCGACCGACAAAATCACCGCGGAAATCCCTCTGGTTATTGAAAACCGCGAGAAGATTGAAGCCAAAGGCCTTGTTGTCGAGCAAATCTTCGACAGTGTCGAAACCGAATTCCCGGCGGGAAGCGGTATTTCGAACTTCACGCTTGATGTTGAAGGACTTGAAGGAAACGACGCGTTGCGTATTTCCGACCTTGACCTCCCTGAAGGATTCAAACCGCAACACGATCCTGAGGAAATCATCGTGAGCATCTCCTTCCCACAAGAGGAAGAAGAACCTGAAGAAACGCTCGAAGGTGAAGAGGAAGAAATGGAAGTCGAAGCCATCAAGCAGAAAGCTGATGACGAGGAAGAAGAAGGCGACGACGAAGAGAAATAATGCACCGAGCCCTGCGGTTCCGCAGGGCTTTTCTTTTGGCGTAAAAAAAAGGGACTCGTTTTTCGAGTCCCTTTGATCATTATTCGTGCAGTTGCGGGAAGAGTCTTCGGTTGTAGAAATCGCTCAGTTTGGAGAGTCTGTCGAGATGGAGGTCGTGATCGCTGGTGAACTGGACATTCTCGCTGATCATGTGGTCGCTCATGATGATGGTGAAGTAATAATCGCTGAGCAGGACATTGAAGACCGGCTCGTAGAATAGCGAGAGTGAATCGACAAGTTCTGTAGGGAAGCTGATATCGACATCTTCGCCCATGTATTGCTGGACGAGGCTCAGGGTGTAATATTCGATTTGGGCGACGTTGGGCATGTCGTCTTCATTGGCGATGCGTTCGTCGTAACCGTCATCGTCTTCAGTCAGTCGTGCACTCGGGATGTCGAAGTTCGGACCCTTTTCGGCACGGATGAAGTGGAAGCCGAACGCGGTTCTCACAAGGTCGCCGGACGTTTCGAAATCCTCATCCTCATCATATTCGTCAAAGATGGCTTTGAGGGCTTCTACAAATGCCTCATCGTAATTGCGTGTGGTGCGCGGACTCAGCTCTTCGCCTTCATTGAGATTCTGATGAAGCATCCGGAGGCCGGCGTTTCGGAAGCGTGCCCACTCGCTGTAGTCGTCATCATCTTCATCTTCACCACGCAAGGCGCGCATGTATTCGGTCGCGATGTCTTGCATGGAGTCCCCGTCGTCAAGACGTTCGAAAATCTTATCGTAAAGATTGGCTCTCTTGATATCGAGTTCGTCGCGTTCTTCATCGGACAGCACTTCTTCATAATAGTCTTCGAAATCATCCGGCAGGAAGTCGTGATCCATGTCGGTATACACAAGAATGTGGTCGGCCCTCAGTGAGAAGAAATTCTCGAAATTTTTCTCGACGAGTTCGTGATAGCGTTCATAATCGATCTCGCGGGTGATATGGTCATAGCGGATGGTGCGTTCGACCATCTGTCTGAGCAGGTCCTCTTCACTCAGGAAGGCGGAACGCTCGGTAAAGTTGTAGCGGGCGAACGGGTCGGGGGTACCGGTCATCTGGAGAATCTGCTGGCGGATTTGTTGGGCCTGGCCGAACAAATAGAGATATTCATTCCAGCTGAACACTTCAGGGGAAAGGCCGAACTGGCCGTAAAGCCCCGCGGAGAACAGTTGTTTCTCATCCCGGACGTGATTGCGGTGTTCGCGCATGAGTTCGCTCGAGTTTCTGAAGACGTCACGGTTCGACCCGTAGGCGTTTTCGAAGAAATCGCTCGCAAACAGGAACTCGATTTTGGCGATGTCGGTCGCATATTGCGCGCCGATTCGTGTGACCGAATGCTCAAAGAACTCATCGGTCGTCACACTGTGGCCATCAAGGGTCGCGAGTGTGACGTCATCGTCATAAGGTTCATAAAGCTCTTGCCCGGACTGCATTTCATAGCGTAAGGCAAGCTTCTCGTCATGGATTCTGAGATTGTTTTCACTGTGCAGATGGCTCATGACGCCTTCGATTTGCTGGTCGGTGATGAGGATTTCGGCGTATTCTTGTTTCAAATCCTCAAGAGCGTCCGCATCGAGGTCTTCGAAGGCCGGAACGTCTTCAGTGTCCAGCAGATAGAAGAAGAAACGGTCGTCGTTGATGCTTCTGGAGGAGATGTGATACGGCCGTTCCGCATCTTTGAGACGCTCGAACAGATACGTCGCGACATCCGCATAGATTTCTTCCTGACGCTCTTCGGCTTTCATTCTGAGGTCCATCTGGTTGAACATGAACTGATCGATCTCGCCATCGACGATGCCTTGAAGGTCCAAATTCTCATCGACAGGGTCCAAGTGCTGGTTCATGTAGTTGTAGATGCGGACGAAATACTCGAGCACTTCATCGTCATCAAGCATTTCCGTGTTGTCTTCATCGTAATCGTTGCGTCCGACATCCTCGATGGGTTCTTCGCCGGTGTATTTGGCGAATCCGCCCTCGAAGTTTTCAATCAGGTTGAAGTGGTTGAAAACGGCCCGCATCTCCGTGCGGTCGAAGAAACGAAGGGGAATGGCGACGGCGTCGCCTTGTTTATAATCACGGTAGAAACTTTCAAGATCGTCTTCGGTGATCGCGAAACGATCGCCTTCCTCACCATCAATATACTGTTGGCGGGTGAAGTTCAGCTGGGCGAGCTGAAGACGGGCGAAGGCGTCGACTTCATCGGGATCTTCGGGGTTGTAACCCTCGAGCATCAGTACATCGTTGAAGTCCTGTTCCATCTCTTCCATCTCGCCTTCGGTGAGGCGGTCTATCTCCTCTTGGTCACTGGTTCCGTAGGTGAGCTCGAGGATATGGTCCTGAATCGCTTCTTCACTCACGGCGTCCATCTCATCGGACAAAAGGCTTGCGTCAATGAGATTGAAAAGATGTACGAAACCGTCACGTGCCTTGATACGGTTATATACCATTTCATTCGTGATCTCGACATTGCCGAACGTCAAGAACACTTCATCCGAGTTGCTTAGCACGGGATCTTCTTCATCGGCTCCGATGAAATTGCATGCCACGGAGGCAAGAATGATGATCAGAATGATGCTGAAAATACCCAGTGCTCTTTTGAATATTACATTTTCCATAGGTTTCACTCCTTAATAAAATACGCAATATATATATTATCACTTATCTTTTTATAACACAACTGGAAAAAACAACAAATAAAGGGCTTGTCATGCTGCACGATAATCAATCCCAAATGCACGGCTGTT
>PWHE01000101.1 GCA_003554735.1 Mollicutes bacterium | reverse complement strand
GCTTCGTTTTGCTCTTCTTCTTTTTCCTTGAGTTGTTGAATGTGCGCTTTTCTCAGTTGTTTGATCTGTTTTTCATGATACGAGACATTGGAGGAATCGTTGATTTTCTCCGCCTCTTTTTTATAGTTTTCATGCTTGTTGATCTCTTTTTCCTGGGACTCTTTGAGCTTTTTGAGTTCGCTTTCCTGTTTCTTTTTCAACTTGGCGATTGCATCGTCGATCGGTTTGAGATTCTCTTTATATTTACGGTGCATGGATTTGATTGTGGCGCGTATGGATTCCACCGTTTCGTTCTTTTCCTTGTCAATCGCATTGAGTGCCTTGGTCCGTTTGGATTCGATATTACGGTGCGTCTGCTCAAACGAACTGTTGGCTTTCGTTTTGATGGTCTCGGCCTTTTCTAGACGTTCGTTCGTATCGTCCTGCAGTTCACTCATTTGCTGGCTGTGCCGTTTGTTTGCCTCTTCAATCGCCTTTTCTGCATCTTTGAGGGTTTCATTAAAGACTTTTTCGGCATCGGCGATTTTTTGGTCGTAGGTCTCTTTGGCTTTTTCCTTGTCGGCATTGTTTTGTTTCTCGTTTTTTTCAAACGTAGTGTTCTGACGCTTTTGGCGTGCCGAGTGATTGTGTTCCTGGGTGTCTTTCTCATAGTTGAGTCGTTCGATTTGAGTGTTGAACGTGTTTTTCAGATCCTGAAGCAGTTTCTTGAAATGTTTTTCGATAATGTCGTGATTTTTTTCGACATTGGAAAGACTCGCATTGACGGATGCATCAATGCGTTTGATGTTGCTGTTGAATTTCTTGCGCTTGTTTTCAATGTTCTTTTCGGTTTGAATGTCTTTTTCCACCACACCCTTGTAGCGCTTTTCCAAAAGTGTCGTGACTTCTGTCTTTGTATTGTCCATAGCGTTGCCCCCCTTTCCTCCATTTTAGCATTTTTTATAATTTTTTTAACCTTTCTTGATAAAAATGTGCAAATTCGGCCAAATAAAAAGACCACGTCGGACGTGGTCAGGCGTATTTGACAATCTTGTCGATGAAGCGCATACCCCCACCGACATATAATGTAGAGATTCGGTCGTTTTCAAGATGAAGGTCCACTTCGATGAGGGAGGGTTTGCCAAGTACATTGCCTTGTTCGAACACGAAGTGTTGAGCTTGGATCCCTTTGATTTCCCTGAGATAGACTGCCAGTGCTCCCGAAGCGGTGCCGGTCGCGCTTTCTTCGTTGATGCCGATCACCGGCAGGAAGTTTCTGCCTTGTGTCGCATGCGAAGCGTCTTCGGTTTCTTCTGTGAAAACATAAATGCCTTTGCATCCTATGCGTTCGCAAAGCGACTGCACTTTGACCGGGTCAAGGTTGAGGGTGTGCAGGGTTTTAAGACTGTCGACTTCCACAAAGATTTCCATGATGCCGGTGCCGACTTGTTTGATGTCCTTTGAAAGAATGCATGTTGCTTCAAGACCGAGGATTTCCTGTACATCCTCAAAAGACGGACCGTCTTCGATGACGATCTCCCCCATTTCCATAAGGACGCTGTCTTCTTTGATTTTGATGTTGAGAATGCCGGCCTTTGTCTCGATTGTATAGGTATCCTTATCCAGTGCATCGATGTTGCGCATCAGGTTGAAAAGGGCGATGGTCGCATGGCCACAAAGCGGCACTTCGGTCTTCGGAGAAAAATAGCGGACTTTGTAATCCGCTTTGTCGGATGGAAACAGGAATGCCGTTTCACTGTATCCCACATGCGTAGCGATTTTTTGCATCTCTTTTTCATCAAGGCCTTCGGTTTCAAGCACAACACCCGCCTCATTGCCTCCCTTGTTTCCTTTGGGGAAGGCGGACACACGATAGATGAGTCGGTCCATAGTATCACCTGCTTCGTTTAGTATTGATAGTATACAGTATTTTTAATGCGCATGCAATAAAAGTCGCTTAACAAAAGGCTGTCGATAATAAATCGAAATATGCTATAATTGGCCTAAAGGAGTGTGTCCCGATGAAGCAACTCACAAACACGTTTGAATTCAAAGCCTCGATGATTGCTTTTTTGATGGCTTTGCTTCCTTTCTTCCAGTTTCTTTTTGTCCGGGTAGTAACGACCTCTGCTTTCGTCACGGTATCAGCGCCTCTGGCCATTGTCGTAAGCATCCTCTACGGACGAAAGATCTATCCGTATCTTTTCATCGGTTCCTGGGTTGGTTGGTTCCTTCGCGGTGAACTTCAACTGGATTTGCCCTTGGGCGTCGCACTGCATCTTGGACTTTTTTATAGTCTAGTGCTCATCTTCATTACAGAAATCGGACGTCGGCTCGTTGTCGCAAGCGGACTCTTGTCGGCATCGCATGGAAGAATCTTCGTCTTAGGGCTCGCCATTGCGTTGATCATGGGGCTCTTTGCCGGACTGTTGGTACAGCTTCATGCCTTCCTGGTCTTGGGGGATACAGCCGAATGGACGCATCTTTTTATCGGGATTTCCGGTTTTACGTTGAGCATCCTGCTCTTCGGACCCTTCCTTTATTTGAGTTTCAACGAAACGCTCAGGATTCCACGTGACAGACGTTTGAAATGGATGGTTACAAGAACCGTTTACCTTATGCTTTACTTGCTCACTACCGGTTTGCTGATTGCGGGAATCGGACAATTTGAATACACGCGCCATCTATACATTCTCTCCGGTTTTTTTATCATCGGAGCGCTTTTCATGAGTTACCGGATGCTGCTCGCTTTGCAAATGATATTCCTTCTCACATACGGTGTCTTCCGCTTTGACCCCACGTGGAGTAACGAAGCCTTTTATTTCGATACACTGATTCTTTATTCCTTCATGTTCGTGACCGTCCTGCTGGCGCTTGTGATCAAAGATTATGTGTTCCGGCAACGTTCACAGAATGAAAAACTGTACCGGACCAATGTCGAGTTTGACCGGACCCTCGATTATGTGCACCGTTTTCTCAATCTTTCCAAACACATCCTCACGGATACCACCAGCAAGGAAGTCTACGCCAAGGAAACCTTTGAAATCAGCAACTTCATTTTCGCCAAAGCCGACGCTTCCTTCGCCTATTTCGAAGAGGAAGGCGCCATCGACATGGCACTTTCAAAAGGCTATCCGATCAAAGACATCCCGTTTCTCTACGAGCTTCATGACACCACTCTGGTCCGCAATCGTGACACCATATACCACCGCGACATCAAACGGCAATTGAAAAATCTTTACAAAGGGTTTGTCATGCCGAGTGAATACAGTTATCTCGATAATGCCAAAAGGGTCTATCTGGTGTTCAGATTCAATACGGAGCGCATTTTCGTGGTCGGTTTCGATTATTACACCGAACCGGATGCGATCACCAAAGAGGCACTGCGCCGGAGCAAGGAGTTCACCACGCTTTTCAACAAACTCTTCATGAAACAGCACCTCGATATGCAAAACCGTGCCATCAAGGAAGACATCATCCGTTCCTTCGTCCGCACACTCGACCTTTATGACCGCTACACGAAAGGCCATAGCGACGATGTGGCCAACTTGTCCCTGGCGATTGCGAAAAAACTGGACAAGGAACAGAGTTTCCTGGACAACATCTACTGGGCCGGCATGCTTCATGACATCGGAAAACTCGGGGTCAAGTATGACATCCTCAACAAAGAAGACCGACTTTCCGAAGATGAATACGACCACATCAAGGAACACGTCATCCATTCATATAACGTACTCAAAGAAAACGAGGACCTCAAAGAAATTGCCACCATGGTCCATGACCATCATGAACGATGGGACGGAGGCGGCTATCCTCGAGGCGTCGACAAGGACGCCATATCGCTGGGCGGCTCCATCATCGCCGTTGCGGACGCGGTTGCGACCATGGCGACCGACAGACCGTACCGTAAGCGCCTTGAGCGCGATGCCATCATCGATGAGCTGAACCGACACAAAGGCTCACAATTCGCCCCGAGGATCACAGAAGCGATGATTGAACTGATTCATGAAGGCATTCTTCACATCATACATAAAAACGCCTGAATCGTTTGATTCAGGCGCTTTTTTTAAAATCTCAGGCGCGCAAGGTGCGGTTGTAGATCAATGCACTGAGTGCAAAATAGATGACAACAAAAGGCAAAAGGCCGATCAGCCACCAGAAACCACCGAGGTTGACGCTTACTAGCACGCCGATGACCACGTACGCGATGGAAAAAAACGTGCTTGAGGCATGCAGGTGGCCAAGCAGAAATACCGTGCGAGCAAGCTGTCCGATTCCTTTGATGCCGATTTTCGCCATCGCCGGCAAGGCGAAAAGAACGAGCAACAGCGCCTCGAACATCAGAAAGTAGACAACGACATACCCGATGATTGATTCAACGCTCAAAAAAGCGGTGATGAGCGCAAACCCCGCCAACAATGCGAACAGACTCACAATGAGGGATTCGGGAAGCGAGTCTTTCACGTAGGAAAAGTAGTGTCTGATGAACGGCTTCGGGCGCGCGTCGTGTTTGAGGTGGTAAAAGACGCTTCGATACATCGCCACGGCCAATGGCGCGAAGAGCACACCGAGCGTGAGCGCAGAGAGGACGATCAGGAAGACGCTTCCGATGATGATGATGCCAAGCCGTTCACCAAGCGTGTTTTCATATTCGGGCGGAAGGTGTTCACCATTCATTGACATAGACACACTCCCCTTGCTTGTAGGTGGCTTGCACCTTCGTTTTCAGAAGCGATTCGACATTGCTTTTGTCAAAACCGCTTACCACGATGAAATCCGCCTGATGCCCTTTTTGGATGCGCCCGAGTCTGTTTTCCTGATAGGAGAAATACGCCGGTGTCTGTGTGTAGGCGGTGATGGCATCTTTGAGTGTCATGCCCTCGCTTTCGATGAAAGGAGGATACTCGGGATGTTTGAACGATTTACGGCTTACCGCCACATAAATATTTTCAAACGGGTTCGTGCTTTCAATCGGCGCGTCCGTCGAAACGGTCGTCTTGATGCCCTTTTTGAGCATGGTGTTGAAAAGGTAGGTTTCCTTGGCGCGCTCACCGAGTCTTTCTTCGATGATGGGCACATCGGAAGCAATGAAAATCGGCTGGGTTTGCGCGCCGAGATCGAGTTCGCGCATGCGTTCGATCTGGCCATGGTCCGCAAGTTGCGCGTGGATGATGGAGTCACGGCGTTTTTCCACCCTTCCTTCGCTTGCGGCCTCTTTTGCGTTCATGATCGCTTCGATGATGCCGTCGCCGATGCCGTGCACAGCGAAGTCCATGTCGTAATCATACGCCTTGTTGAAATGACGGGTAAGGCTTGCCTCATCGAAGATCGCGATGCCTCGTGTGTCCGGATCATCTGCGTACGGTGTTTTCATGTAGGCGCTTCGTGCCCCCAAGGATCCGTCCGCAAGCAGTTTGAGTGGTCCGTTCCGATAGTTACCGTACACTTTGTTCGCATATCCTTTTTCAAGGAAATCCTCAAAGACTTCAATCTTGGGCAGGTTGACCTGCTGCAGGACATTGAGTTTGAGCTCGCCTGATGTGCTCAGGGATTCAAAAACGGAAAGCACATCTTCATACGGTGCGTCCGTGACATGGAAGTCGTCGCTGCCCACAGACGTCACACCATGCGACAGCAACGTCGCCTGGGCGCTCAGTATGTAATCGCGGATGGTTTTTTTCTCGGGCGCATCGACGATCGAGAGGACGTATTTCATGGCGTCTTCCATGAAGATGCCTTGGTCCCAGTCGTAACTCTCCGCATCATGGGAGATGGGACCGTTTTTCGCTTCGGCGAGTTCGAGCGTTTTCGAGTTGACG
>PWHE01000085.1 GCA_003554735.1 Mollicutes bacterium | reverse complement strand
GCCAAGATCAAACTCTCCATAAAAAATTATGTCAACTGTCCTAAGACAGTTTCGGTTTGATTTGGTGTTGCTTCTTAAACTCAAAAGTAATTCTAGTTCTATTCAGTTTTCAAAGACCATGCTATGCATTTCTTGAGTGCTCTAATATTTTACAATATCAAGGCTCGAATGTCAACAGATTGTGAGGGCAAATTAACTCTTGAAATGTCATGGTGTCGCGCGGTCACAACGCTTCGTACAACTCAATGTTTTCGGCTTTGTTTTGCGCAACTGTATAAGATTATATAAAAAGTGAGCACTTTTGTCAATTGAAAATGCTCACTTTTTAAGGTTTTTTATGTGGTTTTAGAACAAACGGCTTATTTCAGTCGTTTCAACCAGTTTTTTCTCGCCGGTGTAGCGGTTGATGAACTCGACTTTTCCATCTTTGATGTCTTTTCCTATAATAATACGGTATGGAATGCCGATCAGATCCGCATCCTTGAACTTGATGCCGGGGCGTTCCGGACGGTCGTCAATCAAGACTTCCTTGGACCCGGACAATTCCTTATAGATCGCATCACTTGCGGCAATGGTTTCCTCGTCGTCCACTTTGAGTGGGAGGATGTGCACATCGAACGGGGCGATTTCCTCCGGCCATACAATGCTGTTATCATCGCTGTGTTGTTCGACGGCCGCCATCATGGTTCTAGACACACCAAGGCCGTAACACCCCATAATCAAGGGTTTGGACTGACCGTCCTTGTCGGTGAAGTATGCGTTCATGCTTGTTGAGTACTTCGTTCCAAGCTTGAATATGTTCCCCACCTCGATGCCTTTGGCCTCTTTGATGGTTCCTTTAACGCACTCCGGACAGGCGTCACCCGCGGCCAAACCGCTGAATTCCTTGTTCGCGGCATATTCACATGTGTCACAATACGATATGGTGTCTTCGCCGACTTCACTCATCACCATGAACTCATCGGCCTGGCTTCCACCTATCTGCCCGGTATCGGATGAAACGATTTTCGTCTCGAGTCCGCACCGCTTAAAGATGATGCGGTAGGTTTCAGAGATCAGTTTATACCATTTTTCAAGATCATCTTCGTGATCATGGAATGTATAGAGGTCTTTCATCACGAACTCGCGTCCGCGCATGAGCCCGAATCGCGGTCTGAGTTCGTCGCGATATTTTGTCTGAATCTGATAAAGGGCAAGCGGCAGTTTCTTGTAGGAATTGATATGGTCCCTGACGACATGCGTAATGACTTCCTCGTGGGTCGGGCCCAGACAGAAATCACGGTCTTTGCGGTCCTTGAGTCTCATCAATTCGGGACCGTATTCGCCCCACCGGCCTGATTCCTCCCACAAATCCCTCGGCTGGATGGCAGGCATGAGCAGTTCCGAACAGCCACGTTTGTCATGTTCTTCACGGATGATGCGTTCAATGTTCTTCATCACCCGGTTCCCAAGCGGAAGATACGTATAGATCCCCGATGCGGTCTGTTTGATCAGTCCGCTGCGGGCCATGAGTTTATGGGATTTAACTTCCGCGTCTTTGGGAGCGTCTTTTAGCGTAGGTACAAATAGCAACGATTGTTTCATGGCAAACACCTCTATCTAAGATTAAGTAGGCGCAGGATGTCATTATACGTGACAACCAGCAGGAGTCCGATCAATAGAATGAACATGATGAAATGGAGATAGTTCTCGACGGTTTTGTTGACTTTGCGTCGAGTCACGGCTTCGTAACCCAGGAAAACGAGTCTTCCACCGTCCAGGGCGGGAATAGGCAGCAGGTTCAAAATGCCAAGATTGACACTGAGCAATGCGGTCCAGTTGAAGAATGTGATCAATCCTTGTTGGAATGCACTGGTCGTAATGGTATAGATGCCCACAGGTCCGGCTAGGTCGCCTACGCCTACGGTACCGCCAAAGAGCATTCTTAGCGTATCGAATATCATTGTCGAGGCACTCCGAAGGCTTCCGAATCCGGCTGGAACGCTTCGCGCGAGGTTCCGCTCATGAACCGGTGATACACCGATGGTGCTTCTGGAGATTGAAGCCCCCTGGCTTTCAAGCAGGCTTCTTCCGTACGGTTCAATTTCAATGGTGTCCATGCTGCCGTCTTCGCGTTCCACTTCAAATACCATGGGGTCACCCGCTTCATTGGCATGCATGATGTCAAGCAGTTCAGACCAATTGTCGACATCGGTTCCATCGACTCGACGGATGATATCACCGGTCTCAAAACCGGCTTGAATGGCAGGGGTATTGTTCTGGACCGGACCGATTTTAACTTCATGCGGATCGTCCGGCTCGCGGGCCGAGGTGATGCCGATGGAAATAATGGTTATGTTCGGTACGACACTCAGTTCAACTTCTTCGCCATCGCGCCGTACGGTTATGTTGAGTTCACGAGTGCCACGGTTATGTTGCATGACTTCGCTGAAGCGTTGCCATGAATCGATATCGTCATCCCCTTCAACGGCGATAATGACATCTCCGGGCTTGATGACACCATCGGCAGGCATGTCTTCAGAAACCACACCGATTTCGGTGGTGATTCTCCCGTGTTCGTCTTCAACGGGGAACCCTACAATCATCGCGACCATGATGAACAAAAACAACGCCAGCACAAAGTTCATGAAAGGGCCGGCAAAAATGGCCAGAAAGCGCTGTGTAAGCGACTTGGATTCAAAACTGCGCTCAAACGGTGCGACTTGGAGTTTCTTTTTCTTAAAGACATAATACGCTTTTTCATTGACCGGCTCGCCGTTCAAGGTGAGCGGTCGGTCGTCTTTGCCTGAAAGATCGACCTGGTTGACGGTGATCGTTTCGGCGTCTTCATATCGCGGGTCGTCCTCGTTGAGGATCATATGGGTAATTTCGCCGTCTTTACGCAACACTTTAATCGTGTTGCCGACTTTGACCATATCCTCATTGATCTCTTCTCCGGCCATCATCACGAACCCGCCGATTGGAATGGCCCGGATGGAATATACGGTTTCTCCGCGTTTTTTGCTGTAAAGTACGGGTCCCATGCCGATGGAGAATTCGTGACACAGGATTCCGGCGCGTTTGGCCATGATAAAATGTCCCAGTTCATGGAGTAAAATGACCAGGCCAAGCACAAAGACAAACGCGAGTATATTGATTATAAACATAGTTTCACCTTCAAATTTCCAGGTGTCGGGCATAGGCCCGGACACTCTCATCATGTTTTTTGATATTTTCGAGCGTTAACGGAATATGATTTTCGAAGTGATCCAGACAACGTACAATCAGACGTTCGATATCAACAAACCGAATCTCATGGTTCAAAAAGCGTTCCACCGCAATCTCATTCGCTGCGTTCATTGTCACCACATGCATGCCATTTTTTCTCGCAACAGCAATCCCGAGATCAAAAAGCGAATAGCGTCTCCGGTCAAGTTTTTCAAAGTGCAGGCTTCCTTTGGTGAGAAGATCGAATGCCGAATGGTATCGCAAGGAGTCATCGCCTTTCATGGCACTGAGTATGGGAATGCGCATATCGGAAGGTCCGATATGGGCAAGTACATTGCCATCTTTAAAATGCACTATACCATGAACGATGCTTTCCTTGTGGATAATTGCCTCTATTCTATCATAAGATACACCAAACAGGTAATGCGCTTCAATGACTTCGAACACTTTGTTCATCATGGTTGCCGAATCGATGGTGATCTTTTTGCCCATCGACCAGTTGGGATGTTTGAGCGCATCGTCCACCGTAACATTCTCAAGTTCAGCAACGGAAAGGTTGCGGAAACTTCCGCCACTCGCTGTAATGACGAGCTTCTCGATGTCCTGCACTGAACGTCCCTTGAGACATTCTCTGAGCGCGGCATGCTCGCTGTCGATCGGGATGAGCTTGGAGGTAGAGTGTTCCAACGCGGACAAAATGAGTGGTCCGCCGACAACCAGACTCTCCTTGTTCGCAAGCAAGATGTCCTGATTGTTTTTGATGCCTTCAAGTGTGGCTTCAAGGCCCACACTGCCCACGAGTGCGTTGAGCACGACCGTATCACTCAAATCCTTGATGCAGCGGATAAGGCCATCACTTTCAAGAGGATAGAAGGTACACCCGGGCTTGGCTTTTTTCACACGGCTTTCATACTTCTTCGCCATGACGACAATTTTTACATCATGTTTTTTCAGAATTGCTTCCACTTTCGTGATATTGGTGTTGGCACTGATGGCTTCAAGCGTGAAATGCTGATTGTATTCTTCAATGAGTTCGACGGCCTGTGAACCGATTGATCCGGTCGCGCCCAGCAACGTGATGCGTTTCACTTCAGATCGCCTCTGCAAGGAGCAGGAACAGCGTCAAAACGGTCGCCGCAAACATGGCTGAATCAAAGCGGTCCAAAATCCCGCCATGGCCGGGCATGAGGTTGGAGAAATCCTTGATGTCATAGCGTCTTTTGAACGCTGAGGCGATCAGGTCCCCTAGCTGGGCGATCAGTGAGACCATCACGCTGAACAAGACGACCAAAGCGATTGAGGAAAACGAATCCCCAATCCCGAAAAGATCGAAATAAAGTGCAAACGGCGTTGCAATTCCGACCGCGATGAGGGTTCCTCCGATGGCGCCTTCAATGGTCTTTTTGGGCGAGATTCTCGGTGCCAGCTTGTGCTTCCCGAAACGAATGCCCGTGAAATAGGCGAACACATCAGTGAACATGGCGAGTATCAGAAGGTACAAAAGTGCCATGATGCCTTGGGCATGTACATAGGTCAAACTCGCAAAAGGAAGTCCGATGTAAAGCGCACCCTGAAACAGCGTGGCGCTGTTGACATCGTGTGTGAACACCCGCTTGGCGAGAAAGACAATCAGCAGCAACAACACAAGCGGGAAAAACAGCGCTTCGGAAAGCGTTCCAAGCAAGATCAGAGCGGATAGCGAATAGACCGCAAGCACGACCAAAGCGAAAAGGGAAGCCGGCAATGGCTTCGTATCCTGCTTACGCACCATTCGATAAAACTCATAGGAAGCGATTAGAGACAGTGCAGCGACAGCCGCAAAAAATACGGCCGAAGGCACAAAGAGGAGCGGCAGTAAAACGACGATCAGCACGATCGATGTAATCAGGCGAGTTCGCATGGTATCATCCCTTCAAACCGCCGAATCTACGATTCCTGTTTTGGTAGTCGTAAACGGCTTTTCTCAAGTGTTTTTCCTTGAACGCAGGCCAGGGTCGCTTGGTGAAACAGAACTCGGCATACGCATTTTGCCAAAGGAGGTAATTCGAAAGACGCTGCTCGCCGCTGGTTCTGATCAGCAAATCCACAGACGGCAGCCCTTTGGTGTAAAGATGTTCCTCAATGGTCGATTCATCGATCGCATCGATGGACATAGACCCTTTTTTGACTTTCTTGGCGACACGCTTCACGACATTCACAATCTCGTCACGCGAGCCGTAATCGAAACAGATATTGAGAATCATACCCCCATTGTCCTTGGTGCGCTCTTCGAGCTTTTCCATAAGCCCTCGATTGTAATGGTCAATCCGGTCTCTTCTACCCGAGAAAACGATCCGGATGTCAGAGTCATGGATATCGTCGGAGGATTCTTCTTCAAATGACTTGGGCATTTTCATAAGAAAGTCGATTTCTTTTTGCGGGCGTTTCCAGTTCTCAGTGGAAAAGGCATAGACACTTAGCACCTCGATGCCGATCCGGTTCGCTTCAATCGCGATGGTTTTGACATTCAAAGCACCCTGGCGGTGACCATACTGGCGGTTTCTTCCACGACGTTTCGCCCAGCGCCCATTCCCATCGAGAATAAGCGCCACATGTGAAGGAAGTTCTCTTTTTTTCAGTTTTTCAAGACGTATCATGTGCGTATCTTCGTTAGCCCCCTAACGAATGCCTCCTTCTTATCTGTTTAATAGGT
>PWHE01000119.1 GCA_003554735.1 Mollicutes bacterium | reverse complement strand
TTGGGAACAAGTTAGGCAACTGGCTGTCTCAGTGAGACCCTATAGCTTTCCGTCCCAGAATCGCTCCTGGTTTGGCTTTGTCAAACTTATCACCCATAGGCAGTGCCCACGGCAATAGTTTGATGTGTGTGTATATTTGATTACGAATACATTATATCATGATTTCGGATTATTGCAAATGATATGTCATTTGACGGTCAGTGTTTTTTTAAACGGCTCAAAGACGCTGTCATAGTGTTTCAGGTAGTCATCATCGGTGAAACTGCTCGTCACAAAATCCACAATCTGGCCGTCATAGCGCTTATGAAAGTTTCTGAGTGTCCCTTCATAGGTGAATCCGAGTTTTTCCCGCAGGCGTTCGGACGGTTTATTATCCGGATAATGCGAATACCCAAGCCGTCTGAGATTCAGGAACTCAAAGGCGTAGACCATCGCGGCTTTCGAGGCTTCATGCATGTAGCCCCGGTTTTGATAGGCAGGGTGGCAGACCATGCCGATTTCGGCTTTGAACCCTTCAAAGAAGCTATGGATCTCCATGGTGCCGATGAGGCGCTTTTCCGCTTTCAGGATGACCGCGTAAACGCCCGGTTGTTTGCGGGCGGGCTTCGAAAGCGCGTACTCTATGAAACGCTTGGTATCCTTGATCGACTGATGCGGGGCCCATCCGGCACGGGGACCGACATCGTCACGCCACGAATATTCATATATGGCCTTGGCGTCGGACCGTTTAAGCGGTCTGAGCAGGAGCCTCTCTGTCTCAAAACTGGGTAGAGGGATCATCGGGAACAAGCATGCTCCAACGGTCGATATCGACGAAATTCAATTTCTTGTAGAGCTTTTCGGCGATGGGGTCGTCGTAATAAAGACAGAGCGTCTTCCTCTTATGGTTGATGTAGAGGTCCATAAGGTAGTGCATGACGGTCTTTCCATACCCTTTGCCACGGTAGTCGTCATGCGTCCCGACCGCCACAATCATGGCGCTTTGCTTTGTCTCATAGACGGCGCTCGCGGTGGCGACGACTTGGTTGTCTTCGGTGATGAAAACCGTGGTGCCGTTTTCGCCGGAATTGTGCAGGAAATATTGGATGGCCTCTTCTTTGCCTTTGCGGTGGACGGTATAGAGTTCGGGGATGGTCTTGAGCAGGTCGAACACCATCTCCGCGTCTTTTTCTGTCTCGAGAATGCGGATCCCCGAGTAATCGATGGTCTCATCGCGCGTGAAGGTTGTGGATTTCATGAAGTCCATCTTGTCCTCGCGCATTTTCGGATAACGCGCTTTGATGGGTTCCATCAGTTTCTCCTTGGTGCTGATGAACAAAAAATCGTATTGTTCGAAAATGTCGAACCATGCCTCGTTGAAATCGTCTTCCACGGCATAGTAGATAAGGGTCGACATGTTCCGGCTCAAAACGGCGAAGAATTTGCCGTCGCGGAATTCCGCATACAGTTGTTGCCAGTCGTTTTCAAAGGCGCCGTTGTAGATGTCGCCGATGATGTAGAGGTTGATCTCAGGTTCATGATATAGAAATTCCAGTACGTCGTCCCTGTCGTTTTTTGTCAGTTCTCTAATCATTGTCCTTTGTCCTCTCTATGAGTAGTGTCACGGGACCGTCGTTGGTGAGCGTGATGTCCATGTGTTCTTTGAATACGCCGGTCGCCACGGGAATGCCTTTCTTTTCAAGCGCTTTGTTGAATTGTTGATAATAGGTGTTCGCAAGGTCCGGGGCCAACGCTTCGGTGAACGAAGGCCGGTTGCCTTTTCGTGTCTTGGCTTCGAGGGTGAATTGTGAGATGCTGAGCACCGCGTAGCCTTTATCGAGCAAGGAAAGGTTCATTTTGCCTTCCTCGTCTTCGAAGATGCGCAGGTTGGCGATTTTTTTCGCCAAAAGCGGGATCAGGGATTCGTCGTCGGATTTGTTGAAGGAGACGAACAGGACAAGGCCGTTTGCGATGGCGCCGGTCGTGGTTCCGCCGGACTGGCAGGACGCCTCTTTGACACGTTGTACGAGCACTTTCATTACTTCATCAGCCTTTCGATGTTCATGACGCCGCCGACTTTTTGCTGGTTGAGGATGATGTTTTCCAGCTCGCTGCGGTTTCGCACGCCGACTTTGACTTTGATGACGCCTTCACCGCGCTTGTTGGTGCTTGCGGTGACCTGGTCGATCTTGCCGCCGTGCGTTGTGGTGGTATTGATGATTTCGGCCAGGATGTTGTCGCGGTTCATCACGATCAGTTTGAGGTTGACCGAATGGATGTCCGATTCGTAGGACGCCCACTTGACATCAATGAAGCGGGACGAGTCAAGATTTTGCAGGTTCTTGCATTCGCTGCGGTGGACCGCGATGCCGCTTCCTTTGGAAATGTAGCCCTTGATCGGGTCCCCGGGGATCGGGGTGCAGCAGTTGGACAGTTTCACACTCGGGTTGTCCAGCCCTTCGACGACGATGTTGGAGTCGGTGTGCTGTTTGCGCCGTTGTTGTTCCCGTTTGTTGATGCTTTCGATGAGTTGCGCCTCGTCGAAATCCTCTTTTTCAATCAGGGTGTTGAGTGCGCTTTGTGCGGTGATGGTGTTCTTTCCGATTTCATAATAGAGGTCGTCCACGCTTTTTATGCCCTTGTGCTGGAAATGTTCCTCGCACAGTTTGTCGGTGAGCTGGACTTTTTGTTCGCGGCGTTCCATTTCCTTGCTCAACTCTTCGCGTCCCATATCCATGAGAACATCGCGTCGCTGCTTGTTGAGATAGTTCTTGATTTTGCTTTTCGCGCCGGAGGTCTTGACGATCTTGAGCCAGTTGTCATTGGGTCCGAAAGAGTTTTTCGATGTCTTGATCTGGATGACATCGCCGGTTTCGAGTTTGTATTCGAGCGGGACGATCTTGCCGTTGACGATCGCGCCGACCGTCTTGATGCCGATCTCGGTATGGATACGGAAGGCGAAATCGAGCGGGGTGGAGCCTTTGGGAAGATCGATGATGTCGCCGTCGGGCGTGAAGACATAGACATTGGAATGGAAGATGTCATCACGCAGAAGGTTGAGGACTTCTTCTTCCGATTCGCTCTCTTCGGTGAACTTGATGAGTTCGCCATACCATTTTAGCTTCTTGCTGACCATTTCGGTCATTGGCACTTTGGAGGCGCCCTTTTCCTTGTAGGCCCAGTGGGCTGCGATCCCGTATTCGGCGATGCGGTCCATCTCCTTGGTGCGGATCTGGATCTCATAGATCTTGCCTTGGGCGATGACCGAAGTGTGCAACGACTGATAAAGGTTGGGTTTGGGCATCGCGATGTAGTCTTTGAAACGGTTCGGAATCGGGGTGAACTTGCTGTGGATGACGCCGATCGCGCTATAACAGGCTTCGACGCTTTTGACGATGATGCGGAGTGCGAGCAGGTCATAGATGTCATCGAATTCCTTGTTGCGGTCCTGCATTTTCTTGTAGACGGAATAGATGTTCTTGACACGCCCTTTGACATCGAACTCGAAATGGTTGCTTGAAAGCAATGTTTCAAGTTTTCCTTTCATCTCGTCGAGATCCGATTCGCGGCTTTGTCGCGTATCTCTGATCATCTGGGCGATGCGGCGGTATTTGTCGGGTTTGATGTACTTGAACGAGGTGTCCTCGAGTTCGGCCTTGAGGATGTACATACCGAGACGGTGGGCGAGGGGCGCGAAGATATCAAGCGTTTCGCGCGCGATGCGGAGCTGTTTTTCTTCAGGAAGGTTGCTGAGCGTTCGCATGTTGTGAAGCCTGTCGGCAAGTTTGACGATGATGACGCGGATGTCTTTTGCCATCGCCAGAAGCATCTTCTGATAGTTTTTGGCCTGAACAAGCTGTTTTTCCTCTTCGGCGTCGCTGATGCCCTTGAATTTGTACTGTCCGAGTTTGGTCACGCCTTCGGTGACGAGGGCGACTTCTTCGCCGAAACGCTTTTCGATGTCGTCATAACTTGCCGAAGTGTCTTCGATGCAGTCATGCAAAAGACCCGCCATCAGAGTGGTGGGGTCGGTTTTGTATTCAGACAAAATATACGCCACACTGACGGGATGAATGATGTAGGCCTCGCCGCTTTTGCGCTCTTGGCCCTCATGGTGCTTTAGGGCGAACGCATACGCTTCTTCGATCCGGGCGAGATCTTCTTCATCGGTGACGTATGTTCTGATGCTTTCCATCAATTGTTCAAAGGTCGGAGTCTGCATGAGGCGTTCCTCCTATTCAGTAGGTGAGCAGGCTGTAAACAGGATACCCTTTGAAACGGTGACGCCCTTTCAGCTGCGCGAGTTCGATGAGGAACACGATGCCCACAACGTTGCCACCCGCTTTTTCAATGAGTTTGATGGTGGCCTCAATGGTGCCACCCGTCGCGAGCAAATCGTCGACGATGACGACGCGTTGTCCGGTCTTGATATCGTCTTTGTGAAGCGAAAGCGCGGTCTCGTCGTATTCGAGTTCGAAACTCTCAGTATAGGTCGGACGCGGAAGTTTTCCCGGTTTGCGTACGGGAACAAAGCCCACACCGAGCCTGACGGCGACCGGCGTGCCGAAAATGAAACCGCGGGCGTCGGGGCCGACAATGATGTCCGCGTCCCGTTCTTCGGCATAGTCGCTCATCTGTTTGACCGCGTAGCGCAGGGCCGCGCCATCCGCGATGAGCGGTGTGATGTCTTTGAACATGACCCCGTCTTTGGGGAAGTTCGGTACCGTTTTGATATAATCCTTTAATCTCACTGTAATCACCACTTTTTTTGTTTAGACTCATTATAACATATGTATCGCTTTGTCCAATGCTTCACATGCTTCTGGGTGCGTTTACACCGATCAGAAAAAGCGCGTCTTTCAAGACGATGCGGGTCGCTTCCAGCAAATTGAGATGCTCACGGATATGCGTCGCCTCCCCTTTCAGGATGGGGACGGCGCTATAGAAGCTGTGCAAGGCGCTTGCAAGCGTGTGGACGTAATTGGTTATCTTGTGCGGAATCCGCTTGGTGGCGGCTTCCTCGATCAGGGACGGATAATTCATGAGCAGTTTCATGATGTCCTTGGCCTGTTCATTTGTGAGGGCCTGATACGTCTGGATGGACGCGTCGGGCTCATAACCCTGTTCAGCCGCTTTCTCAAACAGCGAATTGATGCGGGCGTGCGCGTATTGCGCGTAGAAGACCGGGTTTTCGTTGGTCTTTTTGATCGCCAGGTCGAGGTCGAGGTCCATATGGGTATTGAGCGAATGCCTCGAGAAGAAATAGCGGACCGCGTCCTTGCCGACGTCGTCAACCAGGTCGCGCAGACTGATGGCCTTGCCGCTGCGTTTTGACATCTTCACTTCTTTTCCCTCGCGAAGGACTTTGACGATTTGCAGGATGTCGACTTCAAGCGTGTCCGCTTTGCCGCCGACCATCTGGATGGCGGCTTTGAGGCGCGGGATATACCCGTGATGATCGCCGCCAAGGATGTCGATCAGTTTGTCGAACCCGCGGGAAAGCTTGTTTTTGTGATAGGCGATGTCCGGCAACAGATAGGTGTAGGTGCCATCCCGTTTGACGATGACGCGGTCCTTTTCATCGCCGTAATCGGTGGTATTGAGGAAAAGGGCGTCGTCTTTTTCATACGTGTGCCCGTTTTCTTTGAGGAATTTCAGCGTATTGGCGACTTCACCGTTGTCATAGAGACTTTTCTCGGAGAAAAAGACGTCGAACTCGACATCGAACGCCGCAAGATCGTTTTTGATTCCATCGAGCAGGTACTTCACGCCATACTCGCGGAAATACGTGTAACCGTCTTCATAGAGGTAACGGTCGCCGTGTTCGGCTTTGATGGTTTCGGCGAGTTCGGTGATTTCAGGCCCGTGATAGGCATCCCCGGGCATCTCAAGGGTGCGCCCGAAAAGTTCGTGGTAGCGTACGTTGATGGAAAGGGCCAGATTGTGGATCTGGTTGCCGCCGTCGTTGACGTAGAACTCCTTGGTCACGTCGAATCCGGCCTTTTTCATGACCCGTGCCATGGAATCCCCGGCGGCGGCGCCGCGCGCATGGCCGACATGCATGGAACCTGTCGGGTTCACACTCACGAATTCGATGTTGACATGGGTCCCTTTTCCGATGTCCGAGGCGCCGAATTGCTCGCCTTTTTCGAGAATTTCGGGAATGATGTCGCTCAGATAGTCTTCGGAGACAAAAAAGTTGATGAAGCCCGGGCGGGCGACCTCGACGCGGTCGACGCCGGAAGGGAGCTCCAGTTTTTCTTTGTTGGTTTCGGCAATGACGAACGGGTTGTTTCTGAGCGTTTTGGCAAGCGTCATGGCGAGGTTGGTCGAAAAATCGCCGTTTTGTTTGTCTTTGGGCTGTTCGATGTGAATCACGTCCGCATCGAGGTCGTATGCTTGTTTAAGCGCGTTTTCAAGCGCGTTTTTTAATGCGTCTTCCATGGTTGGCATATGAACACGTCCTTTAGAGTTTGAGGTTGAGCTGTTCTTGAATGGATGGCTTTTTTGGTGAAGGATAGAGTTTCATCCATTTCGCGCTCCGGCCTTTGCCGAGCGGGCGGATCTTTTTCTCATCGCGAAGCCGCTTGAGGGTCCGGTTGATGGTCGAATCGCTGATGGTCGGATGCGCAGAGCGGATTTCGTCCTTGGTGAAGACTTCTTCGAGACGGTTGATGGTGTTTTCGATGTAATCGCTTTTGTTGATTTGCTGGTCGAAGGTGTAGTTCCGCAGGATTTCGGAGAAGTCTTGGTAGGCTTCGATGGCTATTTTCAAAAAGAAACGGTGTAGGCCGTGGGTATCGGATAATCCTTCCGACCAGTTGTGGGCCGCCTCGACTTTCAGTTTTTGATAGCGCTCACGTTGCTTGTATAGCTTTTCAAAGAAACTGGAGAGGTGGTATGCTTCAATGCCATCGCTCAGGAAAAGGATATAAAGCAAAACGAGTCCGATTTCATCATTATGGGCGTTGAACGGTTTGAGCTGGAAAAAATCAACGATGAAATTGATGGTGATGAAGGAAGACTCGTATTCGTTCTTCTTCTGGACGGAATGGTAGGTGTTTATCAGTCCTTCAAGTGCTTCCCTGCGGGTCTTGTGACCGCTTGAAAGGAGGTTGATGCGCTCTTTTTTCTTTTGGGGTGCTTTGGCGTAGTAAAGCGATTCGCTCGGGGAGACATCGCCATAAACGAAGCGCAGCAGATCGTGAATCTCCCGTTCGATGAGTTCGAATTCGTGAGCCTCCTCATGAATCCGTTCGAACGCCTTCTTGAGGTTTCTGAGCAAACGTTCGTCACGGGTCTTGGGCTGAACGTTACGCAAAACAAGGCTTTTGAAGCGCGAATCGCTGATTTTAAGATCGAGCATTTGAGCCAGAAAATAGGTATCGGTGCGGATGGTCTCGCCAATCAGCGTGGGCAGGTCGTTTTCGATTGCCCCAAGCATGTCGCGGTTGCGACCTTTGAACCGGTAAAGATCGAGATAAAGCATGATGATGTCGTTTGGGATCCGGTTCTTACTGATGTTTTCAAGGCAGTTCATGGACGCACCTCCTTAATGGCTATTCGTCCGTTTCTTCAAACAAAGAGACCTGTTTCTTCTCTTCGTAGTTTCCGGCAAGAAAATCGTTGATGGGTGGTTGGTCTGAGTCTTTTTCCATCGGTTCGACGCTCAGTTTGAACGGACGGCCCTCTTTTTCGGGGCGCATGACCTTACGGCCGGTTTCGCCCATCGACGCCTTGAGTTCAAAGGCGGTCAGGCGCACACGGGTTTTGGTGGTGAGCACGTCGACTTTGGCCCGGTTTTTGTACTGGGCGTTGTTGATCAGGGCCAGATCCTGGAAGAGATACGGTTTCGTTTTCGGCTGGCTGATGATCGGGACGCCTTTGAGCGCACGTTTCTTCTTCTCGATTTCATGCGGGTCGAGACGCTTGATGGTGCCCCTTGAAGTAAGTGCAAGCAATGCACACTCGTTTTCAAGCGGCAGGGAGGCGGCGAGCCGGTCCCGCTTGGAAAGCTGCATCGCCTTGACACCCTTGGCGGTGGTGGAAGCGACGGGAACTTCTTCGAGGTGGTAGCGCAAGGCATGGCCGTAATCGCTGATGGTGATGAGTTCGCCTTTCGCTTCATCCGTGGCGCTCACATGGGTAAGTTTATCGCCTTGTTCAAGGCTGATCGCCTTGATGGTACGGTTGTAGCGCTGTACTTCGAAGTCTGAGAGCTTGGTCATCTTGATGTGGTTCTTCTGTGTGGTGAAAAGGAAATAGCGTTCCGCTTCGAAGCTTTCCACCGCTTCGACATGAATCAGGTGCTCATCGTCATGGATCGCCGCGAAATGGGACACATGCGTTCCCATGTCCTTCCAGCGTACGGAAGGGATTTTGAAGACAGGAAGATAGATGTAGTTTCCTTTGTTGGTGAACATGAGCAACGTGTGATGCGTACTCATGACGCGTTCGAGCATGAAAGCGTCGTTTTCCTTTTGATCGGGGGCTTCAGTGGCTTTGTAGCTTCGCAGTGAGGAGACGCGCAGGTATCCGTCCTTGGATACGCCCACCGCGACATCCTCGCTCTCGATCAGGTCTTCTTCGGCGACCGTGATTTTTTCGATTTCCTCTTCGATTTCAGTGCGGCGCGGCGATTTCGCTTTGCGTTGAATGGCGCGCAATTCCTTTTTGATGACTTTTTCAAGTTCGTTTTCGTTGGAAAGCACGTCGTTCAAGTGGTCGATGAGAGACTGGAGTTCGTTCTTCTCGCCCTCGAGTTCAGACAGGTCCGTCTGGGAAAGTCTGTGGAGCTGGAGGGTGAGGATGGCCTCGGCCTGTTCCTCTGTGAAGACGAACGTCGTCGTCAGTTTCTGCTTGGCGTCCTTTTTGGACTTGGAGTTGCGGATAAGCTCGATGACTTCATCGAGGATGTCGACCATGTAGATGATCCCTTCAACGATATGAAGGCGGCGTTTCGCTTTCTGAAGGTCGAAGTTGGAGCGGTTGGTGACCACTTCTTTCTGATGATAGATGTAAGCATCGAAAATATTCAGAAGACTCATGGTCTCGGGACGTTTGTTGTTGATGGCGACCATGTTGTAGTTATAGGATTTGGTAAGGTCCGTCTTTTTGTGAAGGAAGGCCAGGATGGCTTCGGGGTCGAAGGCGTTCTTGACCTCGACGACGATGCGAAGGCCTTCGGAAGAGGACTCGTCACGGACTTCCTTGATGCCGTCGATTTTCTTTTTCAGACGGATTTCATCCATGCTGCGCACAAGGGTCGCTTTGTTGATTTCATAGGGCAGTTCGGTGATGACGATATCCTGTCCTTCGATTTCCACTTTGCTTTTGATGATGATGCGTCCCCGACCGGTTGAGAAGGCTTTTTCAATGCCTTCTTTGCCTTGAACGATGGCGCCGGTAGGGAAGTCCGGCCCTTTTACAACGCCCAGGACCGATTCAATGCTGCATTGCGGATTGTCGATGCGCTTGATGATCCCTTTGATGATCTCATCAAGGTTGTGCGGCGGAATTTCGGTGGCGTAACCGGCGGAAATCCCGGTAGCGCCATTGACAAGCAGGTTTGGGAAACGGCTGGGAAGGACGATGGGCTCGTATTCCTCATCATCGAAGTTCGGAATGTAGTCCACGGTCCGTTTGTCGATATCCTGAAGCAGGAACTCGCTGACTTTCGACATCCGCGCCTCGGTGTAACGCATGGCGGCGGCACTGTCGCCGTCGATCGAGCCGTTGTTGCCGTGCATGTCGATGAGCGGTTCGCGCATCTTGAAATCCTGGCTGAGACGTACAATGGCCTCATAAACGCTTGAATCACCGTGGGGGTGGTACTTACCGATGACGTCACCGACGATACGGGCGCTTTTCTTGTAGGGTTTGTCCTGAGTGAGACCAAGTCGGTGCATGGCGTAGAGGATGCGACGCTGAACGGGTTTGAGGCCGTCGCGGACATCGGGCAGGGCACGGTCCTGGATGATGTATTTGGAATAGCGTCCGAAGCGTTCTCCGACAATCTCTTCAAGATTCTCAGTGAGGATTTTCCCTTCGACGAATTCTTCTATGATTTTCGAGAGTTTTTCAGCCATGGGTTACTCCTTTATCTCAAAGTTGTCTTCGTTGGTGAACGTAACGTTGGATTCAATCCAGTCACGACGCGGTTCGACTTTATCGCCCATGAGGATGCGGATCTGTTTTTCCGTATCCGCAAGGTCGTCGATGGTGACTTTGATAAGGGTCCTGGTTTCCGGGTTCATGGTGGTTTCGTAGAGTTGGGCCGCATTCATCTCGCCGAGCCCCTTATACCGTTGGATGTGTACGTTCTTTTTGACTTCGAGGAGTCTTTGGAGTTCATCGTCACTCCAGGCATACACCTCTTCGTTCTTGCGACCGCGCTTAAAGGAGATCTTGTATAACGGCGGCAAGGCGATGTAGACTTTGCCCGCTTCGATAAGTTTGCGCATATAGCGGAAAAAGAACGTCAGCAAAAGGACTTGGATATGCGCACCGTCGGTGTCGGCGTCCGTCATGATGATGATGCGGTTATAGTTGCACGACTCAAGGTCGAAATCGCTCGACAATCCGGCGCCGATGGTATGGATGATGGTGTTGATTTCTTCGTTTCTGAGCACATCCTCGATGCGCGCCTTTTCCGTATTGATGACTTTCCCGCGCAAAGGCAGGATCGCCTGGAAACGGCGGTTTCTGCCTTGTTTTGCGGAACCGCCCGCCGAGTCGCCCTCCACAAGATAGAGTTCCGTTTTGGTCTTGTCCTTGGACTGGGCCGGCGCCAGTTTGCCCGAAAGAATGGGCTCCTTTTTACGGTTTTTCTTTTCAAGACGCGCCTCTTCACGCGCTTTACGCGCCGCATCGCGGGCGTTTTGCGCATGGATGGCGCGTTCGATCAGGGTTTGGGCGAGTTTGGGGTTCTCATTGAAGAAATACGTCATCTTCTCGCTTACGGTCTGTTCGACCGCGGTGCGGGCTTCGGACGTTCCCAGTTTGTTTTTGGTCTGACCTTCGAACTGAAGGAGATGTTCGGGCACGCGGATGGATACGATCGACGACAGGCCTTCTCGTATGTCGGCGCCCTCAAGCTTGCCGTTCTTTTCCTTGAGGAGCCCCGCTTTCAAAGCGTGTTCGTTAAAAATCTTAGTGAACGCAGCCTTGAATCCGGTCTCGTGTGTCCCACCGTCGCGGGTGCGGACGTTATTGACGAAAGAGTATACCTGGTCGGTATACGATTTGGTGAACTGGAAAGCCACCTCGACCGTGATTTCGTCGAAGACGCTTTCGAAAAACACCGGTTCATGGATCGGTTTCTTGTTTTCATTCATGAACTTGATGTAAGAAAGGATCCCCTCATTGTACTGATAGACATCCTTTTGCTTGCTTCGCTCATCGTTAAGGACCATTTTGAGCCCTTTGATCAAGAAGGCGCTTTCGCGCAAGCGTTCCGAAAGGGTCTGATAATTGAAGACCGTCGTAGAAAAAACCCGTGCATCCGGTTTGAAATGCACACGGGTCCCACTTTTGCGACGCTTGCCGACTTGTTGTATTTTAGACACCTTGGCGCCGCCGTCACGGAACGTCATGTTGTATTGGATTCCGTTTCTGGTCACGGTGACATCGAGATACTCGCTCAATGCGTTGACGACCGATGCCCCGACACCGTGGAGGCCGCCCGATACTTTATAGCCGCCTTCCTGGCCGAACTTCCCGCCGGCGTGCAGTTTGGTATATATGAGTTCAACGGTATTCTTTCCGCTTTTGTGATCATCGATGGGTACACCCCGTCCAAAGTCCTCGACGATTACGGAGTTATCCTCTTTTATTGTGACGATGATTTCTTCACCGTGGCCGGCCAATGCTTCGTCAATCGCGTTGTCGACTATTTCCCACACCAAATGATGAAGCCCTCTGGCATCGGTGGACCCAATATACATGCCGGGTCTTTTTCTTACGGCATCAAGTTCTTCAAGTACCTGGATGGATTCTGCTGTGTATGCTTTTTCTGCCATAAAAACACGTCCTTTGAGTTTACTCACTCATTTATTATACCAAAAAGCAGTTTCTATTTGTAGTGTCTTTTTGATTTTACTTATGGTATAATTTGAAACAACTTAGTTAGTCGAAGGTGATCTTAATGGAACAAGTCATAACCGCATCAATGCCTTTCATCGTTCTGCTTGTCTCATACTTGATCGGCTCCATGCCGATGGGGCTTTTGATGGGCAAGATAACCAAAGGGGTCGACATAAGGGATTATGGTTCAGGAAATCTGGGCACCACCAACGCCATGCGCGTGCTCGGTAAGAAACTCGGCATGGTGGTTTTCTTCCTCGATGTCTTGAAGGGCGGAATCATCATCCTGCTGATACGCTTGGGCGCTTTCGAAGCCTTCGAGATGCTTCACCCGCTGCTTTATGGTATTGCGGCCTCAATCGGCCACATTTTCCCCGTCTTCCTGCGTTTCAAAGGCGGAAAAGCGGTCGCCACGAGTGTCGGGATATTCCTCTTTTACGCTCCGGTTATCGGCATCATCGGATTGCTCGGATACGTTACCGGCGTCAAGTTGACCCGCTACATCAGTGTCGGTTCAACCCTCGGCGCATTATCCGTCCTGATCAGTGTCATGGCGGTCTACTTCCTCGGCCCACGGGAGGGAAGTGCCTACGAATGGCTCTTCAGTATGCGAGGCGACCTTTTTCTTCCCATCATCAGCGTGATCGGCGTGTCGCTGGTCATCTACCGCCACACTGGGAACTATAAGCGCATCATGAATGGGACCGAACCGAAAAGCAATTTCTTGCAGAAACACAAGATTGAGCAAAAAGTTAACAAGCGAAGCGAAAATAAAAAATAAGCGTTGGTCGGCGACCAACGCTTATTTTTTTTATCGTACTTTGGACATGAATGAACGCATTTCTTCGCTTTTCGGGCCATCCATGATTTCCGGTGGTCCGTGTTCGACGATTTTCCCTTTATACATGAAAATCACGTAATCCGCAAAATCCCTTACGAAACTCATGACGTGGGTCGCGAACACAAAGTCTTTTCCTGAATCACGCAGTTCTTCGACGGCCGTGAGCACATCGTTCGTCAGAATGGGGTCGAGCGATGAGGTCGGTTCATCAAGGAAGATGACTTCGGGGTCGACGCTCAGTGCCCTGGCGATGGAAGCGCGTTGCGCCTGTCCGCCTGAGACGTTGCGTGGGGCTTTATGCGCCTGATCGTCGAGTTGCAAGGTCGCAAGGTTCTCCATGGCCCGCTTGTGGGCGGCTTCTTTTGTGAACCCTCTTGTCTTTTCGAGCACAAGGGTGATGTTGTCAAGGAGCGTCAGATGCGGGAAAAGGTTATGTGACTGAAAGACGAATCCGACCCCCTTGCGATACTCGGGATCCGTCACACGCTTGTCGTTGAACATGACCTCGCCAAGGGTCGGTTTTTCCAGGCCGGCAAGGATTCTCAGGAGCGTGGATTTCCCGCTTCCGCTTTGGCCGAGCAATGCGAGCGAACGCTTCCCTTCAAGCTGAAACGAGAGGTCGTGGAGCACTTCGATGTCGTACGTGTGTGAGAGGTTCTTGATGTCGAGTTTCATTAGAGCGACCATCTCCTTTCAAAGTAGCGGATGAACTGCGAGAGCGGGATGGTGATGATGATATAGAGCATCCACATGGTAATCAGACCGACGACCGTAGCGAAGGTCCGGCTGTGGAAGATCGATTGCGCATAGAAGAGCTCTCTTACTGAAAGCACGTTTAAGAGTGCACTCCCTTTGATGATGAGGGAGAAGTTGTTCATGAGCGGGGGCATGAGGATGCGGACGACTTGCGGGATGATGATGTATCGGTACTTCTGATATGACGTGAAACCGAAAAGGTCCATCGCCATGAACTGTTCTTCGGTGATGCTTGAAAAGGAAGAACGAAAAATGTTTTTCATGTAGGGCGTGATGTAGACGATCAGACCCGTAATCCCCATGACGGGCCGATTGAAAACGTTGAAAGCCGGGCCGATGACGAACGCCATGATCATGATCATGACCAGCAAGGGTGTTCCGTAGATGATTTCGGTGAATATTGTGTCAAAGGCTCTCAATAACTGGTATTTCGACTTGCTGATGAGAAACAGCAGAAAGCCTGTGACCATCGAACCGATCAAAGCGATAAAACTGAAAATGACTGTATTGATGAATCCTTCAAGGAACAGTCCGCCGTAGCCTTCCAACCTTTCAAACCGGACAGGCGTGGCCTGGTTCATGACCACAAAAACCATGAATCCCAAAAACAGAAGGACCGCAAGCAGATGACTTAGAAACTTATTCATACGTATCAGTCTTCGAATATGAAGAAATCAAGACCGTGACGCCCAAGACGATCTTCGACCTCGTCATCCCAGGTGTCGCGCAGGCGGTCATAAACGCCGCCGTCATCATGCATCTGCGCAATGAATGCGTTCACGTCATTCAACAGGTCTTCCTCACCTTGACGAACGGCCATGCCGATCGGGCTTGAGACAAACGGATCCCATACGACGGTGGTGGATTCCTCGTTCGCCTGATGGTTGTTCGCAACAGGGAAGGAACTCATCATTAGGATATCGCGGGTGCCTTGGACAACCTCGAACACGGCACTTGAAAGATCGGTGGCTTCGGTCACATCAAGCCCTTTGTCCAAAGGGATTTGATAGGATACCTGGTCGGCGATGCCGACAAAGCGTGCGTCTTCAATGGCAAGCAGGTCGTCCGAAGAGGAATCTTCGGTGATGCCGTGGGCATCGGCGAAGTCCTGGTTCACCAGACTGATGATTTTGAAATAGAAATAAGGATCAGAAAAATCAACCTCTTCACCGCGTTCTTCGGTGATGCTCATAGACGCGATGATGATGTCGATCTCACCGCTATTGAGCGCGGGGATCAATGATCCGAAACTGGTATCGACAATTTCGACTTCCCGGCCAAGAAACTCACCGAGCTCTCTGGCGACGTCGACACTGATGCCATAGGGTTCGCCATCTTCTTCGGTCTCAAATGGCGGATACGAAAGGTCCATGCCGACCCGCAATCTTCCGTCATCGACGATTCCGCATGCGGCGAGCAGGAAAACACTGAACAGGATTATGCTGCTAAGGAATATTTTTTTCATGTGAATCTCTCCTTTGAATGTAGATTTCTTATGGTAAAATTATACTCAATGTTCGCATTCCCTACAAATCATATACTTGATTATTTAAGTTTCGAACCTTTGCTAATAAAAAAACTCCCTGAAACGCGTGGCGTTTCAAGGAGTTGATTCAGGGTCACAGTTTTCATTTTTTGTGCTGATTCATAGAGTTCAGGACCTGACGGACCTGTTTCTCGCTTGGTTTTCTTCCCATTTGCGTCATCATCGCACGAACCATTTGCTCGTTGATCGGCGGATTTTTCTCCAAATAGCGTTTGAAATACTTTTGTGAGATAAAAAAGCCCAATACGGCGCCCAGAATCAGCGCGACGACAATCAGGACAATCGCTAGCCATAATGCCATAGTATCACTCCTTATTATTTTCATTCCCATTATAGTGTACAAAGGCCTAAAAAACAACCATTAAACGTATCTTTCACCAACTTGATGTCCGCTCGAAAAACGGATAATTATAAAACCAACAAATTACTGTATTACAGGTTGAAAAAGAATGAACGATGACTTACAATAAAAACGTACCCATCATCAGCTTTAAGAAGGAGGCACATGATTATGGCTAGAAGAATTACGGATGATTGTATCGCGTGCGGTGCTTGTGTGGAGGAATGTCCGGTGGATTGCATCTCCGAAGGCGATATCTACGTAATCGACGAGGACGCCTGTATCGATTGCGGCGCCTGTGAAGAGGTTTGCCCTGTCGATGCGATTATCGAAGTCTGAGACATTTCATCAAATAGACACGAAAAAGGCTTTTCGAAGCCTTTTTTCTTTTGGCATCGATAAAAAACTTCTAAATAAGGGCTCGATGCACTCAAAATAGGTTTACATTGCACCATTCTTGCTTTAAAATGAGGTTAAACCGAAACAAGGAGGAATGACGATGCCAAGAAGAATTACTGAAGATTGTATTGCAAGCGGTTCTTGTGTGCCAGAGTGTCCGGTTGACTGCATCGAAGAAGGCGAAGAGATTTATGTGATCGATGAAGATGTCTGCATCGACTGCGGCGCCTGCGAAGTTGTTTGTCCGGTTGACGCCATCATCGAAGTTTAAATAGAACCTTTGACAAAACGTCTCAAAAAAAGCGCTCCTGAGAGGATCATGTCCTCTGGGAGCGCTTTTCTCATACATAGGTGAAAGGGTCCTGGTCGATCGAGGATTCATAGACCGGACAGGTAAGCCCGTAATCCTCCAGTTGATGCTTGAGTGCGGTCATGAAATGTTTCTCCACATAATGGCCGATATCGAGTGTGGAAAGCCCGAGCTGCAACATGTCATGCGCCTGATGATAGCTCACATCACCGGTGATGTAGAGGTCGGCGCCTTTGTACTTGGCCATCGCCATGTGTGAAGCACCGCTGCCTCCGCTGATGGCCACTTTCTTGATGACTTTGTCGCCGCTTCGGTTCGTGATGAGGCGACCGGCTTTCATGCCGAGGCGCTTTTTGATCGTCGGGATCGCTTCAGAGAGTTTCATCGGTTCGAAGTCGCCGATTTTGCCGATGCCGTGGGATTCTGAAAGCATCTCGAGAATCTCCGTATTCTTAAGACCGAGTTTTTCGGCGAGCACAGTGTTCATTCCGTCGTGTCCGATGTCATAATTCGTGTGCGATACATATACCGCAATGTCCTCTTTTATCAGTCTTTCGAGGACATTTCCCTTATAGGAATCGGTCAGGATGTTTTGCATTGGTTTGAAAATCAGGGGGTGATGGGCAATGATGAGATTGGCACGTTTTTTGATGGCTTCGTCGACGATGTCTTTCGTCACATCGAGCGTTAGCAGAACGCCTGTGATTTCTTTGTTCAACGTGCCGATCTGAAGGCCGACGTTGTCCCATTCGTAGGCCAGGTCACGTGGAAACTTCTCATCGAAAAACCGTTTGATTGTCACGCCATTCATTGAATACCTCCTCTAGCAGGTCTCGTTTCTTGATCAAAGGCTGTTTCGCCTTGTCATCGGGAATCTGTTCGATCAGGGTTTGCAGGAAGACGTATTCCTGTTCCAGGGATTCCTTGTAGGCCCGACTCGGGTGTTTGCGCAATATGGGCCCGATATGCAAATCTTTTTGATCAAGCGTCTGCTTGCCGGGCCGCATTTTAATGACCGGATAGACTTCCTCGCGTTGGGCGACGACGGTCTCATCGACAATCATGAAAGGAATGGATTCGACCAGTTTTCTAACCAGTTGCGGATGGTTGTTGGGTTGAAGGATAAGTGTGTGAATGTTTTTCAGCGTTGCGCCCGATAAGATATCGTGGATGGTTTTTCCGCCCATGCCGCAGATGGTGATGCAATCGACATCCTCCCTCAAGTCGGCGATGCCATCGGAGAGGATGGGCTCGATCTTTGTGTTAAGCCCATGGGCTTCGATATTCGTGATGGCGCTTTTGAGCGGCGCTTCCTTGTTGTCGACCGCATAGGCTTTTTTGATGATTTTTTGTTTGATTGCTTCAATAGGCAGGTACGCATGGTCACTGCCGATGTCATAAAGCACACTGCAGTCTTCATCCAGCATGGACAACACTTTTTTGAGCCGTTTGTCAAGCATCAGCGGCCGCTAATGAAGTCTTTGAGTTTCTTGCTGCGGGACGGGTGGCGGAGCTTTCTGAGCGCCTTCGCCTCGATTTGACGAATCCTTTCACGGGTCACGCCGAATTCGCGTCCCACCTCTTCAAGCGTGCGGGTCCGTCCGTCAAGCAATCCAAAGCGCATACGGAGCACTTTCTCCTCACGGTCGGTGAGGGTTTCGAGCACTTCGTCGAGTTCACGTTTGAGCATTTCCTTCGAAGTGTATTCCATCGGTGTGAGGGTGTCATGGTCCGGAATGAAGTCACCGAGCGAGGAATCTTCCTCCTCACCGACCGGGCTTTCGAGGCTGATCGGTTCCTGGGCGACCTTCTGGATGATCTGGACTTTCTCGACGCTGATGTTCATGCGTTTGGCGACTTCTTCGGGAAGCGGTTCGCGTTTGAGTTCCTGGATAAGTTGGCGTTGCGTACGGACGAGCTTATTGATGGTTTCGACCATGTGAACCGGGATACGGATGGTGCGTGCCTGGTCCGCGATGGCGCGGGTGATGGCCTGGCGGATCCACCAGGTCGCGTAGGTCGAGAACTTGAAGCCTTTCTTGTGGTCGAACTTGCTGACGGCTTTGATCAGACCCATGTTCCCTTCCTGAATCAGATCGAGGAACTGCATGCCGCGTCCCACGTAGCGTTTGGCGATGGAGACGACCAGGCGCAGGTTGGCCTCGACCAGTTTGTTTTTGGCCAGCTCCCCCTTATACATGAGGTTCTCTACTTCACTGTTGTATCCTTCGGTGATTTCCTCGCCACGCTCTTTCATCTCGTCGTATTGATCCTTGGCGAGTTTAGCGTGGTAGATGTCTTTGGCCAGTTCGAGTTCGGTATCGGGGTCAAGCAGTTCGACACGTCCGATTTCCTTGAGATACATGCGGACCGGGTCGTCCACTTTTATCGAGGCGATGCTTTCAAAGGATTTGTCCTGGAGGAGTTCTTCTTCGATGTCCTTGGCGAAGTCGAGGTTGAGCTTGATCGCTTCTTCGACTTCTTCTTCGTCCTCTTCATCGTCTTGAAGCATGGTAGGCACTTTGTAGTTCACCATCTCTTCTCGGCTGACAACATCGACGTCACGCTTTTCAAGCATGTTGATGATCTCGTCGAAATCGTCTGATTCGGAAGAAATGTGGGCCTCGATGTCCTTGATTTCGATGAAGCCTTTCTTTTTGTAGAGTTCAATTAACTCTTGAATTATTTTTTCTTTTTCCATGTTTTACCTCCCGGTTTAAACGGTCTATTTCATATTTGAGCTTTATTTTCTCCTCATCGGATTCCAGTTTCTCAAACTGTTCCCTTAGCGACTTCAGCTTGCTGCGTTTTTGGAACTCGTTCATGATGAGCAGCATGTCTTCGAACTCTTCATCGTTGAACGGATAGGATGCCATGTCGATATGTTTGTCGAAGAAGGCGCGCTGGGTCTCCGATAATTTGTTTCTGAATATTTCAGGGACGATGCAGAAGTTGCTTTTTTCCTGCAAGTCGTAGATTTCGAAGATTTCAAGCTGGATTTCAAGCGCCACTTTGCTGACGTAAGTGAAATCTTCGAATTCACTGCGGAACTTCCGGCTGTAATAGCGGTCTTTGAGGAAATAATGAATAAGTCCGATCTCGGTTTTGACGAACTTGTCCGCGATATGGAAGCTTTTCGCCGGAAACCGTTTCGAGCTTTTGAATGTGGTCTTGCTGACGGTCTTGAAGTCCAGTTCGAGCGATTCATACGGCAGGTTCAGATCCTCGGCAAGCTTGTTGAGAAAGTAGACCTGTTCCACGTTCGACTTGCGTTCGATGAGGTTGAACACCTGCTTCTTGAACCGTTCGATGTCGGTGAGCTTGTCCGTGTCGGCAGCGGCAAGAAAGTCTTCATAGAGGAACTCATCCGCCGACATCGCCTCGTCGACGAGGCGGTTGAAACGGTCCTTGCCGTATTCGCTGATGTAGTCGTCGGGGTCTTTCTTGTAGGGCATTTTCGCCACATAGAGTGCAAGCGAGGTGTTTTTGAGGTCGTGGATCATGCTGCGGGTCGCTTCAAGGCCGGCGTCATCGCCGTCAAAACAAAGCACCAGGGTGTCGGTATGTCTGCGGATCAGCTTGATGTGTTCCTTGGTCAGGGCGGTCCCCATGGTGGCGATGCCTTCTTCAAGGCCTGCCGTATGGGCTTTGATGACGTCCATGAACCCTTCGAACAGAACGGCTCGGTTCTTCTCCCGGATCGTTTTCCGGGCGCGGCCGAGGTTGTAAAGCACCTTGCTTTTTTCAAACGTCGCGGTGCTTGTGGAGTTCACGTATTTCGCGGTTTTCGCATCGTCTGTGAACGTGCGGCCCGAAAAGCCCACCACCCGCATCTTCTCATCGTGCAACGGGAACATGATACGGTTCCTGAACACGTCGTAGACGGATTCGTTCTCTCCGATCAGGCCGAGGTCGAGCAGGTCGCTTTTGAGGATCTCTTTTTTGCGCATCGCCTGATAGAGCGCATCGGATTGCGCCGGGGCGAGCCCGATGCCGAAATGTTCGATGGTGGTCAGGTCGAGTTCGCGGCCATAGAGGTATTCAAGCGCTTTTTGACCGCTTTTCGTATGATGCAGATAGACTTTGTAGAAGGCTTCCGCTTCGGCGTTGATGTCGTAGTATTTCTGAAGCGGGTCCGCCTTGAACTGGTTGTCATCAAGGGTGATGTTCGCGCGGTCGGCGAGGTATTTGATGGCGTCCCTTGATTCCATGTTTTTCGTCTCTTTGACGAAGGTGATGGCGTTGCCTGAGGCTTTGCAGGAGAAACAGTGATAAAGCTGTTTGTCTTCGCTGACTGAAAAAGAGGGGGTGTTCTCCTGATGAAAAGGGCAAAGTCCCATATGGTTCTTGCCTTTCTTTTCAAGCGGGGTCACCTCGCTGATCAGTTCGACGATATCGGTCGCGGACAGAATCTTGTCCGTGAGCGTGTCTTTGGTTTCTGCCATGCCTCATCACCCTGGTTCAGAATTGGATGTTGCGTTTGATGAATTCGATCAGTTCCGTTTCACTCAGACGTTTTTGTTCCATGGTGTCCTTGTCGCGAAGTGTGTAGGTGCCGTCTTCTTTCGATTCGTCATCGATGGTGATGGCGAACGGTGTGCCGATTGCGTCCTGACGGCGGTAGCGTTTCCCGATCTTTCCGGCTTCGTCGTACGTGGTCATGAAGTGTTTGGAAAGGCGTTTATGGAGTTCAAGCGCCATGTCGCGATGGCGTTTTTTGATCAGGGGAAGGACAGCGACTTTGTAAGGTGCCAACGCCGGGTGAAGTTTCATGTTCACACGGGTTTCGCCGTTTTCAAGCGTCTCTTCGCTGAACCCTTCATGAAGCACGCTCAGGAACAGCCGTTCGACACCGAGCGAAGGCTCGATGACATACGGGATGAAGCGTGTGTTTTCGACCTGGTCGTGGTATTCTAGGTTCTCCTCACTATGGGCCTGGTGCTGAGAAAGATCGTAATCGGTTCGTGAGGCGATGCCCCAAAGTTCATCAAAGCCCCACGGATAGCGGTATTCGATGTCGGTGGTCGCATCGGAGTAATGGGATAGCTGGCTTTCTTCGTGGTCGGTCATTCGGAGATTGTCCTCAGCAATGCCGATATCAAGCAAAAACTGGCGGCTTTCGTCCTTCCAGTAGGCGAACCATTCTTTCTCGGTCCCGGGCTTGCAGAAGAATTCAAGTTCCATCTGCTCAAATTCGCGGGTGCGGAAAATGAAGTTCCCCGGCGTAATCTCATTGCGGAACGATTTACCGATCTGCACGATGCCGAACGGGATCTTCATGCGTGAGGTGCGTTCGATGTTTCTGAAATTCAAAAAGATGCCCTGGGCCGTCTCGGGACGCAGGAAGATATCCTGCGTGGAATCGTCGACAACCCCTTGAGAGGTTCTGAACATCAGGTTGAACTGACGGATCGGGGTGAAGGACTTCGCCCCGCAGTTCGGGCAGGCGATGTTGTGTTTGCGGATATAATCTTCAAGTTCGTTGATGCTCATGGCATCGGCGAGGACGGTCTCGTCATGGTTTTCAACCAGATGGTCGGCACGATGGCGCGAGTTGCATTGCTTGCAGTCGATCATCGGGTCGTTGAACGAATCGATGTGACCGCTCGCTTCCCAGGTTTTCGGGTTGAGAAGGATCGAGGAATCAAGCCCGACGTTATAAGGGCTTTCCTGGACGAAACGCTTCCAGAAAAGGTCCTTGATGTTTTTCTTGAGTTCGCTTCCCAAGGGGCCATAGTCCCACGTGTTCGCAAGGCCGCCGTAAATTTCACTGCCCTGGAAAACAAATCCGTAGCGTTTGGCGTAGTTGATGATGGTATCCATAGTCACTTTGTTCATGCTGTGCCTCCTAGTCAATCAGAGAGTTGAGTATTTTTTTCGCTTTCGAGGTGTGTCCCATATGCATGCTATGCAAGTGATTGACTGCCTCGTGCAAGGTTTTTAGTGTTGGTTTGTCCACCGAAAGGCCTTCGAAATTCAATACGTCTACATAATAATAGTACCGCAAAGGCCTGTAAATTTCTGCTTCGTAATAATGATGATTGGGGTTTTTATGGTTCGCGCATACGAGGGCGCCCTCGTGCACATCGAACGCAAGCCCTTCTTCGCTTTTGCATACATGGCAATGCCTGAGCGGAACGGCGTAGCCGGCGAAGAACAAAAACTTGAGTTCGAAGACCATGAGCAGTTCCATCGGATGGTCGGTCGTTTTGAGCACCTCGATGAACTTCTTCAGAAATCCGAACAGCTTCGGGTGATCATCCTCGGCCGAGACGTTGTAATAGATCAGTTCATTGATGACGCTTAGAACCGTCGAACGCACAAGGTCTTGTTTGACGGACGGATGGTGATCGATGAGTGTGGCGTCTTTCAATGTCGGCAGCTTGCCGCTTGAAAGGTCCATCATGATGCGGTTCGAGGTCTGGGCGAGATGACGCAGGGGGCTTTGCATTTTCTTCACCCCGCGGGCGATCATGCTTTGGATGCCGGTTTCGGTGTAGACATAAAGGAGTTTCGAAGTGTCTTTGTAGTCGATCGTCCTCAGGATATAGCCTTCGGTATCCATTATTCCTCGTCCCTGAAGCCGAGATCGTAAAGATGGGTCGGTTTGTTGCGCCATCCTTTGACGACTTTGACGTAAAGGTCGAGATAGATTTTCGTATCCAGCAGCTCAAGAATGTCTTGCCTTGCACGGGTGCCGATCAT
>PWHE01000089.1 GCA_003554735.1 Mollicutes bacterium | reverse complement strand
TTCCCTTTGTTTTTGGCGCGCTCCAGAGCCAACTCGCTGAAATAAAGAGCGTCCTGGAAACGGGCCGAAAGGGAGTTGATGTGATAACTGCCCACGGATACGGTCAGGCTCATCTCCTGGTTGTCGATGGTGAAGGGTTCCCTCAACTTTTCAAGCATGATGCGTCCTGTCGCCTGAACGTCGCGGTAAGGTTGCGGATAAATCACCACAAATCGGTCCGAATGCACTCTTCCGAGGTAACCTTCATCGTCCACAACCGATTCGAGCCGGCTTGCGAAACCAGCGAGCAAACGGTTGGCCATGGCATAGCCGAACAAGGCGTTATGATTTTTGAAATTGTCGATGTTGATGTAATAGAATGTAAGCTCGCCGTCCGCATCCGTCATGATGTCCTGGAAACGCTCTTTGAGATATTCGCTTTTGCGGATGCCGGTCAGCGGATCATTATAGAGAAGTTCCTTGGTCTTGCGGTGCGAAAGATAACGGACAATGTTAAAGACAATCAGTGCGATGATCAAAATCACACCGATTGTCAGTATCTGTCCGAAATAATCCATCATCCACTCGGTCAAAGAGGACAGTATGTTGTAAGAAAGCGTCATGTCATGCACCCCTTTTCAATGAATCGACTCAGATATTGTCCGGGTCTGGGAAGAATTTCCGGCCGCGATTCAGTTTGTTGATTTCCTGAGTCTCCTCTTCGCTCAACTCGAAGTCAAAGACATCGAAGTTCTCATCGATGCGCTTTGGCGTCACGGATTTCGGAATCACGATGATATCGCGTTCGAGATGATAGCGGATGGCGACCTGCGGAACCGTCTTGCCGTGTTTGTCGGCGATTTTCTGCATGGTCTCGTTCTCGAGGAGCTTCTTGATCTCGTGGGAAGCCAACGGCGCATACGCTTCAAGATAGATGCCGTTTTTCATGCAAAATTCTTGAAGTTTATGGTTTTGAAGATAGACGTGACTTTCGATCTGATTGACTTGCGGAATGATTTCCGCCGTTTCAAAAAGGTGTTCAAGGTGGTGGAAATTGAAGTTCGAGACACCGATGGCACGGGTGTATCCATCAAGATAGAGCTCTTCAAGAGCTTGCCATGAATCGGCCGACAGTTCGTACGTTTGCGGCCAATGGATCAAATAGAGGTCGACGTACTCCAGGTCGAGGCGGTCAAGGGATTTCATGAAGGCCTTTTTGGCGCTGAGGTAGCCTTGGTCGGAATTGAACAGTTTTGTGGTCACGAAGATTTCTTCGCGCGGGATCCCGGCATCCTTGATGGCTTGACCGACTTCTTCTTCGTTTCCGTAGATCGATGCGGTATCGATGTGGCGGTAGCCTTGCTTCAGTGCGTGCAACACGGCTTCATACGCCTCTTTCTCTTTTGCGCGGAAGGTCCCGAGGCCAAGTTGCGGTATGGTGACCCCGTTGTTCAGTTTGATATGATTCATGATGAACATCACTCCTTTTGATTGTTTGAGTTAAGCATCCATTCGACACCGGCAAGCGGACTGGTTCCTTTGAAAAGGGTGGTAGACCCTTTTCTAAGCGTGAGTGTCACCTGACTGTCGATGGTCTCATGGACATCCAACTCCATTTTACCATATTCGGCGGGCCCTTTTAACACGGTGGGCCTGTTAATTGTGATTTCCACGATGAGCGTATGCCTCAACGAGGAAAAGCGTACAACTTTCTTGTCGGTAACGTCGCTGATTTTGATTTTTGACCCTTTGAAGCTTCCAAAACGGTAGGTTTTGCCTTTGTGTCTGAAAAGCGCGAAGAAACCGAATATCCTGAAAAACAGCAAGGGCACACGTCCGCCGGCCGAAGAAAGCATGGCGGACGGATCATCGAAATGGTTCGCCTGAAGCCAAAACCATCGGTCGGGAAACCGTTTGCCAAAGGTCTTCTCCATGTAGATTGAAGCCGTAAAATCCTTTTTCGGGGCATTGTTCAAAGCAATGCTGCCTTCAAACGATCCGTTCATATGCAATACTTCCTGGAAACACTGCAAGGGGAAATGCCTTAGAAAGCCCATCGCGCTTTTTCGGTTCGGTTCAAGGTTTTTGAACGTTCCTTCGAGCGTCAGATTCGAGACAGCGATGTGAATCGACGCGTCGCTCAACGTATTATTCCCGATATGAAGCGTGCCGCCTTCCTCATAGAACGCATCCGCATCAAAGCGGTGATAGGTGTTTTCCTTGCGTACACCGTCAAAAACCTGAATGAACGCATGCGGGTCGTCGACGTGGGAAGTCGCCGCCCAGATCAGTGCGAGGTTCACCGCATTGCCCGGGTCGCATAAACGTACATAGAAGCCCTCGAAATGATTGGGCTTCCGGTATTTTTCAAGTATGATGGTCATCGTCGTATAGTTGGCCTTCACTCGCCGGCTTTTTGCGTCTTGATATGTGTCTGTAGAACACTCTGCGAAGCATTCCCGCCAGCAAAAAGAGATCAAACATCACCATATGGAAGGGGATGAGCACATAGGTAAGCCAGGAATGTCGGGCGAAGCGTTGCAAGGCTACGGCGAAGCCGATATGCACAAGCAACACGAGAATGACGAAGTAAACACTGAATCCGTTCAGCCATATGTCTATGGCGATGAGCGCGTAAAAGGCATGCATCGCAAAAAGGAACAGCAGCATCCGTCTTAGCCCTTGGATATCGTTTCGTACTTTCAGGTCCGTCATCCACCGTGCCATGTAGGATTCCTGTATGTCGCTTTCCTTGCGTCTTAAGATGGTGCAGTCATGATTGATATGAATGATATTGACATTCTTTTTGGACAGCGTCTCGACGAAGTCATCAACATTTTTGAATATCGTCTCATGCGCTTTTGTCAGTTCATAGGTGTTACGCTTGACCGCGAAGAACGAATAATTGATCATCTCATCGGTCAGATTCATGTCGCGCAGTAAGTCAAAGAACGCTTTGTAACCTTCTTTGGCGGTACGTTTCGGAAGCATCTCCTTGATTGTGTATACCTGATGTTCAACGAGGTTGTTGGCCATGTGGTCGATGGTTCTCGGGTTTTCGAACATGTGGTCGTCGTCCATGAAGAGCAGGAATTCGTGTTCCGCATGCTTATACCCTTCTTTGTAGGCTTTGGACAAAAGCGGAATGCGTTTCAAATAGTCCTCACGCTCAAAATCCGCATCAACCTGGATGATGGACACATCCGTATCCTCGTCTTCGGGAATGGCGCCGTTAATGCTCACAAAAATAAACTGATGCTTGGTGTTTTTCGATTGTTCCATCATCGTCTCGATATTGGGCGTATAACGATCGACGGCGACAATAACCGAGAAGTTGTGCTGGTTTTTGTAATAAACCAGACCCTGCGGTTTATATTTGAACAGGTGATCGATGATGACAAGCACCATCAAAACAAAAACAAGTAGTCCCATTTCGGTTCCCCCCTCTTAAGTGTATTATACAACCGATATTATTGTTGTGCAAACTGTTTAGACCAAAACCCTTCTTCCGTCGATTGTTTGCGTGTGGCTCTTTCGTTCTTTAAAACGGTTTCAAGCGCACCGGTCGCGGAGAAAGAGTGAGAAGGGCCATGTTAAAAATGCGTTTCGGACACAAAAAAGCCGATCGGCGCGATCGGCTTTTTGATGAGGGCGATAAACTTATTGATCCTTGTATTGAAGTTTGTAAAGGTAATAGTAATGCCCTTTCTGACGCAAGAGTTCCTGGTGCGACCCTTGTTCAAGGATCTCACCCTTTTGAAGCACGATGATCTTATCGACATGCTGGATGGTCGAAAGGCGGTGAGCGACAATGAGCATCGTACCGATGTTCATCATTTTCTTCAGGGATTCCTGGATCAGTTCCTCGGTTTCCGTGTCGATGTTGGCCGTGGCCTCATCAAGGATCATGATGTTCGGTTTGTGGACCAGTGTGCGGGCGAAGCTGATGAGCTGGCGCTGACCCGCGGAATAGTTGTTTCCGCGTTCACGGACCGGTTCGTCGTAACGGTTGGGGAGTTTTTCGATGAACTTGTCCGCATTGACATACTTGCAGGCATCGATGACTTCTTGTTCGGTGATGTCCTCATCGCGCAGCGTGATATTTGATTTGATGGTGCCGCTGAACATGAATACGTCCTGCAGCATGACGCCGACATGGCTTCTGAGTGAGGATAGCTTGATTTTCGTGATGTCGATGCCATCAAGCAGAATCTGACCCGACTGAATGTCGTAATCCCTGGTGAGCAGTGAGAGGATAGTGGTCTTCCCCGCGCCGGTGGCACCGACGAAAGCGACGCTTTCTTTCGGGTTCACTTTGAAGCTGACCCCTTTTAAGACCCATTCGTCCTCGACATAACGGAACCAGACATCCTTGAACTCTATTTCGCCTTTGACTTCGTCGAGTTCGATGGCGTCGGGTTCGTCAAGGACCTGCGGGTGCTCGTCGAGAATCGCGAAAATCCGTTCGCTTGAAGCGAAGGCCGACTGAACGATGTTGAACTGTTCGGCCAATTGCTGGATCGGTTCGAAGAACCGTCTGAGATAGTTATAGAAACTGACGAGGATTCCCACGGTAAGCGTACCCTCGACGACCTGACGTCCTCCGTAGAGGAAGATGATGATGGTCGAGATCATGAAAAGCATGTACATGGTCGGGCGGTAGATCGCGAAGACCAGGAGCTCTCTTAGTTCACTGCGTCTCAGCTCGGTGTTCTTTTCGTTGAACTCTTCGTGTTTCTCCTCTTCCTTGTTGAAAATCTGGACGACTTTCATGCCCGATAAGTGTTCGGCGAGGAAACCGTTGACGCGACTCATGTTCGCACGGACGGTGCGGTAGGCTTTTCGCGAGAAACGACGGAACACGAACGAGAATATGATGATGAACGGCGTGACCGCGAGGATGAGCAGGGCGAGTTCGGCGTTGAGCCAGAACATCGCGCCGAGAATCCCGACGATCATGAGCAGGTTTCTGAACACATTGACGATGACGTTGGTGTACATTTCATTGAGTGTGTTGGTATCGTTGGCCACACGGGTGACGAGCTTCCCGGTCGGGATTTTGGTGAAATACTCGTAATCCTGGCGTTCGACATGAGTGAAGACTTCCTCACGCATGTTGTAGACGATGGTCTGCCCTGTTTTTTGCAGGATGATGGTCTGCATGTATTCGAACCCTGCGCTCAGGATGATGGAGAGCGCGAAGATGACCAGCACGAGCGTAAGTTGGCTGAGGTCGATCGGCGTTTCCGTGAGCAAATCGATGGAAACCCCGATCAAAAACGGTTCAAACAGAGCGAAGATGACGGAGATGACCATGAGGAGGAATGTGAGGAGGAAATATTTCCAGTAAGGAATCGCGTAGGAAGCGAGCCGTTTGAGAATTTCCTTGTCCGAGTAGTTGTTCAACCGCTGATCCGTATCGATATCGTACATTATTCCACCTCCACTTCGTCTTCAAGTTGCTGTCTTTCCACGAGGTCACGGTAGAATGCACAGCGTTCTTGCAGTTCATCATGCGTACCCACATCGAGCACTTCGCCTTCGTCGATGACGACGATCTTGTCGGCGTTCTTGACCGTCGAGATACGGTGGGCGATCATGATGGTTGTTTTTCCTTGACGGATTTTTTTGAGATTTTTAAGTATTTTTTCCTCGGTTGAGGTATCCACGGCGCTTACTGAATCGTCCATGATGAGAATCGGCGGATTCTTGGCCAGGGCCCGGGCGATTGAAAGCCTTTGTTTCTGTCCGCCCGAGAGCGTGACGCCTCGTTCACCGATGATGGTGTTGTAGCCTTTTTTGAACTGAACGATGTTGTCGTGAACATCCGACAGTTTGGCCATTTCTTCAATATGGTCCATTTCGCGGCTGCCCTCTTCGAGACCGAGCGCGATGTTGTTTTTGATGGTGTCGGAGAACAGGAATCCGTCCTGCGGGACATAGCCGATGTTTTCACGGACGGTTTTGAACGGGATCCGCATGATGTCGACGCCGTCGATGAGGAGTTCGTTCTCTTTGAGGTTATAAAGTCTCAGTAACAAATCCACAATGCTCGTCTTACCGCTACCGGTTCGGCCGAGAATGCCGACCATTTCGCCCTGGTTGATCTTGAAGGAGATGTCTTTGAGGACATGGTCCCCTTCTTCGGCGTCGGGATAACGGAAATAAAGGTGATTGAACTCGATGTCGCCCTTGATTTCTGTGATGTCGAGGGTGTTCTCATCGACAATGTCGATAGGTTCGTCGAGAATGGCCTCAATGCGTTGGAGCGAGGCGCGTCCGCGCGAACGGACGTTGATGATCATGGAGATCGCCATCATCGGCCAGATGAGCATGCCGAAATACGACAGGAAGGCGACCAGATCGCCGATGGTGAACGGATCGGCGGTGCCGGCGGTGATTTGGACGAGGTTGGTTCCATAAGCGATCATCAGTACGAACACGAGCGAAACGATGGCACGCACGGTCACTTGAAGCGCCATCTGCATGCGCACGAAACGGATGTTCTTGTCTCTGGTGTTGCGGTTTTGTCTGAGGAAATGCTTGATTTCCTGACGTTCTTTGACGAACGCCTTGATGACCGTGATGCCGCTCAATGATTCCTGGACATTGTCGGAAAGGTCCTCGAACGCTTTTTGCGCATCACGGAAACGCATCCGCATCTTGTTCCCGAGAATGATTCCTGCTGTCGCGATCAAAATAAGCGGGAACACGAGCACAAGGGTCATCCTCGCGTCGATGGTATACATCCTCCAAAACACCAGCCCACCAAGGAAAACCATGTCCACGAACATGATCATGCCGGGGCCGAGCGCGCGTCGTATGGCTTCGATGTCATTGATGAAAAGAGCCATCAGGCCTCCGACTTTACGTTCCGAATAAAAACGCGGCGACAACTTGAGGGCATGGCGGAACATGTCGTCACGCACTTCAAATGCGACACGGCGCGAAGCGCCCATGATGCCGATCCGCCAAGTGAAACGGCCGACCACAATCAAAACACTGATGATTACGAGCGTCCAGATGATATCACTGAGGATATCGAGGATTTCGGCGCGACTGTATTCACCGGTACGGAAGGCCTCAAGATCATCGACGAGCTGTCCGATGATCAGCGGCACCTCGAGCTGTGCGAGGTCGACCACGAGCAGGGCGATGACCCCGATGATGAACAAATGGGCGAATTTCAGGTAGTACTTGTTAATGGCTTTTGAAAATATCATGATTCTACACCTTTCCTATCTTGTCAAATAATCGTTTGAGCAGGGTGATTTCTTCTTCTTTCAGACGCGCATAGATCTTGTCTATGGCACGGTCGCTTTCAAGACGGTTCGTCTTTGCGAGCAACTTCCCGCGATCGGTCAACGTGATGTTGACCACGCGTCCGTCCTCATCGCATCGTTTGCGAGTGATGACGCCGGTTTCTTCAAAACGTTGCATCATTTCCGTAACCGTCGGTTTGGAAAGCTCGAACGCCTCGGCGAACTCGCTCATCGTTACCGACTGACGGCGGTCGATCTCTTTGAGATATTTGAAATGACGTTCTTTGAGACCTTTCAGGTCCAACTCCTCATACACTTCCTTGCAGCTATCGAAATAAAGCTTCAGAAATGCGTTGAATGCGGAACGAAAATCTTCTCTTTGCATTGTACCATCCCCATAGTTAGTTAGGCTTTACCTAAATTATTATAAGGAGTTATGACAAAATGTCAATAGCGCATCAGAAAAAAGACTGTGAAAGTGCATTCACAGTCTTGAATCATCAGGATCGTTTGCGTCGTATGATCAAAATTCCAACAGCGAGCATCCCAAGCATGCCTGCCGTTAACCATGGTGTGAAATCATGGGTTTCTTCCACGACGGCGTCGGTCACTCGAATGGTCGCCGATGTAGTCATGGCATCGCCCATGGCGTTCCTCAGTTCAACCGTGTATTCGTAACTTCCCGGAACATTGCGGTTCTCAGTGTATTCATCGTCGATGACAATCATTTCAACCGGATTGAATTCGGCGATATGACTGCTCTTGGTCAAGTGGCTAAAGACATCGGCACTTGAAAGGTTCAGACCGCTTTGGACAAGCATTTCGTCATTGACATGGAATACCGGTGGGATGTCGTCGTAGACTTCGATGTGGAGTATGAATTCCGTGAGGTTTCCGGATTCGTCACTGAGTGTGAAGACGACGTTATGGAAACCGACTTTGAACCCTTCCGCCTCATCGTAATGGTTCACTGAGACAATGATATCGTCTGTGGTGAGCGTGTCGTGATTGTCCGCAACATGCATCGATGCGATGTAGGCTTCGATATCGAATGTTTCATGGTAGGGAATCCGGATGTGACTTGTGCCTTCAAGGACGGGCGGAATGTCATCGATGATGATGAATGTCACATGTTTGGTTTCCTGATTGCCGCTGCAATCCTCAAGCACCAGTTCAAGCTGATACGTTCCGCGTTCATCAAGGGCTTCGGGCACCGTGTGCTCGCCGATGGTGAACTCAAGGTCATTGGTCAGTGTGTAGTTGTCATGGATCTGATAGTAGGAAAGAATGTCATCCAGCGTGGCATAAGGGGCGCTTAGCGCCATGGCGATAGTATCGGGACCGTCGAGTTCCGGTTTTTCATAGTCTTCGACGTGAACCGTGAAAATGTGGGATGCCGTGTTGCCGCTGGCGTCACTGACCGTTACGCTGACTCCATAACTTCCGAGAATGCCCTTGTTGTTGCTGTAGTCATCGGATGTGACCGTATAGTTCTCGATGGGTCCGTCGTAATCGTCCGTAAACGTGAAATGCGTATCAATGAGCGTCGCCAGGGAATGAAGGGCGTCTACATCCGTATGGATATCGCTCGGGCCATCAATGACGGGCGGAATATGGTCCACCACGTCGATGGTCAGATGCAGATGCGCCGTGTTGTTGGCCGTGTCACTGACTTCATAGATGACGGTATATTCGCCGGTCATTCCTTCATTGTGCCGGTAATCATTGCGGACAATATCGATTTTTTCGGTCAGATCCCCGTCGATTTCATCTTCGGCCGTGATCGCATCGCCGATTAGCGCATACGGGTCGATGGGCGCATCATAGCTCACCATCATATACGCTTCGCCATGGATGACGGGCTCGGTGTCATTGACCGGTTCAAACGGCTCCCAGGGCAGTGGCCCGTCATTTTCAGAAAGCATCAGATAGTTGTCCCAGTCATAAAGCAATGACGCGTACCTCCCGCTCATCACAAAGTCGAACGATGTCGCGTTTTCGGTATTGAATGTGCAGAAAACTGTATTTGACACTTCTTCACATTCACTTGTGTCTTGCACCATGTCCGATATGATCAGCTGCCCGTCAAGATAGATTTCGAAGACATCGCCATAGCCTGTGTCCAGCTGAAATGTGTAGATGGTATCCGGTTCAACAGGCAACGATGTCTCCGTAAAGATGCTGTCTGCCGCAAAATCGGCCCCGAGGTAGGCAGGATTCAAAAGATTGTTTCCTCCGGGTTCCCTTTCAAGGGCGCCCAGTCCCATTGTCAGAGCCAAAAGTGCAATTGTTGTAACGCTTAGAAACTTCAATATTCTTCTCATTTTCTTTCATCACCTCACCCACATGATTCCCCCATCCGCACTGTTTTTCTTCAAGGAAAATAAATCATACGCTTTGAAATTACTTGAAATGAACGATATACTATAAGTAGAGGACACCTTAGCACTACTCACAAACATTGAAGGAGGCGTTACATGAACTATATCATCGCAAAGGAACACCCACACAAGATCCTAGAAGACAACAGTGATCCGAAAGTGACCCTCTACGTCCCCACACACCGTGACCCGAATCACAACGAAGAAGACCGGATTCGTCTCGGCAATCTCATCAGGACGGTTGAAAAAAAGCTTGAAAACGTCACCGACAAAAGCACAAAGGAAACCATTCTCAAACCGCTCAAGGTCATGAAAGACGACCGGTCGCTTTGGAATCAGAGGCTGGAGGGATTCTGCATTTTCGCCAACGTGAACCAAACGGTCGTATACATCCTGCAAAACCCTGTCCGCGAAATGGCGATCGTCGGCCAACGGTTCCATAAGAAACCGCTGATCCGCGACTTTCAGGGCTTGGATGAATACCAGATCCTTGCGCTTGACCGCCATTCTTACTCCCTTTACGAAGGGAACCGGACCGGCTTCAGGGAAATCCCGATCGGCGAGAATGAACCGCGTACCATCCAGGACTTCCTCGGCGATGAATACACGGAAGCCTATCTTTCTCAAAGCTCCTATGGCGGAACATCCTCAGGATCCATGTTCCACGGGCACAAAGCGAGGAAAGACGAGGTCGACAAAGATATAGAACGCTATCTCAGACAAGTTGACCAGCATGTCATGAAAAACTACTCGAATATTTCCAAAAAGCCATTGATTCTCTTCGCACTTCCGGAGTACCACACCACGTTCAAAAAGCATTCGCACAATCCCTACCTAATTGATGAAAGCATCAAGCTCTCTCCACGCGGCCTTAAAGAAAGCGAACTCAAAAAGTACGCGTGGGAAATCATCGAACCACGTTATGAAGCACGCATTCAAAAGCTGAAAGACACCTATCACAACGCCAGACAGAAAGACCTTGCCGACAACAACATCCATTCCGTGGCCAAAGCCGCGGCACAGGGCCGTGTCGACAGCGTTCTCATAGAGGCGTACCGTGAAGTGCCGGGCCGCATCGATGAAGACAGCGGACGCGTTATTGAACGCGACCATCGACAGGAGAAATTCGACGACGCCCTGGATGACCTCACCGACATCGTCATCAGCAACGGTGGCAATGTCTACGTCATTCCGCAGGAAAAAATGCCCTCGGACACAGGCGTCGCCGCCATATATCGCTACTGAAACAACAAATCCCGCCAAAAAATGGCGGGATTTTTTCGAATCAAACAGTCCTTAGGTTCAGGATGGATTTAAAAAGCGCAGGATTCGTCTTGAGAGCCGGTCCGGAAAATCGGTGATCGGTGAATGCGAACCGTCTTCATAGATTTCTGTTTCGGCATCCTTGAGGGCTTCGACGGTTTCTTTGAACATCGTTTCGGTGATGACACGGTCTTTTTTGCCGTAGATGCTCAATACCGGAGCGGTCACGTCTTCGATGGAACCATCACCCGGTGCGACACCGTTTGGCGTGTGCGACATGTTGAAAGTCATCAGGCTCCAGTCGATGTCGACCAGATTGCGCTGTTTCATGGTTTCACGGATATAACGGTCGAACGCTGCCTCCTCCGGTTTGCCTTCGTTGTAGATGGCCGCTTCCCAGATTTGTTTCATCAAGGGGCGATTGTCCTGTTCAATGGCCTGAAGCGCCGGTACGACTTGAACCGGGTCTTGCGCCATGGCTTCTTTGGATGCATACAGTTCATCCGTAGGTTGAAAGTTCGCGTCTTTCCGGTAAATCGGATAACCACGGTAGGAGGCGCTTTCGATAAGTACGACCTTGTCTCTGGCCTGTTGGTATTTGGCCGCGAATTTCAGTCCGATGCCACCTCCGGTTGACCAGCCGATGATGTGCGCTTTATCAATCGACAACTGATGCAGAAAATCCATCAGGTCGTCGGCAAGGTCCTCCAGCGATTCAATCGGTTGATGATAGCTTGAGTCGCCAAACCCCCGGAAATCCGGAGCGACGATGCGATAATCATCGCTCAACCGCTCGATGAGCGGTTCGAAGTGCACTGAGCTGCTCATGTTCCCATGCAGCAACACGACGGTCTTCTCAGCCCCCGGGTTGAACTCAAGATATGCATACGTCTCTTTGTTTTGAAGCGTGAGTGTCTTCTTTTCCATGGTTTGCTCCTTATGCGATGTCATACTCATCGGTCGAATCGCTCAGGAATCCGATGATCGAGGTGACAAACAATTCGGGTTTCTCATACATGCTCGCATGCCCGCATTCGGGAAACATGAGATACGTCGCATCGGGCATGCGTGAAGCGATCTCTTTTTGTTGATAGGGTGGCGTGAGGTAATCGTCTTCCGCCGCGACCACGAGCGTTTTCACCTGAATGGCCGGGAGGTTATCATAGACATCGTGCCCTTCCGCTGAATCCGTCAGACGGATCATTGCCTGCCTGAACGCATCGCTTTCAAAAACCGGCAACAATGTCTCTTTGCGGTTTTCCATCCATTCGATCCGCCGGGTATAGAAGTGGGGCGAATAGATGTAGGGGATGGTCACGTGGTAGTACGCTTCACCATCACCCGATCGGGCGACACGGTTCCATCCTCGCCCGATGTCACGAAGCCACGGCGTCGTTCTCGCGGCCGCATTGAAAAGAATCATGCGGTCAAGCCGCCGGGGATGTCTCTCCGCGAATTGAAGCGCAATGCTTCCGCCGTAGGAAATCCCGACCAGATGGACCTTCTCAAGCGCCAGATGGTCGAACAGGGCCTTAAGCATTTCGACTTGAAGACGTTGTGTATAGGGTTCGTCCATCTTCGAACTGAGGCCTTGGTCAAGAAAATCCAGCCGAAGGATTCGAAAATGATTCGAGAGCGTCGGGATGAACGCGTCCCAGCTCTTGTGCGACATCATGATGCCGTTTAATATGCAAAGCACCGGTTTGCCTTTTTCGCCGTCCCAGGTATAGAATATTTCCTTGTCTTTGAAAGCGAATGTGCTCATTCGATGTACCCGAGCTTTCTCGCTTCTTCATAAAGCATCTCACGGAAATCAGGATGGGCGATCGCGATCAGACGCTCTACACGTTCTTTGATGGTCGTGCCTCGCAAATTCGCCACGCCGTATTCGGTGACGACATGATCCACGTCATTTCGGGAAAGCGATACCGCTGCGCCCGGCTTCAACGTCGGCACAATCTTACTGATGGTCTTGCGCTCACCGGTCTCTTTGTCTTTGGGGGTCGCGGTGGAATAAAGAGTGATGAAACTCCGTCCGTTCTTGGCCCGTTGCGCACCGGTTGCGGTATCCGTCTGGCCACCGGTTCCCGAAAACTGCATCGGACCGATGGATTCTGAAGCGCATTGACCGGTCAAATCGACCTCAATGGTCGTATTGATTGACACCTGATTGTCATTTTGGCCGATCACGCAAGGGTCGTTGACGTAGTTTCCGTCATATATCCGTACGGCCGGATTGTCATCGATGAAATCATAAAGCTCCTTGGTCCCAAGCGCGAACGCGGCGACCATCTTGCCTTTGTGCAGCGATTTCTTCGAATTATTGACCGCGCCGGACTTGAACAGTTTCATGAAACCGGTCGTAAGCATCTCGGTATGCACACCGAGATCTTTCTTGTCCATGAGCGCGTTTGCGACCGCATTGGGAATGCCACCGATGCCGAGTTGGATGGTGTCTCCGTCATTGATCATATCGGCGATGTATCCACCGATTTTCTCATCCTTTTCGTTGGGTTCGATATCGGGGAGTTCCGGGGCCTGATAGTCAGTTTTAACAAAATAATCCACATCATTCTCATGAAGTTCAAGGTCGCCGTGTGTCCGTGGAAAATTCGGGTTGATTTCCAAAATTACAGTCTTCGCCTGCTTGGCCATGTGCTTTTCATACACATTGGACAACGAAAGCGAAACATAGCCATGTTTATCCGGCATGGACGCGGCTGCGACGAACAGGTCCGGATTTTGGTGTTCCGTCCGTTTCATCCCGGCAAAATGGAGCTGATTGGGGATGAACGTGATGTTTTTGTTCTTGAAGGCTTTTCTCAGATCTCCTGAGAAAAACCAGCTGTTGATGGTAAACGTATCTTTGAACTTCGCCTCAACCATGAAATCGTATGGACGCATCGGCAGACAGTTATCGATGGTCACATGATTGATGCGGTCCGATATTTCGTGTAAGTGTGCGAAAAATTCCTGCCCTTCCGCAGCGGCCATGCCGGCTACGATGTGATCGCCGTCCTTAACGAGGGCGAGGGCTTCTTGTGTCGTAATGTGTTTTGCCATACGTTATGCTCCTTTCATGATGTGAAGGGGTGGCGGGGCACCCCTTCTTCATTCATGTTATTCGGAAAGAATTGCGTTGATGTCTTGGATTGGAAGATGGTTGTCCCATGCGAAGACATAGTCGCCGTCTTCATCTTCGGTGACGCTTGCTTTAAGCAATGCCATAGCACGTGTACCGACACGTGAACCGTCCGCATAATCGACGATTCCGCCCATCGGGTTCTCAATCGGTGCTTCTTCCATCGCGTCAATGTAACGCTCCCATGTCAGTTCGTCCTCGCCGACACGCTCAAGACCTGTGACAAAGAAATGGGCTGCGATCCATCCGGCCATCGCGAACGCGTTGTCCGCATAATCAGGCACTTGTGAGGCAAAGAGTTGGTATCCTTCATTGAAATCCCCGTCTTCGTCAAAGATGTCGACCCATGCACTCGCGTATAAATCAAACTGCTCGTCGGGTAGTTCATCCGCAAGTTGCTGCAACACACCGGCTTCAGCACTGACATAACTCGTCAGGACCGGCTTTTCGTTTCCAGCTTCATAAAGCGCTTTGGCTGCCGCGACAAAAGGATCTTGGTTAGCGGCGATGATGACCGCATCCACATCGTCATTGACAATGTTCAAAGCCTGGCTTGAGGGGGTTTCACCCGGTGACATTGAGTATGTCTTGAGTTCGACATCGAGCATGTCCGCTCTACGTTCAATGCCGTTGAGCATCCCTTCGCCGTCGTCCGCGTTGGTGTAGATGACACCGATGGTCTCAGCGTCGAATTCGCTGACGGCACGAGCGACGAACACTTCACCCTCAGCGTCATAGATCGGCTGTACAGGGAAGCTTGAACGTTCGAAGCCTTCGGCTTCCGGGTTATAAAGGGCAGAGATTCCCGTAGCGTAATATACACGAGGGATGCCGATTGAGTTGAGGTAATCGCGGGTCGCACCGACCGTCGGTGTACCGAAGTGGCCCACAAGCGCGAAGACTTCATCTTCTTCTACCAGTCTCTCCGTGTAGGTCAGACCGGTTGAACCGTCGAACTCATCGTCATAATGGATGAATTCGATTTCGCGACCATTGATGCCGCCCTCATCGTTGATCATGTCGAAGTACCCTTGAATTGCCGCGTTGAAAGGGACGCCGACTGGAGCGAAGTTACCTGAAGTCGCTGCAGTATTGCCGACATAGATGGTCGTATCGGTCACACCTTGGACAAAATCGTCGACGTCGTCTCCGTTGTCACCATTGTCGCCGTTGTCACCATTGTCGCCGTTTCCGACGTCATTCCCGTTATCCCCGTTATCGCCGTTGTCATCTGGGTCCTGACACGCCGCGAGTCCGAGGACAAGGGTGAAAGCCATAAGAATCATGAATAATTTTTTCATTTTGAAACTCCTCCTATTGGATTTATTTTTTTCTGCTTTTCGCAGTTTGTTGCTGTTGGGTGAGTGTTATTTTCCGATGTAGGCGTCAATGAGCTCCTGGTCATTGAGAAGCGCCTGCGCATCGGCATGTTTGATGATTTTGCCGACTTTGAGCACGTAGCCGTAATCGGCGATTTTGAGGGTCTGGAGGGCGTTTTGTTCGACAATCAGGATGGTGGTGCCTTGATTGTTGAGTTCCTGCAATGTCGAGAATATGTCTTTTACGATCATCGGCGCCAGACCCAGTGAAGGTTCATCGAGAATAAGCAGTTTGGGCGATGCCATGAGCGCGCGGCCGATCGCGAGCATCTGTTGTTCACCGCCTGATAGCGAGCCGGCGATTTGTGCGGCGCGCTCTTTGAGGACCGGGAACATCTTATAGACACGCTCCATGTTGTTGCGGATGATTTCTTCGCGTGTCATCGGAATGGTCTTAGGAACATCCTCGCTTTCAAGGATGGACTTGACGCGTGGGTTGGCATCGGTCTTGAACACCATGGATGAGGGCAGAGCGTCGTCCTTGAGGGTAAAGGCGCCAATCTGAAGGTTTTCCTTGACCGTCAGGTCGGCAAATACTTGCCTTCCTTCCGGGGACTGGACGATGCCTTTTCGGGTGATGACCTCGGGATCGAGCGCGGTAATGTCCTCGCCCCGGTAATGAATCTTCCCTTTGTCTGCGGGCACCACGCCCGATATTTTCTTGAGCAGTGTCGTTTTTCCCGCACCGTTTGAACCGAGGATACAGACAATGCTTCCTTGTTTGACATCGACCGTGACATCCTTGAGCGCATTGATCGGACCGTAGTTTACCTCAAGGCCCTTGACGCTAAGCACCATGTCCTTTTCCATTTCGACGGCCAGTTCTCCGGAGCGTTGCCTTCTTAGTTTCGCTGTCAGTTCGTTCATAAGGCCCATAATCAGTATTCCTCCCCGAGATAGGCTTCCTGGACCGCTTTGTTCGTCTGGATCTCTTCGGGGCTTCCCATGGCGAGGAACTTGCCGAAGTTGATCGCGCAGACGCGGTCACAGATGTTCATGACAAAACCCATGTCGTGCTCGATGAGCAGGATGGTCACATTGTATTTGTCGCGAAGTTCATAGAACAGTTTTTCCAGTTCGTCGGTTTCGTGGTCATTCAGACCGGCTGCCGGCTCATCGAGAATAATCAGTTTGGGATCGCCCATAAGCGTACGAGCGATTTCGATTTTTTTCTGAACCCCGTAGGGTTGACCGGCGACGAGTGCGTCCTTCAAATGATGGATGTTCATGAATTCCAGGACTTCTTCCGCTTTTTGACGGAAATGTTTTTCTTCTTTGCGTGCTTTGGGGGTTGTCAGGATATGTTGGAACAAGCCGGTTTTGAACTGTTTGTGCGCGCCGATCAAGAGATTGTCGATGACACTCAAGTCGGGAACGAGCTCGATGTTTTGAAAGGTGCGCACAATCCCATAATCAATGATATCGTTCACTTTGACGCCTTTGAGCGACACCATCTCATCGTTTGCGTCGCGAAAGCGGATATCGCCTTCATATGTGTCGTAAAACTGGGTCATGCAGTTGAACACCGTCGTTTTGCCGGCACCGTTGGGGCCAATCAAACCGACGATTTCACCCTCTTTGACATCAAAGGACAAGGCGTCTACCGCTTTGAGCCCACCGAAACGCATGGTCATGTCTTTAAGCTCCAGCAAAGGTTTCGTCGCCTTCGGTTGAGGATTCTTATTCATCGGTGGCACCTCCCTTGGCGAGTCTGTTACGAATGAGACCATACAGCTTCAGCAACAATATGCGTGCGTCATAGAACAATTTGATCAGGCCGCGCGGATAATAAAGCACAACCACGATGATGAGCAGTCCGGCGAAAACCGGTGCGAAACCGACCGGTTGCCAGTTGATGCCGAAACGGTTTTCCAGAAAGCTTGAAAAGGTCCTCAGGTATTCGTTGATGTAGAGGTTCGGAACCGTGAAAATCACGAGCGCTCCGATGAAGGTGCCGAATATGGAACGCATGCCGCCGACAATGACGACCGCCAGTATGAACAAGGAAAGCTCAAGCGTCCAGATATTCTTTTCCACAGACGTTCCGTAGATGGCATAAAGCACACCCGCCAACGTGGCGAACAATGAAGCCGTCATGAAAGCGATGATGCGATACTTGGCGATGTTCACACCCATGGCGGCCGCCGCGTTTGCGCTACGGCTCATGGCCATGAAGGCACGGCCTGTCCGTGATTTGATGATGTTGTATATGACAATCATGCTGAGCACCAATACGGCGACCATGATCAACAGCGCGATGTAACGGTCATACTGGGGCTCGCCGGTACGCAGCTGTGTGTAGGATTTCGACGTATCGATGACGAAATTCCCGAAAAAGGTGATCTCACGGAAACTCTCGGTCGTTGACATGGGTAGCACGCTTCGGAAAATGTTTTCCAATATGGTTGCGAAGAAGAGTGTCCCAATGGTCAGATAAATGCCGCTCACTTTGAGAGAGAAAAGACCGACCAGCAACCCCAGACCGAGCGAGATAAGAATCGTAAGGCCAAGCGAGAGGAAAAACGAAAACTCCTGAAACAGCATGAAGTATCCCATGCCGAGCGCCCCCACTCCGATAAAAGCGGAGGTCGCCAGTGAAATGAGCCCGCCGTAGCCGAGAAGCAAATTGAGCCCGAGTGCGGCGACCGTGAAATAGATGGCCGGCGCGACGAACCCGTTCGTGTTTCTTCCACCCGGGATAAAATCATAGTAAGGCGCGAGCAACATGATCGCTAGACCGATTCCAAAGAGCAGGAAATGCAAGGGTTTGTTGGCTTTGAATTTCTCATAAAGTTCCTTGGGCAGGTTTGTTTTGTTTGTCTTAGTCATGGGGCACACCTACACTTTCTTGATGGGTTTTTCGCCGAACAACCCATAAGGTCTGAAATAGAGGAAGATGAGGACCATAATGAATACGATCGACGTCCCCCAGATATCTGCGCCGTCCCAAAAATTGAACAGCACAGGGAAATACGAATCAAGGAATACAATGATGTATGCCGCGATGACAGGGCCGAAAAAGGTGGTGAACCCTCCGACGACACTCGCGAAAAAGGCATTCACCTGAGTTTCTACGAGGAATGTCGGGGACATGTTCATAAGCGGTGCGAGAACGATCCCCGCGAACGTTCCGAACATGGCGGCGAAAGCCCATGAGAACATCGTGACTTTGCCGGTGGGAACGCCCATCAGCCGTGCGGTGGTCTCATCCGAGGCGGTCACACGTGTGGCCAGGCCCCACTTGGTATGGTTGATGAACAAGAAAACACCGACCATGAGGGCAATCGAAACGACAACCGTAAAAATCTGATTGTAGCGCAACGAGGCGCCGAAGACATCAATGCCTCCGGAAAAGAAACGCGGGAGCCGATAGGTGATCGGGCTTCCGTCAGGACGTGATTGTCCGATGCGGAACACCATTGGCAGAATGCCGATGATGATCATGATGATGCCAAGGGTGATGATGGGGCGTGCGATCGGATTGTTCTTGGGCGCTCTTCTAATGAACGCACGGTCGATGAAGACCCCTGTAATGAATGCGGTCACGAGCGCAAGCGGGGTTGCGACCCAGATGCTAAAGCCGTGGGAGGAAAACAACCACGCGGCGACGAACGCGTTGAGTGTCGCGATTGAACTTTGTGCGAAATTCGTGGTACGCGAGGTTCTGAAGATAAGGACAATCCCAAGGGCAGCAAGGGCGGTAGTACTGCCTTGTTGGAGGGCGTTGAAAAGCACATGGAAAAACGAACGAATCGCACTATCCATCGTATTCACCCCACTGGATGACGCTTGCGCCCCACACATAGCCGATACCGGCCGCAATCAGGGCGACGGTTGAGCCATCCTTGATTTTGCCTTGTTCAAGACCGAGATGGAGAGAGAGAATCTGGTCGATCTGCCCGAGATGTCCGTATTCCTCAAGATAAATGGTATTTTCATGAGAGAGGTTCAGTTCCTTTAACATGCCTTCATGGCCGCTCCGTTTGATATGGAGAATGGCCAGATAGTCAATGTCGGAACGTTGTTTGCCTGATTTGTTCAACGCTTCATCGATGCATTCGAACCAGTTGGGCATCGATACTTCGTTGAGACGTGCTTTCATTTTTTCAGGATTCATCAGACGAAGCGATTTATAGGCTTCGTCAATGTTGTCGCGGTTTATCGGATGCTTTGTCCCGCCGATCTCAACACCGGCGGTGCGCGAAAGCGTACCGTCGGCCTTGATATGAGATCCAAGGAGAAGGTTTTTGCCGTGATTTCGTTTCAGGATGACAGCGCCCGCTCCGGCGGAGAGGTTATACATCATAGACATGTGCGGGTCGGAGAAGTCCACGAAATCCCCGTTTCGGTATCCACCGACAATCATGACCGTATTGATCGCCTCATCGGCGATCATCATGTCCTTGGCGATTTTGAACGCTGAGAGACCGGTCGCGCAACGATTTTGCAAGTCGATGCCCCAGGCGTTTTCCGCGCCGAGCCCGCCTTGGACATAAAGCGCGCTTGTTGTGAGCGGATATTCTTTCCACTCTTCGCCGATATCGAGAATAAGATCCAGATCCATTGCGTCGATCCCGGTTCTTTTCAAGGCGTCTTTGGCTGCTTTGAGCGCCATTTCCTGTGTCCCGTCCTCTGGGCCGGGAACGTATATTTTTTTGATGCCAAGTTTCTTGACGACGTTATCGGCGGTCCAATTGCCGTTTGTCGCTGCGGCGATTTCCTCAGCCGACTTCGTTTTTTCCGGCAGATAAATGCCTGTGCCGACAACGCCGACATGAATGTCTTTTGACATGTGAATCACTCCTAGGGTAATTTGTTAAAGTCTCATGCCACCGTTGACGCTCAGTACGTGTCCGGTGATGTAGCTGGATTCATCGCTGGCAAGGAACAAGGCGGAATCCGCAATTTCTTTCGGTTCACCAAGACGGCCAAGCATCGTCATGGATGCGAATTTGTCAAGCAGGTCCTGTGGGACCGTCTTCAAAATATCGGTCATGATATAGCCCGGTGCGATCGCATTGACACGAACCGGCACGCCTTTGCGGGCAAACTCCTTGGCCCACGTCTTCGAAAGGCCAATGACACCGGCTTTGGATGCCGAATAGTTCGCCTGTCCAATGTTGCCGAATTCACCGACGACGCTTGAGATGTTGATGATTGATCCGCCACCGATCTGTTCCATTTGCGGACCGACCAGGCGGGTCAGGTTGAACACGCCTTTGAGATTGACGTCAAGTACCATATCCCAGTCCTCATCAGAGAGTTTACGGGTCATGGCATCACGGGTGATGCCAGCGTTATTGACAAGGATATCGATTTGACCGTGAGACGCCACGACTTCATCAAAGAATGTCTTGCATGCTTCGGGGTCGGCAACATTCAGAATCTTGCCCTCCACATTGTCGTGGGCATAGTCAAGTTCCTTCATATCCGCCGCTATTACCATGGCGCCCTCTTCTGCAAAACGAAGCGCCATGGCTTTTCCAAGACCGGCAGCTCCACCGGTCACCACTGCGATTTTATTTTCAAGTCTCATTGTTCAGCCTCCATATTTTTTAGTATTACCGCGGTCCCCATGCCGCCACCAATGCACAGTGAGGCGAGACCGTATTTCGTGTTTCGTTTTTTCATCTCATGCAGCAACGTCACCATGATGCGGTTGCCGCTGGCGCCCACAGGATGTCCAAGCGCAATGGCGCCTCCGTTGACATTGGTTCGTTCCATGAGCGTGTCGATGTCGAGCCCGTATGCTTTTTCAAGATCTTTAAGCACGCCCAATGATTGAGCCGCAAACGCTTCGTTGAGTTCCAATAGTTTGATGTCGTCAAACGAAAGCGAGGTGCGCTTGAGCGCATGGTCGATTGCAGGAACCGGCCCAAGGCCCATATAGTCCGGCTCGACGCCGCCTTGACCCACACCGATGACTTCGGCGAGTGGTTCAAGATTGTATTTGCGGACTGCATCTTCGCTGGCGACCATCATGAATGACGCGCCGTCGTTGATGCCACTGCTGTTGCCCGCAGTGACGGTCCCGTCCTTTTTGAATGCAGCACGTAGTTTCGCTAGCGTCTCTTCATTCGATTTCCGGTTGAGATGCTCGTCTTTGTCAAAGACGAACTCCCCTTTTCTTTCTTTGACCGTTATCGGGACAATTTCATCATCGAACCGGCCGTTGTCCTGAGCATGCGCCGCACGTCTTTGGCTTTCAGCGGCGAAAGCGTCCTGGGATTCACGGGAAAGGTCATATTTTTCGGCGATGTTTTCTGCGGTGATGCCCATATGCATCGGCTTGAACGCATCCATGAGTGCGTCATCGATCATATGGTCTTTAACGGTGAAACCACCCATCTTATGCCCTTTTCTCATTCGGTCCGGAAGGATGTAGGGCGCCTTGGACATGGCCTCGACGCCGCCGGCCAGGTAAAGGTCCCCCATGCCGCCGACAATCGACGTATACGCATTCATGAGCGTTTTCATGCCCGAGCCGCATACCATATTGACCGCATGCGCGGGAACCGTGGTAGGAATCCCGGCATTCAATGAGATTTGTCTGGCGACTCCCTGCCCGAGTCCGGCAGGAAGGATATTGCCGACAATCACCTCGTCAATGGCCTCCTTAGGAACATTTGACGATTCAAGCATCCGCTTGACGACTTCAGAGCCGTACTCTGCCGGATGAAGATCGGAAAGGGATCCCATGAACCGACCGATCGCGGTGCGCTTTGCTGATACGATGTACACTTTTTTCATTGTTGCGCCTCCTTTATGAGTAATATGGCCTATTGCCATTTGTGATTTTTTGATTTATACTAATCTTGTTACATGAACAGCAACTCATAAACTGAACAATTATTCATAAACTGAATTGATATTCATAATATAGCATAAAACGCTTACACTGTCAATTGATAAAACCGGCAATATTTTGTCGCTAAATAAACGGAGGTATAATCATGATCGATCACCTTGAAATCAAACAACCAACAACCAGAAACGCCAAAAACACGTTTTTACAGATTGAAAAAGCCGCCATCAAAATGTTCTATGAAAACGGGTACCACGGCACCACCGTCAACAACATAACCTCCCAAGCCGGTGTGGCTGCAGGGACGTTCTACCTGTACTTTCCATCAAAACTTGCGCTCTATAAACATATTCTTTCCGTGCTTTCCCACAACATTCGGAAACACATTGCGGAAAAGGTGTCGAAAAAAACCTCGCGGTATGAAAAAGAACGCGAAGGGATCCGGGCGTTCATCGAATACGCCAGGGATTACCCGGAGATGTACAACATCATATGGGAAAGCCTCTATATCGACAGGGCGCTGTTCAAGGACTATTATGAATCCTTCGCGCTGCGCTATGTCAAAGGCCTTGAAAAGGCCAAGGAGAACAACGAGGTCCGCAACCTTGACAGTGAAACGGTCGCGTATGTCCTGATGGGAATCACTAACTTCGTCGGCCTCAAAGTCGTTTTTGACCTTGGCCAGAAGAACGACGACATGGAGATGATCATCGACACGGTGATGACCATTCTTGAAAAAGGATTGTTCAAATAAAAAAGCATCGTTTTCACGATGCTTCGAACGAAGGCTCCGCCTCCAGGGCGGGGTCTTCTTTTTCTTTGGTATACGGGATGTCGACCTTCGGCTGGAAATCGATTCTCAGATATAGCATATAGCCGAGCAGTGCGATCAGAAGGTTGCTGATGAGCATGGCCTCCCAGACCACTTGCGAACC
>PWHE01000106.1 GCA_003554735.1 Mollicutes bacterium | reverse complement strand
GTAGGATCGGTTTGTCCCTTGGGGGTGACTTTTCCGACAAGGATGTCGCCTTCTTCGACTTCGGCACCGGGAATGATGATGCCCCGTTCATCCAAGAAGCGGCGTCCTTCTTCACCGACGTTGGGAATCTCGCGTGTGATTTCTTCTTTTCCGAGCTTCGTGTCACGAGCTTCGGCGTCATATTTTTCGATATGGATCGAGGTATAGGCGTCGTCCTTGACCAGTTTTTCGCTAAGGATGACGGCGTCTTCATAGTTGTATCCGTTCCAGGTCATGAACGCGACGGTAAGGTTGCGTCCGATTGCGAGTTCACCCTGGTCCATCGCCGGACCGTCCGTGATGACCTCGCCGGCTTCGACCGTCTCCCCCATCTTGATGATCGGGGTCTGGTTGAAACAGGTTCCCTGGTTGCTGCGTTCGAATTTTTCGAGTTCGTACGTGTCGACTTCGTCGTTCTCGGTACGAATCAGGATGCGTCTTGAATCGACGTATTCCACGGTGCCGCCACGCAAGGCGACTTTACAGGCGCCACTGTCTTTCGATGCCTTGTATTCGATGCCTGTCCCTACGAATGGCGCTTCCGGTCTTAAGAGGGGGATGGCTTGGCGTTGCATGTTCGCTCCCATCAGGGCGCGGTTCGCATCATCATGCTCCAAAAACGGGATGCTAGCCGTGGAAATCGAAACAATCTGTTTTGGTGAAACGTCGATCAGGTCAATATCTTCACGGGGTTGCATCTTGGTTTCGCCCGAATGACGTGCGACAACGTTCTCATCAACAATACGTTTGTCATCATCAAGGTTGATGTTGGCCTGCCCGATGGTGAAGGGCTCTTCCTGGTCGGCGGTAAGGAACATGTATTCGTCCGTTACGAACATTTCGACGCTGCCGTCGTCCTGTTCGACTTTTTCAACTTTGAGGTACGGTGTTTCAATGAAACCGTACTGATTGACTCGCACATAGGATGAAAGCGAGTTGATCAAACCGATGTTCTGACCCTCTGGGGTCTCGATCGGACAGATTCTGCCGTAGTGGGAGTAATGCACGTCCCTGACTTCAAAGCCGGCGCGGTCTCTTGTGAGTCCGCCTGGTCCGAGTGCGGAAAGACGGCGTTTATGCGTCAGTTCGTCAAGCGGGTTCGTCTGGCTCATGAATTGTGAAAGCTGTGATGAACCGAAGAACTCCTTGAGTGACGAGGTCAGCGGGCGTATATTGATAAGCCCTTGAGGTTTCATATCGGACGTGTCACGGGTCGACATGCGGTCTTTGACGTTTTTCTCGAGTTTAGAAAGACCGATGCGGAACTGGTTTTTAAGCAGTTCGCCGATAAGGCGCAGACGACGGTTTCCAAGATGGTCGATGTCGTCAAGGCTTCCGTAGTTGTTCATCAGGTTCAGATAATACCCCATTGAAGCGACAATATCGGAAGGCACGAGATGTTCGGCCGTTTCCGTGGAGTCGTTCCCGATGACACGGATTTTAACTTCACGGTCGTCTTTGTCTCTGTGAAGAACATCAAGAATTTCGACTTTGGCGAGCTCGAAATGCAGTTCTTCTTTGTTCAGGGTCTCTTCAAGCGAAGCGATCATGGTGTCGTAGGCTTCATTGCCTTCCGCTTCAATAAAGGTCTTGACGGTATGACCCTGGTTTTTCAAATATTCTTCCGCATAATCCTGAGGGCTCCAGAAACGTTGGTAGCGGATGTGTGTCAACTTTTCATCATCGCTGAGGAAATCGAAGTACGGATTGGCGTCCAGAATATCCTTTTGGACACTGAACTCGAATTCGAGATCGCGCGCGAGCACACCCGGAAGGGTCTGGGAAAAGTTGTGGCGGTTCTTATCGAGATCCGCCAGGACTTCCTTGTCGATGAGTGTGCCCTGTTCGGCAATGACCTCACCGGTCTCTTTGTCGATGACATTCTGGGCCAGCGTTGTTCCGCGTACGTGCGCTAGGGCGTCCAGTTTCTGGTTCACTTTGAATCGTCCGACTTTGGCCAGTTCATAGCGTTTTGAGTCGAAAAGACGGCTTACAAGAAAACTGATTGCGCCTTCGACGGTTGCGGTTTCTCCTTGGCGGAGTTTGGAATAGACTTCAAGGATGGCATCCGAGGAATTTTCGATGGTGTCTTTTTCCAGCGTGCCTTCCATGTATGGATTTTCACCGAAGACCGCATTGATCTGGTCGTTGCTTTGCAGACCAAGCGCTCTTAGCAAGGTGGTCATAGGAATTTTCTTAGAGCGGTCCAACTTCACGAACAGGGTATCTTTCGAACCGGTCTCGTATTCAAGCCATGCCCCTCTGTTCGGGATGATTTGTCCCAGATATTTCGACTGCAGGGTCTTGCGGTCGATTTCTTCACTGAAAAACACACCAGCGCTCCGGACGATCTGTGAGACGATCACGCGTTCCGAACCGTTGATGATGAATGACGCTCGTGGAGTCATGAAAGGGAAATCGCCCATGAACAGTTTTTGCTCGACGATTTCTCCGGTCGTGTTATTAACGAGTTTCACGTTGACGCGAAGGGGTTTGGCATAGGTCAGTTCTTTTTCTTTCGCTTCCTTGATGGCGTATTTGGGCTCACCGAATTCGATCCCTTCAAAATAGAGCTCCAAGTCACCGGTATGATTCTCAATTGGTGAGATGTCTTTTAAAAGCTCCTCCAAACCTTCCTTCACAAACCAGTCAAACGACTTGGTCTGGACCTCGATAAGGTTTGGCAGTTCGACATTGGATTTGACGCGGGAGTAGTTTCTTCTCTCACGTTTCCGTCCGTACTTTACTATCGAGTAATTCACTATATCCACCCCGTTTAATTATTGAAAAAACTTAGTGCAACACAAAAAAGCGCATTGTATCGCATTTTGATATTCTATCACAATTTTGTCAAGTCGTCAATCTTTTCTGATGCGAATTATGTGAAACCCTTTTTTCCTCTTGACAACTTCCGGTCCGGAAAAAGACTCAAAATACGTTAATGCGGATTGTACGCCATGCTTCTTGTGCATGACGAACCAAAGCTCTCCGTTGTCGTTCAAATGTTGGTATGCCTGATGGAACATGCCATAAAGCGACGTCTTGCCGATACGAATCGGCGGATTGGTGACAATGATATCAAACGTTCCAAGGATTGAAGTGAAGCCATCCGATTTGATGACGGTGCCTTCCACCTGGTTGGCCTTGAGATTGCGTTCACATAACGCCAAGGCCCGTTCATTGACATCGCTGAAAGTCATGTCCAACGCTTTCTCTTGGGCAAGCACAATGCCGATGACGCCATAGCCGCAACCCAAATCAAGGCCCCGTTTCATTTCAGCGGAGGTCTTGATGGTCTTAAGCAGCAAATCGGTCGCATAATCGACGTGATCTTTGGAAAATACGGAGGTGTCGCTCACAAACGTGAACGTACGCCCGTTAAACTCGTAATGCAATGTGCGCTCCAAGCTTTCTGATTCCGGTTTTTCACTGTAGTAGTGCGCCATAACGTCACCTTTCCTGCGTGGTATTGATAAAAAAGGGAAAAACCTGAGTGAAACACCCAGGTTTTTTTATCCGTTATGCAATTACTTGACTTCGACAGAAGCGCCGGCTTCTTCGAGTTTTTCTTTGATTTCTTCAGCGTCTTCAGGGCTGATGTCTTCTTTGACGGGAGATGGTGCGCCATCAACAAGCGCTTTGGCTTCTTTAAGACCCAGACCGGTGATTTCGCGGATGACTTTGATGACACCGATTTTTTTCGCGCCAGCGTCAGTAAGCGTAACAGTTACTTCGCTTGGAGCTTCGTCTTCGGCAGCGGCGCCAGGTCCTGCGACTGCAACCGCGCTTGGGTCGACACCGAATTCGTCTTTCATAAGATCTACAAGTTCTTTAAGTTCAAGAAGAGTTTTCTCCTTAAGTGATTCAATAATTTCAGCATTGGTAAGTTTTGCCATGATAATTTCCTCCTTATTATCCGTTATCGGTTTCTAGATTTTCAGCATGTAGCTGTAGTGCGATTGCAACTTCTTTGATTGGTTGCAATAATCCACCTGCAAACATTGTAAGCAGTTCTTCACGAGATGGAATGGTAGCGATCGTTTGAATCCTGTCATTGTCCATGTACTCTCCATCGACAACGCCAACTTTCAGCTCGAGTTGCTTGTGTTCTTTGGCGAATTCGTAGATGACTTTCGCGGCGCTGACACTGTCCTCGTGCGAGAACGCGACAGCGTTCGGACCGATTGCGTGATCAATCATGTCTTTGTACCCGGCATCTTCAGCGGCGCGTTTGATGATGTTATTCTTGATAACTGCCATTTCACAGCCGTTTTCACGAAGTTTGTCGCGAAGCTCGGTGACTTCATCAACACTCAGCCCAAGATAGTCCAGAAGAACGATTGAATTTGCTTCCTGCATTCTTTTCGAAAGCTCGGCAACCTGTTCCTTTTTGAGTTCGATAGCTTTTTTAGCCAACGTTTACACCTCCCAGTGTTAAGTCAAATGAAAATCCTCCTTTGTCGACGACAAAAGAGGACTAAATTTCTAGCTTCTTTCATCTGCCAGGGATATTAAGCATTCGCACCCTGGGTCTTCGACAAATTGAGATTATTCGGTTTTATTGAATTTCTTTAAGCGATTGAGCTAGGGTCGATTTTGACACCAGGGCTCATTGTTGTTGCAAGCGTGACACTCTTGATGTAGCCGCCCTTGACAGTCTGCGGACGCAGGCTTTGGACAGTATCATAGAATGTCTTGACGTTTTCAAAGAGTTTCACATCGTCGAATGAACGTTTACCGACCGTGATGTGCAGGTTACCGACTTTATCGACACGATATTCGATTTTTCCTGCCTTGATTTCCTCAACGGCTTTTTTGACATCCATGGTGACTGTTCCGGTCTTCGGATTCGGCATAAGTCCTTTCGGACCAAGCGTACGGCCGAGTTTACCGACTTTTGCCATCATGTCCGGCGTGGCGACGACAGTATCGAAGTCTGTCCATCCGCCCATCACTTTGTCAATCAGTTCATCTTCACCGACAAAATCGGCTCCGGCTTCTTCAGCTTCTTTGGCTTTATCGCCCTTTGCGAATACGACAACGCGTTTCGTCTTCCCGGTACCGTGTGGCAGCACAATTGCTCCACGCAGGTTTTGTTCTGCTTTGCGCGGGTTGACGTTCAGACGGATCGCCATTTCGACGGAAGCATCGAAACCTTCGAATGAAACTTCTTTGAGAAGTTCGATTGCATCTTGGATTTTATAGCTTTTCGTACGGTCGATTTTTTCGAGCGCAGCGCTATATTTTTTTCCACTTTTTGCCATGATTTACCTCCTAAATGTGGTCTAACGGAATCTCCTCCCACAATTAGCTGTTGTATATAACAACTAGTTGCTTCAATCCTTGATTGTGATTCCCATGTTGCGGGCAGAACCTTCAATGATTCTCATCGCCGCATCAATATCGTTTGCGTTAAGATCGGGCATTTTGGTTTCCGCGATCTCGCGCACCTGGTCGCGGGTAACACTTCCAACCTTCTCGGTGAGAGGGTTGCTGGCTCCCTTTTTGACTCCGGCAGCTTTCATCAGCAAGTCGGCTGCTGGCGGTGTTTTGGTTACAAATGTGAACGAACGGTCATCATACACAGTGATTTCAACTGGCACGATGTTCCCCATTTGGTCTTTGGTCTGATCATTGAATTTCGAGCAGAAATCCTGAATGTTCACACCTGCTTGACCAAGCGCCGGCCCTACTGGTGGAGCGGGGTTCGCTTTCCCTGCGGGAATTTGCAACTTGACGACAGATTTCACTTCTTTTTTAGCCACGATAGACACCTCCTATATTCGTGATGTGGTCAACGGACTGTATGTTTTTTACAGTCCTTCCACCCTAAAAATAAGCATGCCGCACGACATGCTAAATCATTATACAATAGTTTAAAATCCCTGTCAATAAAAGACAAGGATTTTAAACCGTTGTGTCGATTTCATCGAATGTGAGCTGTTTCGGAGTCTCACGACCGAACATCTCAACAAGCACGGTAACAATCTCTTTTTCATGGTCGACGGATTCCACCGTGCCGACCTGGTTCATGAAAGGTCCTGCGGTGACTCGGACTTTCTGACCTTTTTCGATATCCAGTTTCGGTGTCTGGATGACACCGGCGCGTTTCAGAATCGGGTTGATCTCATCATGAGGAAGCGGGACCGGCTTTGTCCCACCGCCACTGCTTCCAAGGAAGCCGGTGACGCCCGGGGTGTTTCTGACGACGAACCACGAGTCATCGGTAACGATCATCTCCACAAAGACATAACCCGGATAGATCTTGTTCACCTTTTCCTTGGTGGTTCCGTCCGCCTTCTTTTCAAGGACAGTTTCTTCGGGAATGACCACCTGGAAAATCTTGTCCTCCATCTGCATGGTCTCAATCCGACGTTCAAGGTTGATTTTTACCGAGTTTTCCTGTCCAGAATACGTCTGGACGATATACCATTTCTTCTCATCCATGTTCAAGCTCATATGAATCAGGCACCCAGTCCGTAAAGGTAATCGAAGATCGGCGCGAATACAAGATCATAAAGCACGAAGAAGAGGGCCAGTATAATCATGAAACCGAAAACTCTCGCCGTATGGTTTTTCAAGGTTTTCCTGTCCGGCCATGAAACACGGCGCATTTCCTTGAGCCCGGGCACGAAAAATGGTGCGAGAGCTATGACGAGCGCAACGGCTCCGATGACCATCACAATGCTGGCAAAAATGTTGATTCTTGTGTCCGTGGCGAAAATGAACCAGTCAGTCAGGCGTATCTGCAAAAGTTCCCCTTCAAAGATATAAATTCCAAGCACAAGAACAAGTGCTCCGAGTATACCGAGGAGAAGTCCTTCAAACGGGTATTCCTTTTTTAATAGATTGATGACTTTTCCAATCTTGTCATCGGGTTTTTCTGTTTTTTTCTTAGCCATAATTAACGCTCCTATTTACTTTCTTTATGTACTGTGTGGGTTTTACAACGTTTACAGTATTTCTTGATCGTCATTCGTTCCTTATCGTCTTTATGTTTATAGGTCACGTAGTTCCTCGATAAGCAATTCTCACAAATCAGGCGAACTTTTTGTCTCATGTTATCACACCCTTGCTTGCAAATATATAATCTACCAAAAAGTGGGGGTTTTGTCAACTTATTCCGTCGCAAAATGCTGGCGTATCTTCACTTTGGAACGGTGCAATGCGTTATAGGTTTTTTTTACGGATAGATTTGTTTCTTCGCAAATGGATTGAATGCTCAGGTTCTTTATTTCCCTTAAAGTATATACAGTGAATTCCGTCGGTGTCAAGACTTTCCTTACTTCATCGAGATGAAGCGTGAAATAAACGGAGTTTTCTCCGACGCGGTGGTTGCGTTGTGCGATGCACCGCTTATAATGGACGGTTTTATTTTTACGGCGTTTCTTGATCTCGATGGCGCTGATCAGCATGCGTTTGAGACTCAACTCGAATAAGCGCGTGAACGATTTATTGTAGCTTTCTTGGAAACGAAGCGCAAGCTTGTAAAGCAAAATCAGTGATTCTTGGTAAAGGTCATCGTAATCATATTCCAGGTTGAAACGATGAATCTGTTTTCCGATAAACCGGCTGTAATTGGAGACCAATAGTTCAAAGGCGTCCTGGTCGCCCTCCTTTACGCGATGGATGATTTCGTAGTCGTTATGGTCTCTTATCATCGGTTCAGCTCCTCTGGCGTCGTTTGATATCGTGAAGGGCGACCGCTGCTGAAGCGCTGATATTCATGGAGTTCACCGAACCGTACATGGGAATCTTGACGATGAAGTCGCAATTTTTCTTGACGAGTCGGCTCATCCCCTTGCCCTCGTTTCCGAAAACAAGCGTGATGTCGGTGTCGACAAAGATGTCATCGAGCGTATCGTCCGTATCGACATCAAGGCCGACAATCCAGATGTTGTGATCTTTGATTGTGCGGATCGCCTGATTGAGGTTGGTGACCTGAATGATATCGACATACTCAATGGCTCCGGACGATACCTTGACAACCGTCGGCGTAATGGTCGCGGTGCGGTGTTTCGGTATGATGACGCCGCTTCCGCCCAGCGCGTCAACGTTTCGGATGACAGCACCAAGGTTGTGCGGGTCTTCCACACCATCAAGCATGACATAAAGCTTTTTGCCAGTTTTGTCAAGCGCTTTTTTGAGCGAAAGCGGTTCATAATCCTCGACGTTTGCGGCGATGCCTTGATGGGTGGGACCGAATTTCTTGTTCAGCGCACCTTTGTCCTCCATTGTCGTCTTGATGCCCATTTTACGAGCCTGTTCGACAATGTCGGGGTGGGATTTGTCAACATGGAAGATCTCGAAAATCTTCCTTCCGGCATTCAATGCCTCTTTGACGGGATTTGTTCCATAGATCAGCATATGTTACCCTTCTTTCTCATTTTAGCATAGGTTCCCTGCATCCGTTCTTGATAAATTCGGGCAAAAAAACACCCATGAAAAACAGCGAGAACCTCGCAGTCAAAAAATCAAGTCAAGAAGTTCTCGCAGTCTTTTCTCCTGGTTGTCCAGATACAAATAGCCAAGCAACGCTTCAAGACCCGTGGCCATTTTGTAGGTCTTGAGATCCGCTTTGCCCGGTTTTCGTGAACTGCTTGCATTGCGGCCGCGGTTGATGATGCTGATCTCCTGGGGCGTCAGCGAGCTTTCAATCCGTTTGTACGCACGGTACTGTCCGGATGCGTTCGTATGTTCAATCGCCGCCTTGTGCAGGGCGTTCGGATGAAATTTTCCGTTTTCAAGAAGTTTGGTGCGGACGTGGAGTTCATACACCGCATCGCCAACATATGCAAGCGTCTGACCGTTGTATTGCAGCATCAGAGGATGCCACGTTCTTGCAGTTTCTCTCTGAGCCTGTCGGCCTTGTCGAACTCCTTGTTTCTGCGTGCATCGGCCCATTCCATATAGATCGCTTTGTCTGTTGCGCTCAGTTTTGTCACACCGGGGTCAAGACCGAGAATGCGGAAGAAGGTGTCAAAAAGCTCGATGGCGGCTTTGAGAGCATGTTCGGTGTCAGACTTGCGCAAAATCTGGTTCGTGTATTTCACCAGGTTCTGAAGTTCGGTGATCGCATTGGCGGTGTTGAAGTCATTGTCCATGGCATCCATGAATTTCAATTCAATGCCTTTAAGTTCGGGCGTTTGTTCACTCTTGACTTCAAGCGCATCCTTAAGGTCAAGACTGTAATAACTCTGTTTGTAGACACGTCGGGTCCGATCCCAGTCCTTGACGTAGCTGTCGAGAATGTCGTCGGTATAGTTGATCGGACTTCTGTAATGGGTGGAAAGTGAAAACAGCCTGAATCCCATATAGTCGTGATCAAGATCTTTAACGAGCACGATGCGGCCTTCGCTCTTGCTCATTTTTTTGTCGTCGATGTTAAGCTGGCCGTTATGCATCCAGTAGTTGGCGATGTTGGTTCCATCCAACGCTTTTGCCTGGGCGATCTCGTTTTCATGGTGGGGGAACTTGATTTCCGAACCGCCGCCGTGGATATCGATTTTCCCGCCGAAAATGTCGTTGATCATGGCGACACATTCCGTATGCCACCCAGGACGGCCTTCGCCGAAGGGGGATGGCCACGTGATTCCGACGTCGGTACTTTTCCATAATGTGAAATCAAGCGGGTTTTCTTTTCGACTGTTCACATCGATGCGGGCACCCTCTTTGAGGTCCTCGACTTTACGACCTGAAAGAATGCCATAATCATCAATTTTGCCGACACGGAAATAGACATCTCCGTCAACTTGGTATGCATAGTCTTTTTCAACCAGTCGCTCAATATAAGAGATGATTGATGACATGTATTCCGTTACACGCGGTGCAAGATATTTGGTAGAACTTCCGACTCGCTGAGCGTCACGATAAAAAGCCTCGATGAACTTGTTCGCGACTTCGAGTTCGCTCATTTCATCTTCAAGAGCCTTGGTGATCACCTTGTCGTCGACATCCGTAAAGTTGCTTACAAAATTGACGGTATAGCCTTTGTGTTCGAAATAGCGGCGAACCACATCAAAAAATATGACCGGTCGCGCGTTGCCTATATGAATGTAGTTGTATACTGTCGGCCCACAGACATACATGTTAACCGTGTCTTCGTGGATTGGGACAAACTCTTCGAGCTTGTTGGTTAACGTATTGAAAATTCTCATGGCCTTCACCTTTTCTTATATAAATTCATGTATATTGTACCATAATCGGGGTTCATTTAAAAAATGATATCATCTTCAACAAGGCATTTCAATTCCCGAATGAACAAAAAAAGCGAGAGGTTTAAACCTCTCGCTTGCGCAGTTTTAATTCATTAAAGTTTTTCTACGTTGGAAGCTTGAGGACCGCGATCGCCCTCGACAACTTCAAATTCAACTTTGTCGCCTTCGTTTAGCGTTTTGAATCCCTCTTCATTGATTGCACTGTAGTGTACAAAAATGTCATTTCCCTCATCTGTAGTAATGAAGCCGTAGCCCTTTTCAGAATTAAACCATTTAACTGTTCCTGTCATGTGAATAAAAATCTCCTTTTTTCTTTGATAGTGATATTATACAATGTCAAAAACGAAAATGCAAATCCTAAAACAAGTTTATCCGCATTGACACGCTGTTTTATATTTTTTCCAGCGTTTTTTCCAGGTTTTCAAGTACCATTTCGCGCCCCATGAGATTCATCATTTGTGGCAGGTCGGGTCCGTGCATAGAGCCGCTTACAGCGATGCGGATTGGCATGAAAAGCATCTTGCCTTTCATACCGGTTTCCTTGCCCGCGTGCTTGATAGTGGTTTTGAGCGTGTCCGGCGTGAAGGGTTCCAAAGAAGCCACTTCATCTTTGAACGTCTCAACGAGAGAGCGCACACCCTCTTGCTGCATGAAATCAAGCGCCTCGCCTTCCAAGGTGAACGGACGGGCGAAAAAGTCGTTATACAATGAGACGATCTGTTCGCCGTAGACCAAGCGGTCTTTGAACACCTTGATCAGACTTTCGAACCATTCGGCATCTTCATTCTCACCAATGCCCGCCTCTTTAAGATAAGGCATGCATAGTTCAAGGGTCTCTTCAAGCGACAACGCTTTGATGTAACGGTTGTTGATGTAGTGGAGTTTCTCCTTGTCGAACGTGGCCGGGGACGTGGACAGGCGATTTTGATCGAACAGTTCGATCAGTTCTTCCTTGGAAAGGATTTCTTCCTTGGAGTCCGGGGAGAAACCAAGCAGAGCGATGAAGTTGAAGAGCGCTTCAGGGAGGAAGCCTTTCTCATGGTACTGTTCAATGAACTGGATGATGGATTCATCGCGTTTGGATAGTTTTTTATTGTTCTCGTTCACAATTAGAGTCATGTGTCCATAAGTGGGGTATGGCCAACCGAATGCATCCATCACCATCAGCTGTCTCGGGGTGTTGGTGATGTGGTCTTCCCCGCGGAGCACATGGGATATTTCCATGAGATGGTCATCGATTGCGCATGCGAAATTATACGTCGGGATCTTGTTCTTTTTCAGAATGACCCAATCCCCGACATCTTCGCTTTGGAACGTGACTTCGCCTTTGACGATATCTTTAAAAGTATAACTTTCATTATCAGGTACCTTGAAACGGATGGCATAGGGTTTGTCCTGGTCGGGCTTGCCCAGACACTTGCGGGAGTAATGCAATTTGTCATAGCCTTTCTGACGCATTTCCTCGCGTTCGGCCGCAAGTTCTTCTTCGGTACAATAACACTTGTACGCAAGGCCCATATCAATCAGTTTATAGGCGTACTCTCTATATGTGTCAAGACGTTCCAGCTGACGGTAAGGGCCGTATCCTCCGTCTTTGTTGATGGACTCGTCCCAGTCAAGGCCGAGCCATTCAAGGTATGCCATCTGGCTTTTTATGCCGGTCTCGACATTGCGTTTGGTATCGGTATCCTCTATTCTAACGATGAATTTTCCGTCATTTGCGCGTGCAAAAAGATAGTTGAAAAGGGCGGTCCGTGCGTTGCCGATATGAAGATGGCCGGTCGGACTTGGCGCGTAGCGCACTCGAATCTTGTTCATGGTTTGCCTCCTAAAATATAGCTTACTCAATCATTATAGTATGTTTTTGACGTTAGCTCAATGCGTGCCATAAAAAAAGCACGGGTGCACCGCGCTTTTTTGTTTGAAATATTAACGTTTCGAGAATTGTGGAGCACGACGTGCTTTTCTGAGTCCGTATTTCTTGCGTTCTACAGCACGTGGGTCTCTTGTCAAAAGTCCGGCTTGTTTCAAAGGTTTGCGGTAGTCGCTGTTCACTTCGAGAAGTGCGCGTGCGATACCAAGGCGGATGGCGCCTGCTTGACCGGTGATTCCGCCTCCGTTCACTGTGATCTGGATGTCGAATGATTTCTGGTTGTCAGTGAGTTCGAGTGGTTGGAATACGTCAAGACGCGTTGCCGCGGATGGGATGTAGTCTTCAAATGAACGATTATTTACGGTGATGTTTCCGCTGCCCGGTCTCAGGATGACACGAGCACGGGAATTTTTTCTGCGGCCGGTGCCGCGATAGATTACTTCATTAGCCATAAATTATTTCCTCCTAGCCTACTAGCTCATAAACTTCAGGTTTTTGAGCTGCGTGTGGATGGGCATCGGCCTCATACACATAGAGTTTCTTGAACATTTGACGTCCCAATTTGTTGTGTGGCAGCATCCCTTTGATTGCCAGTTCGACCATGCGTGTCGGATGTTTTGTGTTCATCTCAAACGCGGTCATCTCTTTGAGTGATCCCGGATATTGCGAGTGCGTGTAATATTTCTTCTGTTGCCATTTCTTACCAGTGAGTCGGATGTCCTTCGCATTGATAATGATGACATAGTCTCCACAGTCGACGTGTGGAGTAAAGGTTGGTTTGCGCTTTCCGCGTAAAATCGCAGCGACTTCGGAGGATAAGCGTCCGAGGGTCTGGCCTTTCGCGTCAATGACAAACCACTTACGGTCTACATTTTGATTATTCGCCATGTATGTTTTGTTCATAGTGGGTAGCCTCCTATTTAACTTCTTCATAGTCGGGCTATTGTGGAAGTCCTAAAAAATGTACCGACGTATATAATAGCCTATTATCCATTAAATGTCAAACAATTAATGTCATATTTTTATGTTTTTATGAGACGCTGTCTCCGGGGTTGAGCCCCTCGACAGTAAGCAGTTTCAGCGACTTCTTGTTCGAGCCTGCAAGCAGCATTCCGTTGCTTTCTTCACCGCGCAGTTTGACCGGCTCCAGATTGACCACCACAACCACGTTCTTGCCTTCGATTGATTCAGGGCTGTAATGTTTCGCGATACCCGCCACAATCTGGCGAGGTTTCGCCTCTCCGGCATCGACCTGAAGGACGAGCAGCTTGTCGGCATTCGGATGGTACTTGGCCGAAACGACTTTGGCAATCCGCATGTCGAGTTTGTTAAAATCGTCGATGGTCGCCAGGTTGTCTTCATCAACCGGTTTTTGGGTCTCTTTGTCTTCGCCACGAAGAATGCTTTGCAACTTGTCGACTTCTTTGTCGGAGTCCAGTCTCGGGAAGAGCGGAGAAGGCTTCTTGACCACTTCGGTTTCTTTGAGGAGCCCAAACTGAAGCGAATCCCACGTCTGGAGACTTTCGGGAATGCCGAGCTGATTAAAGAGCGAATGGCTTGCATCAAGAAGAATCGGCGTTAGCATAATGCCGATGTGGCGAAGCGATTCCACAAGGTGATACATGACGTTTTGAAGGTCCGCTTTCTTGTTTTCATCCTTGGCCAAAATCCATGGTGTTGTCTCGTCGATGTATTTATTGGTGCGACTGATCAACTTCCATACGGCTCTGATCGCTTCTGAAACTTTCAGTGTTTCCATGCTTTCGCGGTAGTTGTCTTTGGTTTCAGCAATCAAGGACTCCAGCGAATCGTCAAAGTCGTTCGTGACATTCGGGTCGAATTCAATCGTTCCCTCGAAGTATTTATTGACCATGGAAATCGTGCGGTTGAGGAGATTGCCGAAATCATTGGCCAGATCGAAGTTGATTCTTTCGATGAATGATTCAGGGGTGAATACACCGTCCGCACCGTAAGGCAGTTCGCGAAGCAAGAAGTATCTGAGTTCGTCAAGACCATAATGATTGATGATGGTGTCGGGATAGATGACACCGCCTTTGGACTTGCTCATTTTGCCTTCTTTCATCATGTAGAATCCATGGGCGTGAAGTTTGAAGTTGACAGGGATATCGAGTGCCATCAGCATAATCGGCCAGTAGATGGCGTGAAAACGTAAAATATCTTTGCCCACCACATGAACAACTTCATCCCCATGCCAGTATTTCTGATATAGCGCATCGTCATTCGTGCCGTAGCCCAGTGCGCTCAGGTAGTTGCTGAGGGCATCAATCCACACATAGACGACATGCTTCGGGTTGGAGACGACTTTGATCCCCCAGTCGAATGTGGTCCGTGAGACACTCAGGTCATTAAGGCCTTGTTTAAGGAAGGATACGACTTCGTTTTTCCGTGATTCGGGGGTGATGAAACCCGGGTTTTCCTCGATGAAATCAAGGAGTCTGTCAGCGTATTTGCTTAGCTTAAGGAAATAGCTTTCTTCTTCGAGCTGTGACGTCTCACGCCCACAGTCGGGGCATGTGTTGTTCTCGCCGAGTTGGCTTTCAGTGAAGAAAGACTCGCATGGCATACAGTAATACCCTTTGTAGGTTCCAAGATAGATATCGCCCTGGTCGAGAAGTTTCTCGAATATTTTCTGGACTACCGTCTTGTGACGTTTTTCTGTCGTGCGGATGAAATCGTCATAGGAAATCTTGAGACGATCCCAGAGCGCTTTGGTTTCAGCGGCCATTTCATCAACGTGGTCGTGAGGGCTCATCTCACGCTCTTCGGCGACTGTTTCAATCTTTTTGCCGTGCTCGTCCATGCCGGTCAGATAGTATGTGTCATATCCCCGCAGATCCTTGTAGCGGCGAAGAGCATCACAAAATACTGTAGTGTAGGTATTCCCGATGTGCAGCTTTCCGCTTGGATAATAGATCGGGGTGGTAATGTAATATGTCTTGTTGCTCATGGTATCACTCCTTGTCGTTCTTGAGGGCTTTTTTCTTTTGGAAGGCCATATAGACCGTATTCTTTTTCAAGTTTCTCGCTTTGGCAACCTGCTTGATCGCATCCATTTCCCGCATGCCGTCTTCGATAAGAAGCTCGACATGCTCAAGCATATCCCCTTCATCAAGCATGATTTCAGGACTGCCTTCGACAATCAACACAATCTCCCCTTTTAGCGCATCAAGTTGATCGTATTCATCAAGCGTCAGCGAGATGGTTTCCTCATACAGCTTTGTAAGCTCCCTCGCAATCGTCACCCGACGCTTGCCGAATACGGCATGCATCGCAGCAAGGGTCTTTTGGATTCTGTTTGGGCTTTCATAGAACACCATCGTGTGAGGGTGGGTCCTGATTGTCTTAAGTATTTTATCACGTGCCGCGGCTTTTTGCGGTAAAAAGCCGTAGAAAGTGAAAGGATGGGCGGGGAGGTCGCTCATGACCAACGCACTTAAAAGGGCGCTTGCGCCGGGAATCGGAGCGATATTGAACGCTTTTTCCCTGACGGCCCGCACAAGGTCGTGACCCGGATCGGAAAGAAGCGGGGTACCGGCATCGCTGATCAAGGCGACATCGCGCGATGATTCAAGCATGTCGATCACTTTGGGGACCATCGATTGTTCGTTATGGGCGTGATAGCTTTTCAATGGAGTATCTATGTCATGATGCTTGAGCAACACACCGCTGGTACGGGTGTCTTCCGCAAGAATCAGATCCACGTTTTTCAGTACGTCGATGGCTCTTAGCGAGATATCCTGCATGTTGCCGATCGGAGTGGAAACGATGTAAAGCGTCGCCTTGTCGTTTTGAAATGTCGAGTGTCGTTTCATCCTTGTTCCGCCCCCTAAAATACGATTGAAAAGTAGCAAAAGAACGGCAGCGTTCTAGCGGCCGGGCTCTTAGCAGATTTAGTGTTATCGATAACGCAATGGTTCAGCCATTACGGTTCGATGCGTGTTTATGATTGCCGGTGTTGTTGGCAAAATCGAGACTATCATACTGGTCGATCTCAAGCAAGTCTTCGACATTGTATTTTTTTGTTGTTTCCTTGAGGTCGACTTTCACGGTTCGCTCCAAGATGTTCACGCTGAGAACTTTTCCGCGACCGTCCACGGTCTTGACCCAGGACATCGTTTTGGGAAGCCCTTCGCGCATCTCGGAATAAGTGTCATCCTCATAACGGATGCAGCACAGCAGTTTGCCACAAAGTCCGGAGATGTTGCTCGGATTCAGCGAAAGGTTCTGGTTCTTCGCCATCTTTATGGACACAGTCTCGAATTCTCCGAGGAACGTGTTGCAGCATAGCAAATAGCCGCACGGTCCGATTCCCCCGAGAAATTTCGCGCCGTCCCTTGCGCCGACTTGTCTGAGTTCGATACGCACACGGAACTCGTTCGCAAGGTCTTTCACAAGATCCCTGAAATCGATACGCCCTTCCGCGCTGAAATAGACAATCAGCTTGGAACGGTCCAAGGTGTATTCGGCATCGAGCAGTTTCATATCAAGATCGTGATTCTTGATATGGTACCGACAGGATTTCAATATGTCCGGTATCGCCCGGTTGTTCTTCTCGGCGGTATCCAGGTCTTTGCGCGTGGCTTTGCGCATGATGGGTTTGAGTGTGGAAAGAAGTGCTTCATCCGTAATGGCTTTGCGCTCTTCCATCACTTCACCGATCTCGATGCCACGGACGGTCTCGACCACCACCAGGTCGCCGAAATTGATATCCATGTCCTTGGGGTCAAAATAATATTTCTTGCCCGCTTGTTTGAAGCGGACGCCGATGACTTCATTCTTCATTTGGTTCTCCTTTGTCCAAAGCGATCATGAGATTGTCAAGCGCAAGCCTGACATTTATGTGGCTTCGCAAGCGCACTTTGATCGTGAGCATCCTCTCGAGAATATCGATATGATGGCTCATCGGAAAGCGCGCATTCAATCGTTCAATGGTGTCAACCGCTTCGGCGAAAATCATTTGACTCTGGTTCTTTATTTTACCATAAATCAGGTCTTTTTGGTAGTGTATGAAAACGTCGATCAGGTAAGCCACCTTTTCTTTGTCCCCTAAGAGCCCGTCCGCCTCACGGTGGAAAGCGACGAGTGCCGATTCATCGTTTGCAAGAGCGTCATAGACGGCACTTGCCGCATCGATGAGTTCATCGAGATAGACATCGTTCAAGAACGTTTTGGCATCTTCATAGGTCGCTTGCATTCGCGCCGCAAGTTTTGATTGGGTCTGTTCATATCCGGCTTCAAGCAGCATCGATTCGATAGAGGATTCACTCAGACGGTGGAAGGGAACACGCTGCGAACGCGATTGGATTGTCGGAAGCATCTTGTCCGCATCCAGGCTCAAAAGAATGGCGTAGGTCTCGCTAAGGGGTTCTTCAAGAAACTTGAGCAGGGCGTTTTGGGCGTATGCGTTCATTTTCTCGGCCTGTTCAATGATATATACCTTCGGACCCTCTTCGAGCGCCGTTTTGGAAAATTCGCTTTGAAGTCCTCGTATATCATCTTTGACGATTTCCGTCTTTTTCAGTCTCACCACGTAGAGGTTCGGGTGGGTTATGTTATGGACGCGTCTGCAGTCATGGCAATCGAGGCAAGGGGCCTCATCATGTTTACAAAGTAACTTTGCAGCAAAAAAAAGCGCCGCATCGAACTTCATGGATCCCGCATCGCCTTCAAAGATATAGGCGTGCGACAAACGGTTCCGGCGGAAGCTGTTCTCGATGATGTTGAACGCCTCTTTCTGGTTTTCTCTTAGCTGGGTCACATCCATGAGGTCCCTCCTTTAAAACAGTGTGTCGATGAGTGAAAGCACGTCATCCACCACATCGTCAATCGAACGGTTGCCATCGACGACTTTGATGCGATCAGGGTATTTTTTGATGAGTTCCTTATAACCGACATAAACGCGCTCATGGAAATCGAGGCTTTCCAGATCCAGCCTATCGACATTGCGGTGATTGTCAAACACACGGTCAAGTCCCACGCTCGGTGGGAGATCGATGAAAATCGTGAGATCGGGCATGCGTGATTCGATGGCGAATTCATTGATTTCCATAATTTTGTCTGTGCCGAGCTTACGACCATACCCTTGGTAGGCAAGCGAGGAATCAATAAAACGGTCACAAAGGACGACCTTCCCCTGTTCAAGGGCCGGCCATATTTTTTCCATAAGATGTTGGCGTCTTGAGGCCGCATATAAAAGCGCCTCCGTTCTCGCATCCATTTCCGTGTTGTGGACATCGAGGATGACATTGCGGATTTGTTCACTGATGCGGATGCCACCGGGCTCGCGGGTCGCCATGACATCAATGGATTTATCTTTGAGTTTCTTTTGTACGGCTGAAAGAACGGTGCTTTTTCCGGACCCTTCCGGTCCTTCGAACGTAATGAACATAGCTTTCACATGCGGTCACTCCTTGAGTTCTTTTGTATATTATCGCACATTTCATGCGCTTTTTAAATACGATATCCATTAATCACTACGACTTATAAATATCCGCCTCTTTGTCCAATGCAGCAATCGAGCATTGAAAATACCCTCAGAAAATGATTAGCAAGATGATTCCGACAATCGGCTGAATGCAGAAGCGTAAAATTCAATTCCATAATCACCCCCCCCCTCCTGAAGTGCTACCCCATAGTAAGCACATTGATTATCTTGGCTTTGTCTATGTTCATTCACACTATTCTTTATACATTTATATGATACAATCATTAAATTTGTATTACAAATTATTTTGACACTAAAATGTCGCAGTTACAAAAATAATTTCCCGAGGGAAATTATTTAGTTCACTAATAATAAATCGACTTGAGATACAGACCGTTTGACGGAGCAATGTATTTGACGTTGTCTTTGGAAGGTGATTTTAAAGCAGCATCGATCGTGTCTGTTCCCTGGTTTAGATCTTTTAACGCGTTGCCCACAATGATTCTGACCATATGGCGCAAAAACCCTGATGATTCGATTTCGATGCGGGTCTCCTTATCATGTTGATAAGCGGAGATGTCGGTGATGGTTCGAACAGTCGGTTTTCCGGGGGATATTTTGGAAAATCCGATGAAGTCGTGCGTTCCCCTCAATTTATCCAGTAATGCTGTAAGCTTGTCAATGTCTATGGGGTCTTTATGGAGATGCGCATAATGTGCCTTGAAAGGATCGTTCTCATGAATGATCCGATATAGATAGGTTTTCTTTATGACGTCATACCGGGCGTGAAAGACCGGTGGAACGTCAACGACTGCCGAAGGGACGATGTCTTCAGGAAGCATCTTAAGCAAGAGAGTCTTCAACTTGTCTGCCGGGATGGGAGAGAAGGTGTCAAAATGCACCACTTGATGCAAGGCGTGGACCCCTTTGTCCGTCCGTCCCGCGGAAACGATAACCGTTTTTTCCTGAAGGATGTGTCCGAGACAGTTTTCGATGGATTTCTGCACGCTCGGGATGGATCCTTTCTGACGCTGAAAACCGTCATAATGAGAGCCGTCGTAGGAAAAATCCATACGAATTCTGCGCAGGCCTTTCGGTACATGTCGGATGTATATCTTTTCAACCTTGTTGTCAGTCGGTTTTATTTTCATGCATAGATTTTCATTCAGCCATATCACATGGATCGTCGCATAGGTGTAAGGGTCGCTCGCCCGGTAATCGGCATAAGCCAACAGTTTTTCAACAATGTCGTCCGCTTTCCGGTAGGCTTTTCCATCTTGATCCCTAAAGAAAGCGGATGTGTGAAGCATGTCTTTTACCTGCTTCACATCGTTGGACCATAGGGCGTTGAGAAACGTTTGTATCATACCATCACCCTGATGTAGATGCTTCCAAAAAGGAATCCGATTGCAAAGATGATGACGAGTGTGTCCAAGGTTTTCCACACAAGCTGATGAAGACGAGTCCTCGGTTGACCCGGAACAAAACTTCTGGCTTCCATCGCGTTCGCCAGCTCATCACTACGTTTGAAGGAAATAATGAACATGGGGACAAGAAGTGAGACGATCTGCATGACTTTCTCTTTCAGCTTGCCTTCTTGGAAATCGACCCCTCTTGAAGCTTGCGCAAGCATGATTTTATTCGCCTCATCAAGCAGTGTTGGGATGTAACGAAGGGCGATGGAAATGATCATCGCTATTTCTTCGGTATTGACTCTGACTATTTTGAGCGGCTTCAAAACCGATTCGAGACCAAGGTTCAAATCGGTCGGTTTCGTTGTGATGGTCAGAATGGTTGACAATGTCACGATGATAATAAGTCTAAGCATGATGAAAAGCGCCATCTGAAGCGCATCTTCATACACTGTGAACGCCCCTTGCCCAAAGACGAAGGGTTCGTTAAGTGTAGAGAAAATGAACAAGGACAATGCAACCATGATGAGAAAGTATATGAGTTTGAAGCGGATGTATTTCTTGGTTAGCATCCAGGTGACGACCACCAAGGCTACAAGCCCGATTGTCAGGGGTGAATAGTAAAGAGGCATCTCGTAGAGCAGCTCGCCTTGCGTATTGAAGAGAATTTGGAAAGCGAAAGTGAATATGAGGAGGAATAGAAGCGGTCGCAAGCCGAGGTAGACGCGGCGGATGCTTATTTTTCCAATCAGAAGGATGATGCCGATCATGGCGATGGCGACGACCATATGAATCAGCTCATCAATAATGAACGTTCCCGCCATCAGCAACAATAGCGCGATGATCTTGGTTCTGGGGTCGAGTGTATACAGGAACCCTTTTCCGGGCACATACCGTCCTATCACTATGTTTTTCATTGTTTAACCCCCTCTTTGACGGCTTCAAAAAGGGCTTTTTTTGAGCGTGGGTAATTATCGATTTCAATGTTGAACTTTGATTGGAGCGCCTTTTGCAGCTTGAGGATTTCAGGCGTTTCCAGATTCCAGTTCTCGATGTTTCTACGGGAAAAAAGCTGCAAGGGATCGCCGTCATAGACAAGGACACCCTCGCGCATGACAAGGACGCGCTTGGCGTACTCATAGACCGTGTTCATGTCATGGGTGATGATGAGAACGGTCTTGTTGAGTTTCTCGTGAATGTCGTTAAAGACTTTGAGGAGCGCGTTACGTCCCATCGGGTCGAGTCCGCTTGTGGGTTCATCGAGAATCAGGATATCCGGTTCCATCGCCAAAATCCCGGCGATCGAGACCCGTTTTTTCTCGCCCCCCGAAAGGTTGAAGGGGCTTCTTTTAAGGTAGCTTTCATCAAGGCCCACAACCTTTATGACCTCTTTGGCACGTTTGATGGCCTCCGCTTCGGACACACCGAAATTGCGCGGGCCGAAGATGATGTCTTTTTGCACTGTTTCTTCGAAAAGTTGGTATTCGGGGAACTGGAAAACGAGTCCGACTTGTTTGCGGATCGGGTTCAGTTTGACTTTTTTCTGACGTTTTGTGTCTTTGTCTATCTTTATTCCGAAAAGATTCATTCTGCCCTCAGTCGGTTGAAGCAAGGCGTTCATGTGCTGGACCAGTGTGCTCTTGCCGCTTCCGGTCTCACCGATCAATGTAATGAACTCGCCTTCTCCGGCAATCGAGAGGGTCACATCCTCAATGGCTAAATATCCCCGCTTGTCAATGCTCTGGTACTGATAGCTCACTCGCTCAAACTTAATTGCCATAAGTAATCCTTCAGTTCCTTTCGATCGACATGGTTTTCATTGAGGTAGTAGAGCAGTTCAAGGGGAAGTAGCAGTTCGAGATTGGACTGTTCGAGTGTCGCCTTGTCATTGAGAACGTTCGTGCTGGTGTCTGTTTTGAGAATCTTTCCGTCTTTGAGCACGACGATGCGGTCGCTTTCAACCGCCTCTTTCATGTCGTGTGTGATGGTAATGATCGTCGTGCCTTCCTCGTTGAGTTTTCGCATGTATTCCATGATCTTGCGGCGTCCTTTGGGATCAAGCATGCTGGTCGCTTCATCAAAGATGATAACATCCGTCTCCATCGCGAGAATGCCGGCGATGGCAACGCGTTGTTTTTGACCTCCGGAAAGCTGTTGAGGCTCTTTGTTCAAGTACTCGAACATGTCGACCTTCTTGCTGAACGAATCGATACGCTCAATCATTTCTTCACGTTCGATCTGGAGATTTTCAAGACCGAACGCGATGTCATCGCGTACGGTGACGCCGACAAACTGGTTGTCGGGATTTTGGAAAACGATGCCGATTTTCTTGCGTATGTCGTAAACGGTATTCTCATCCAAAAGAAGGCCATCCACACGAATGGTTCCGTTTCTGGCTTTCAAAAGACCGATCAGCAGTTTCGAAAGGGTGCTTTTTCCGCTGCCGTTATGGCCGAGTATGGTGATCCATTCGCCTTTGTTTATGGACAGATTGATGTTTTTCAGGACTTCCTGGTCACTTGAGTAACCGAAGGTAAGGTCCTTGATTTCTATGATTGTCTCCATCTGGCATCAACTCCTCAAAATCGTTAACATTATATCAAAGAAACATGGCAAATGCGAAGGTTTTCACCGCATTTTAGCTGAGACCATGGTTCTTCGCAAGGTTGTAAGCATTTCAGGCAAATAAAAAGTGGCACCATCAAGTGCCACTATCTATCCAATGTGCTATTCAACCAGTTCGATGATCGCCATTTCGGTTCCATCGCCACGGCGTGGTCCTTTTTTAAGAATGCGCGTATAACCGCCATTGCGGCTTTCATAACGCGGTGCGATATCGTCGAACAGTTTTTGAAGGGCGTTTTTATCCGCATCCGTTTCAGTGAAACGGACGGTTTGTGCGGCGCGTTTGCGAGATTCAAGCGTATTTTTCTTGCCGAGTGTGATCATGTTGTCCATCAGACGGCTGAGCTCTTTGGCTTTCATGTGCGTGGTCTCGATGCGTTCATGCGTGATGAGTGCGGTGACCAGGTCACGAAGCATAGCTTTACGCTGGTCGCTTCTGCGATTCAGTTTGCGATAAGTAGCCATTGTAAAAACCTCCTATTTATGTCTTGCAAGAGAGAGATCGAGATCCTCGAGCTTCTGCTTGACTTCTTTGAGGGATTTCTTACCCAGGTTACGAACTTTCATCATGTCTTCTTCAGTCTTTTGCGTCAGTTCGTGTACGGTGTTGATCCCTGCACGTTTCAAGCAGTTGTAGCTACGTACGGACAAATCCAGATCTTCGATTTGCATTTCTAGAATTTGAGAGTTTTGTTCGGACTCTCTTTCAACCATGTATTCTTCTTCTTT
>PWHE01000047.1 GCA_003554735.1 Mollicutes bacterium | reverse complement strand
TCGTTATAAAACGTGATGTTTTTGACGGTTCCCTGGATGTAGTCCATGCGGCTCACCTCATGATGTATTATAGCATATCACGGTCGTTCTGCCGTTGTTTGAATGATAAAAAAAATGCGCCTCCGGCCAAAGTCCGGAGACGCTTATCGTCACTTGATCAGTTTTTCGATGGTTTTGACATCCTTGGGGATGTCTTTGCTGAGATTCTCGTAGCCGTCCGCAGTCACGAGGATGTCATCCTCGATGCGCACGCCGATGCCTTCTTCCTTGATGTAGAGGCCGGGTTCGATGGTAAGGACCATGCCCTCTTCAAGCGGAAGGTCATAATAGCCCACGTCATGAACATCGAGCCCCATGAAGTGCCCGATGCTGTGGTAGTAGAAATTGAGGATTTCTTTCTCGTCATCGATGAGGCCGATGTTCTTGGCCTCTTTTGCAAGCATGCCACGACTGAAATCGTTGAGATGTTTCCAGGTGACACCCGGTTTGATCTCTTCGATGGTCGCCTCGTTGACTTTGAGCACGATTTCATAAATCTGTTTTTGACGTTTCGAATATTTCCCGTTGACCGGAAAGGTGCGTGAAATGTCGGATGCATAATTGCCGTGAAGCGCGCCAAGGTCGAAAAGGATCATCGATTTCTTGTCGAGCGAATCGCGATTGAGAGTGTAGTGAAGCACGGCCGCATTCTCACCGCAGGCCGCAATGGTATCGAACGCATTGCCTTCTGACCCATCAAGGGTGATGGCATGAAGGAAGTCAGCTTCGAGCTGATATTCATACTCGCGGTTCTTGATGTTCGAAAGGATCGTCTCAAGGCCTTTTTTCGTGTGACCGATGGCTTTTCTTATTTCCGCGAGTTCGGCTTCGCTTTTGAACATGCGGAGATAGGACGTGTGTTCATTGACGCTCTTGATATCGAGTTCCGGATAGTTTTCAATGATGGAAGACGCTTTTTCAAGGCTTGCAGGTTTGGTTTGTGCGTCCTTGTGGTAAAGATCGAGATAAAGGACTTTCGGGGGACGCCCCATGAGCGAGCGCGCATAATTCATGGTGCGGTTGAACATGCCGTCGAACTCTTTGAGATAACGGATGTTCTTTTCGGGGATGCCGCTTCGATCGGAAGCTTCGCTTTTCTCCATGCGTGCGCCTTCCCATTTGATGATGTGATCGGTATTTTCCTCAATGAAAAGGAACGTCTGTTCGCTGTCTTCCCCTTTTAAAAGCATCAGAATCATATTGGGTTCATTCAGGTTGCTCAGGTAGAAGAAATTCCTCTGTGGCGTATAGGGATAACTCTGATCCATGGACTTGTGGGGCGCATCCCCAGAATAAAGTAGGGTGACGGAGCCCGTGTCCAGTCTTTCAAAAAGCTTTTCTCTTGCACTGATTGCGTGTTCTTTCATTCTATTCACCTCTTCTACATTATAACAAAAAACATATATTATACAATTCTCTGTGTCCGGTTATTTTCTTATGCGTATCAACGCTTGGCGCCACGGGGGCGCACAAATTCTCAACGTGTCCGCAGCGGGCGCAATGCCCGCCCTATGATATAATATTGAAAAAGGAGCGTGATACCGTGAAATATATACGTGAATCATGGAAAGGCATTGTGTTCTTGACGCTGCTTATCGTCATTAATGCCTTGATGTGGCTTTTTTCCTCGCCAATCTTTGAACAACCGATCGAGAGCACAGCCGCGCAAATCATCGGATCGACCATTTTGCTCGGTTTTACGCTGGTTTTCTTTCTCTCCACACGAAACCGTTTCATCACCTGGCTTTTCGGCGGACTTGAAAATGTCTACACGACCCATCGTGTCACGGCCATGGTGTCTTTGCTGATCATCTTTCTCCATGCCCAGACAGCCAGTCGCATTTTTCAATATTATCGCGGCGAACTGCCGCTTGACGCGGCAGCCATGGGGCCGCTCGCACGCAATATCTTCATCGCCCTTATTGTGATCGCTTTATTGGCGAAATACATGAAATATGAGCACTGGCGCATCATTCACCGATTGATGATCGTGCCTTACTTGTTATCCGCCTATCATGCGTTTTTCCTAAGTTCCTACGACCTGTTTGCCCTTAACCCCCTGGCAATGTGGATGCATCTGATGGTAATCACAGGCACACTTTCCAGTCTTTATATGCTCCTGCTTTACCGCCAGGTCGCCTTCCGCTACGACGGGGTGATCGAGAGGGTTGAGAAAATTGGCGACAATGTCACCGAAATTGAAGTTCGTTTGAAGAAAAAGCTTGGATTCAAAACCGGACAGTTCGTGTTTGTGAAAATAGACAAGAAACCTTTCAAAGGACAACCGCATCCTTTCTCAATCGCCGGAAATACGGGCGATTCGGTAATTTTCACAATAAAGGGCCTTGGCGATTACACGAGCGCCTTGAGCGAACACCTTGAAACCGGCGACACACTTGAATTGTCCAAAGCTTACGGACACATGACATTCGATGATTATGAGGACCCTCAGGTGTGGATTGCGGGGGGCATTGGCATCACCCCGTTTCTTGGTCACTTACGCAGTCACAATCCACCATCGCAGAACATCACCCTGTATTATTCTGTGAAAAACATGGAAGATGCCGTTCATCTTGATTATATCAAGGAGCTTGACAGGCGCCTCGACAATTTCACGCTCAAGTTCTTTGAAAGTGATAAATATGGCTTTTTAACCGCCCAGGATCTTGACATCCGTGACGGAGACCACGTCTTCATGTGCGGCCCTATTCCGATGGCCAAGGCCCTGAAAAAAGAACTCAGAAAAAAAGATGTCTCCCACCGATTGGTATATGAAGCGTTCAGCTTCACCGGCACGCTGGTTCCGGACCTCATCACTTTTTTCAAACGTTTCATACGAAAAATGTCGTCCCGCCAAGCCTGAACCGTCATCTCGTTGCTCTTAATCAGTCAGATAATTGACTACACCCCGGGTATTGAATATGACAACCTCAAGCACAAAAGGAATGAACCCTCCAGGCAGACACGACTAGAAAAGTGTCTGCTTTTCTTTAGACAGACGTTTTTTGACGGTTCGATCTGCATGCAAAAATAAAACTCACAAATGTGAGTTTTATTCTTCGTCGACCAGGATGCCGATTTTCGGCATCCGGTCCAGAACCGAACGACCATGAGGTGAATCGCTGTCAATCTCGTCGGTCAGGTCTTGTCCCGCTTGAACTTGCCCCTGATGGTTTCCGTCGTTCCACATGGGCGAATCCGTCATATCATAGACATAGCCATCAACTGCTACGTATGCGTCACGGCCTTCCCTGCCGTCGTATTGGGCCAGTTCCTCAAGTGTGAATTCTCTGAGTGCTTCTTCATCGTTTTCATCGTCGTCCAAACCGTTATCGGCAGGCTGATCGTTTTCCTGTCCGTTTTGCGGATCTCTTTGCAACGTATCGTCACCGCCACATGCGGCCAACGAAAAAATCAAAAGAAACATCATCGCTAAAGCAAACAATTTTTTCATGTTAAAGCCTCCCTGTTTTTTTGTATGTATATTATATCCAAGCCATTCAAAAAATGCTTTGGATATGCACTTTTAATATGATCAAAAAGGCCTAAAAAAATCCGACCCTTCCATAAGAAAGGGCCGGACCTGGATTGACTCTAGAATTACTTGACTTGTTCCGCCATGACTTTCATGGTGCGAACCATCTGAGCGACGTAGCTCATTTCGTTGTCGTACCATGCAAGCACTTTGACCATCTGCTTGCCGTCGGTTTCAAGCACAGAGGTGCTTTGTGCGTCAAAAAGCGATCCGTACTCCATGCCGATGGTGTCTGAAGAGACGATTGGGTCTTCAGTGTAGCCGAGGGTTTCATTGGCAGCGTCTTTGACCGCTTTGTTGATGTCTTCTTTGGTGACTTTCTTGTCAAGTTCAACCACCAAGTCGACCGCTGAACCGGTTACGACAGGGACACGAAGCGCGATTCCGTCCAATTTGCCATTAAGATGCGGAAGCACTTTTCCGACCGCTGCGGCGGCACCGGTTGACGTCGGAACGATGTTCTCAGCCGCAGCACGCGCACGACGTGCGTGGATGCCTTTCGGATGAGGACCGTCCAGTGTGTTTTGGTCGTTGGTGTAAGCGTGCGCCGTGGTCATGAAGCCACGTACGACACCAAAATTGTCGTCGAGCACTTTGACAACGGGCGCGAGGCAGTTCGTGGTACAAGACGCACCGCTGACAACCTCTTCGCTTCCATCAAGGTCGCTATGGTTGACGCCATAGACGATTGTTTTGATGTCACCTTTGGCCGGAGCGCTGATCATGACTTTTTTGGCCCCTGCCTTGATGTGCTTGCCGGCTTTTTCCTTGTCGGTGAAAATTCCGGTACATTCGAGTACGACATCGACACCGAGGTCACCCCAAGGGAGATTCTCCGGATCTTTTTCGGCAAAGACTTTGACATCTTTGCCATCAACGACGATAGCGTCTTCCTTGTGGGAGATGGTGTCTTGCTTGTAACGTCCTTGAGCCGTATCATACTTCAGAAGATACGCAAGGCTTTCTGCATCTGTCAAATCATTCAGTGCGACAATGTCGTAGTCCGGGTTATCTTGCATGGCGCGAAACGCAAGTCGTCCGATACGACCGAAACCATTGATTGCTACTTTTACTGACATTTAAATGCCTCCTATAGATTTGTTTTATTTATCAGTTATCATTATAGCTAAAATAAACTTATAATACAAGATTTACGGCTTTATTAAAAACGTTTTCAGGTCAAACAGACAAAAAAAAGAAACGTCTCAGGACGCTTCTTTATTCTCTTTTTCCCGGAGTTCTTTGAAATATGTGTCCAGTGCATTCAGGTAATCACAGTCTTCGCCTTTGTCGCATGTCGTGCACATGATGATCTCGCGGAGTCTCTTGGGGATGAAGGTACGAATTTCATCTTCGTTGTAACCTACTTGCATCTTGTTGTCTTCGATAATGATCGGACGTCTGAGGACGCTCGGGTTTTCGATAATGAAATCAGTAAGTTCACTCAAGGACATGTCGTCGAGATTCAAATCGTGGTCTTGGAACACTTTGGAACGCGTCGAAATGATATCTTCAAAGCCGCCTTCTGTATTTTTAAGCATGGCCATGATGTCATCTTTGGTCAATTTGACGTTGAAAATGTTCTTTTCGCGGTATTTTATACGGTGTTCATCAAACCATTTTTTGGCTTTGCGGCACGATGAGCAACTCGGTGTGGTATACATTTGAATCATGCGTGTCGACCTCCTTTTGAGTAGCAATTTAAGAAACGATATTAGTATAACAGTAACCAGGATGTGATACAAGTTTATCATAGCATAATTTGGAAAGTATATAAATACCGAATTCAATATTTTTGCATGTAAATGTTTGCACCAAATTAACCTCTATGTAAATTTAATTGTACACAATGTTTATTGGAAAATCAACCCCTTTTCCAAAAAAACCTAACATTTTGCCACATGCTTTTTTTTGTGTATAATTAAGGCTAACACATGCAAAGGAAAGGGGATTACATATGAAAAAGTTTCTACTTGGAATGATAATGTTAACAACCATATTCCTCGTTGCTTGTTTCGGAAGCGAGGATGAGAAACCATTAACTTTTTACGGTACACAACGTCTGAACCATCCATTAGGCGAAACGTTTGATCCGTTAGAGGGCGTTTATGCCCTGGACTCTGAGGGCAATGATCTCAGGGAGGATATACGCGTGGATGGGAATGTCGATACCGATTCTTTGGGGATGTATCACCTCACCTACACGGTTAAAGACACGAACGGGAATGAAAAAACCGTGGATCGCGAAATCGAGATCATCGAATCAGCAGAGGGAACCTACGACTTCTCCACCAAGCCCTCTTCAATCAGGAACCAATTCATCAGCGAGGCCGAACGATACTTGATGAGAACATTGAAGGGCGGAATCCCTATCTTCACAATCTGGAGGGATTATCACATGGTCGGGGAAGACTTTACTTTGCCAATCGACGAGCCCCTCCCCGTAATCGGCTACGGCTATCAGTTCGGTTCATTGAACGGACGTACTTTGCGAATTGGAAAATTGAACGATTTCGAGACATACAATCTTTGGGAAATGAGTGATCTTGAAGCCGAAGAGTATGGCGCTTGGCATGCCGATACGCTTTATTATCGTGGCATCGATGAGGCGAACGAAACCATGGCGTTGTTTGAAGGACTCGCCGAAACGCCCCCAACGCCAGTTGACGAGAACGAACAAGGCAAAGCCACCACTTTTCATATCAGGTTGCGCGATGATTTAACATGGACCTACCACGCACGCGTGGATACCGACAATTTACCGGAAGGCCATGAAATCATAGATGCCGGAATCTATGAAGAAACATTCAGACGCGCACTCGAACATGGCTGGCAGGGAGCCGAAGAAACGCTTGTAAGCTCGGATTATCCCATTGAAAACGCACGCGAATATCTGAACGGCGACGTCGACTCCTGGGCGAACGTCGGCATTCAGGCGCTCGACAACCATACCCTCGAACTTGTTTTTGAAAAGCCTATGAACGCATGGCAGGTACAATATTTCCTGAGTTCTCCGGGTCTGGTCCCGATTCATCCTGAGCTTGACGAGCAGGCCAGGCTGGAAGGCAAGACTTATGGCGACTCGCTTGAGAGAACAGCATTCAGCGGACCCTACGTGATCGACATACATGAAGAGAACTTAATTCTGCGGATGAATCAAAATTCCGACTTTCACGACCCGGACCGTCATTCGTTCGGAAGAATCTTCATTAATATATTTGAAACGGATTATGAACGAAATGTCGCCTTCGAGAGTGGGCAAATCGATATCGTTTCACCACGTTACATATACTTGGAAATCATCGCCGACGAACGACTCGCTCCGTTTTTGCCTGATAGAAGCTACAACATCAACATTAACGGGATCAACAACAGTGCCCAATCCGAAAGCAATCGTTCAGGCGAGCCCATTCTTGCATATGATGCGTTTAAAAAAGCGATATATCATGCCATTGACTTTGCGACAATGGATTTTGGACACACCGTCCCCAACCATCGCATGGTGCCGGAACACTATGTGTTCAGCCCATGGGAATCCATGACCCCGTTACAACAGACGCCTGAATCCAAATCGGTGTTCGACAACCATAGCACGACCCCTGATGCCGATAAAGCTGAATCCTATTGGAAAGAAGCGCTCAACAAAGCTGTTTCAGACGGGCATTACAATGCCGGAGACACCATCGAAATCACACTTCAGATAGCAGAATACCCTTTTTACGATGAGCTTGGCGATGCCATCAAGACGGCCTTGGAGACGCACTTCATCAGTGAGACGCATGACATCGCACTCACGGTGGTAGTCGATGAACTCACTTATTCCGAACTTCGGGACAATGTGAGGAACAAGGATTTCGACCTTTCCATTGACGGTGTCGTCGTCAATTTATTCGAACCCTTGGAGTTGATGGATGCGTTTCGTTCGGACATTTCGTTCATCGCAACCGAAAATCCCGGATCCGACACTTCCAAACCGGAAATTTTGCTTGAATACGACCATGACGGTGAAACCGTTCGTGAACTTTGGTCGTACAGCGCCTTGATTTCCGCATTGCAAGGGCCCACCAAAATCGAACAGGGCCGTATTGCAGAGTGATGTTTCTATGACGTGCCATTTTGACAGCGACCATTTGAAAGGTCGCTGTCATTTTTCTTTTACGCTATGCTATAATGAAACCATCTCAATCCCAAAAGCTTACGGAGGTCTTTTTTTATGAAATGGAATCTGGAAAACCTGTATCAAAGCCTGGAAGCATGGCAACTCGATTTCGACCGGATGGAATCATTGGTCAGGGAAATACCGAAGTACCAAGGCAAACTATCGGACTTTGAAACCTTCAAAGCGTACTATAGACTGCAAAAAGAGTGTTCGCGAACACTCCACAAGCTGTATCAGTACGCCAATCTGAAAAGTGATCTGAACCGCAAGGATGTCGAAAACTCGGCCCGCGTCCAAAAAATGGCCGACCTTGTGAACCGTTTTTCACAGGCGACCGCGTTTGAGAAACCCGAAATCCTTTCGCTCGGATGGGAGAAAGTCGAGTCCTTCCTCGAAAAGGATGATGAACTCGAAGAATACCGTTTCCCGTTTGAAAAGCTGTTCCACCAAAGCGAGCACATCCTCGACAAGGACAAAGAACATCTGCTCGCCAATTTCAACACCCTCTCATCACAAGGGTCCTCACTGCACGGAGCTCTCAGTGTCGCGGACAACGAAGCCAGGGATGTGACGCTCAAAGACGGAACCACCATCACGGTGACAAGCGGTAACTTCCGTTCCCATCTGGCGGATCTCAAAGACCCCGATGACCGTGAACTGGTCTTCAAGACGATATTTTCGCATTACGAGAAACACAAACACACCTATGCACAGATTTATAACACCGTTCTTCAGGCGGACATCGCACACATGAAAAGCCGCAACTATGATAGCGCCCTTGAAAGCTTCCTCCACAAAAACAAGATCGACCCCGTCGTCTATCACAACCTCGTCGATGTGGCCAAAGAAAGCACCGATCTTCTGAAACGCTACTACACGATCCGCAAAACGGAACTCGGGCTTGAAAAACACCGCACCTTCGACCGTTTCATGCCGTTGGCCGAATCGAGCTCAAAGTTCTCCTACGACGAGGCGAAAGACATGTTCTTCAAGTCCATCGACCATCTGGATGAAGATTTCAAAAACAAGGCCTATGACGCTTTGAAGGAAGGCTATGTCGACGTCTACGAACAGGACGGGAAACAAACAGGCGCCTATTCCTCAAGCGCTCTGGACGAGCATCCGTTCATCCTTCTCAACTACGATGAGACCCTCGGCGATGTCTTCACCGTCGCACACGAGGCCGGACATTCCATGCACTCGCTTTTCGCCATGGAGCACCAACCCATCGCGACACAGAACTACACCATATTCGTCGCCGAAATCGCCTCGACGTTCAACGAGCACCTCCTTCTCGATTACTTCATCGCCAACAACGAGGGCACCAAGGAAGACAAAATCCAGCTGCTCCAGCAATCGATCGACGACATCGCCGCCACCTTCTACCGACAGACATTGTTCGCCGCCTATGAACTCAAGGCCCATGAAATCGCTGAAAAAGGTGAACCGATCACCCACGAAACCTTGAATGGCATCATGCGCGAACTCTATCTTGAGTTTTACGACATCGATATTGAAGAAGAACCCGGAAAATCCTATGTATGGGCCTATATCCCGCACATGTTCTTCGCACCGTTTTATGTCTATCAATACGCGACCTCCTTTGCGGCCAGTCTCAAACTCTATGAACTGGTCAAAGACGACCCGAAGAACATCGAGAAACACATGAAGCTTCTGAAATCCGGCGGCAACGACTTCCCGATGAACCAAGTGGAAAAAGCCGGACTCGACCTGAGAGACAAGAACGTATTCAAGGCTGTCGTCAGCCGTCTTGAAAACCTTCTCAATGAACTTGAGCTTGCATTGAAGGAATAAATCCTATATAATATCTCCAAACAGAGAGAGGGAATCCACTGACATATAGCAGCGAGCCCGGGACAGTGAAAGCCGGGCACAAGTCAGTCGGACGGACCCTTGAGTGATGCTAAAGCCATCCGTTTCCCGCGTTAAGGGGTCAAGTGCCGCGATGTTCGCGGAAACAAGGTGGTACCGCGGAAATCAACCGCCCTTGCGTTTTTGCAAGGGCGTTTTTTTATTCATTCATTAGGAGGAATAGTCATGAAACATATCGTATCCGGCATTCAGCCGACCGGCTCAATCAACATCGGGACCTATCTCGGCAGCATCCGCAACTTTGTCCGTCTGCAACGCGAATATGACGAACATCATTTCATGCTTTTCATCGCCGATCTGCATGCGATCACCATCCCGCGCGACAGACTGGAGTTGCGCAAAACCATCAAAGAACTCGCCGCCATGTACCTTGCCTGCGGACTCAGACAGGAAAACCTGTCGCTTTTCATCCAGTCCGAAGTGCCCGCGCACTCACACATGAGCTATCTTCTGCAATGTTTCACCTACATGGGTGAACTCGAACGGATGACCCAGTTCAAGGACAAGGCGCAAAAACATGAAAAAGGCGTCACCGCATCCCTTTTCACCTACCCCGCCCTGATGGCCGGTGACATTTTGCTGTATGACGCCGAATATGTGCCCGTGGGGGAAGATCAGAAACAACATCTGGAACTGACGCGCGATATCGCGATAAGGGTGAACAACCGTTTCGGCGAGTTCTTCACCGTGCCCAAACCGTTGATCCCCAAAGTCGGCGCGCGGATCATGTCCCTTACCGAACCGACCGCGAAGATGTCGAAAAGTGATGCCAATGTCAAATCACGCATTAACATGCTCGATACGGACGACATCATAAGAAAACGGATTCGGAGCGCCGTCACCGACAGCGAAGCCTCGTTTTATTACGACAAGACGAACAAACCCGGCCTATCGAATCTGATCACCATTTATAGCGCCCTTGCGGACATCAGCATCGAAGCGGTCGAACAAAAGTACAAAGATGTAAGCTATAAGGACTTCAAAGAAGCCCTGGCGGATCTGGTGATTGAAAATCTCCGTCCGATCAGGCAACGATATCATGAACTGATCCAATCCAAAGAACTGGATGCCATCCTCGATGAAGGCGCGGCGTACGCCTCAAAAATATCCAATAAAAAAGCGGCCAAATTCAACCACAAACTCGGGTTGGGCCGCAAACGGAAATAATCATTCGAACAATGCAAAGGTAAATGAAACGTCTTCCTTGTTTTCTTTAGTGAATATGAGATTCGACGGTTCGTGCTGTGTGAAAACGGCTCGGACCGTTATTACTTTGGGTTCATCGGGATGGTGTTTGAAGGTATAGTTCGTAATGACGGTCCCATCCGTAAAATAATCATGGAACACATAGTCGCCTTGGAAACGTTCGGAATCGGCGGATGTCATCCGATAGCCGATGGCAGGGTCGAACGTCGTCGCATGCGGTGAATATAGACGGCTAAACGGTACAAAGCTGAACTCAAAATCAGACCTTGAGTTCGATGGTGTGGACAACGGATCGTATATGGATGAAACGCCCGATTCCACATAACCGCCCTCCACCTCTAGCGATGAAATCGATGTTTTCGGATTTCTGAAACCATCATCATTGTGAAGTTGCACATGCGTTTGAATGACAGCCGTCATGTAAAGAGGGGCGGACTCATATGTAAACAGGAACACTTCGCTTGTCAAACAGCGAGCGGTGTTGCAGTCCTCCTGTTCGAACGATGCGTAAAGGATTGCATCCTCAATGCTTCCATCCAACATTTCAATCGCCGTACTCGAAGGTTCATACGGCGTAAATGAACGGATGCTGAAATGTACGGACATCCATAAAAACATGCCGAGCATCATGAAACCTGTTACGCCGACTGGCCATTTTCTCATCCGCACGGCCCTACTGAACGTTCAACTCTCGGATATGCTGAGTTATGGCTTCCATGGCTTCCGTTTCATCATCGCCTTCGATGACGATTTCCACAAGCGCGCCGGGATTCACCCCGAGGGAAAGCACCCCCATGATGGATTTAAGGTCGGCGGTCTCACCGTCATGCGTAATGGTAATCTTGGACTTGTACTGGTTGGCCTTGGATACAAGCGTGGTTGCAGGGCGGGCATGAAGGCCTTGCTCGTTCGAGATCACAAATTCTTTTTTCATCAGCCGTTCCCCTCTCTTTCTTTCAAGGATTGATAGATTTTCTCATTATCCTCATCGTAATAGAATTTAATTTTATTGCCGACGACATTGATGCCGATGGCTCCGGTCTCCTTGAGCGCCTCAAGATCGACATCTTTTGCCCTTCGCACCTTGATGACAAGTTTGCTACGCTGGTATTCGATCGATTCGATGTTGTCCTTTTTAAGCGCCGTGAAAATGGCGTCAACATCGGGGAGGTCGACTTTCTTCTGTTTGCTTTTTTTTATGATCACTACGGTAAGCAACAACAACACAATGACAATGGCTGTGATGATGCCGTATTGAAGCGGATTTAAATCGCCCATGATGCGTCACCTCGTTTGGTTTTCAATGCCCATATTTTACCACAAAACATTTGTTTTTTAAATGATTTAGTGTATAATGTGACAAAAGTTTTCCCTTTATTAAGGCTTTCGAGGTGGATAATATGAACGTAATCGTCGCACAAGACCAAAAAACTTTCCTGGACCATTATATTGTCAGAGGAAAGGTCTTCATCATCGAACAGGCAATCGATTGGAGCGAAGAGCTCGACGAGAAAGACTACGACTCCACACTTTTCAATCTTTATGACAACGATGTCCCCATCGGTGCGGCCAGACTGTACAAAAACAAAGTCGGACGTGTCGCCGTCCTCAAAGAGCACCGTCACAAGAAGGCGGGCACTTTGCTGATGAAACATCTCGAGTCCCATGCTAGAAAAATGGGGATCGAAGAACTTGAACTCGGTGCGCAAACCTACATCATCCCCTTCTACGAATCGTTAGGGTATGAAGCGTACGGCGAGATCTTTCTCGACGCCGACATCGAGCACCGCATGATGCGCAAAAAACTTTGAAAGGGTCTCTTCATTGCATAAGCATTGCGTATCATATATAATTATTATGAATTCTTTAGAGGTGATACTATGGACAGAGTAATCGAAGCCATCATTGAAATTCCGATGGGCACCAAAAACAAATACGAAATCGACAAGGAACGCAATCGCATCAAGCTCGATCGCGTCCTCTATTCGCAAATGACCTATCCGGCCGAGTACGGCTACATCGAAAAAACGCTCGCCGAGGATGACGACCCGCTCGACATCCTGGTACTCGCCAGCACCAAGACGTTCCCCGGATGCATCGTCGATGCGCGGGTCATCGGGTCACTCGACATGATCGACAACGGGGAAAAGGACCACAAGATCATCGCCGTCATGGAACACGACCCGCGTTTTTCCCACATCCATGAGATCAGCGACATCCAGGACCACATGTTAAGGGAAATCAAACACTTCTTCAGAACCTACAAGGATCTGCAGCAAAACAAACGCGTCGAAGTGAACGATTTCCATGACAAGAAACATGCCGAAAAACTGATCGATGATTCGATCGAACGCTACAAACGCGAAAAAAACAAGGAGGCTAACAATGGCTAACAATGTAAAAATGGTATTCGACAACAAAATGCATGGCATCATCACAGGACATCACGGCTCTTCTCAAGTCGGGCCCTCCGAAGGGGCGCTCGCTGCATACGATATGGTTCTTGGCGGACTTGGCGCCTGCTTGAACCATACCTTCCAAACCGTACTCGACAAAAAACAGGTCAAGATTCACGGCATCAACTATGACATCACCGGAGTGAAACGCGAGGAGGTTCCCACCACCCTCAAGGAAGTGACCGTCAAAGCAACCATCAGCGGCGTCGAGGACGATACGAAAGAGAAAGTGGAAAAAGCGTTCGAACTCGCTACGAAATACTGCAGCGTATATCAGACATTTTCCCATGTCGCCGACATGCGATATTCCATCGAATTCAAATAACAACACCCATATACTAAACTGCAAAGCCCCGCGCATCAATGCATGGGGCGTTGCAGTTTTTTTGTGTGCCGACCCTTAAAAATAAAAAACACTTCCGAAGAAGTGTTGGAATTTTAAATGGAGCGGGTGAAGGGGATCGAACCCTCGATTCCACCATGGCAAGGTGGTGTTTTACCACTAAACTACACCCGCGGATATGCGATGTTAAGGGTGCTGAAAATTGGAGCGGGTGATGGGAATCGAACCCACACAGTCAGCTTGGAAGGCTGAGGTTCTACCATTAAACTACACCCGCTTTTTGTTCAGCGTTAGTATAATATCACGAAATCATTTATACTGTCAAGAGACTATACTTATTTTTCATCAAAATCGGGAACTTTCCTGATGGCGCGCAGTTTGGCGCTATGCGAACGGTGATTTCGCGCGATTTCATCATCCGAGGGCGTAACGACTTTTTTATGCAAAAGTTGATAATCGGGCGTGGTTTCAGGCATAGTCGGGATCTCGATGGGATGGTCGATGGTGCTCGCGTTTTTAAAGGCGCGCTTCACAAGACGGTCTTCTAGGGAATGGAAAGTGATGATGACAAGCCGTCCATCCGGATTAAGCAATGCGAGCGCCTCTTCAAGCGTGCGCTCCAATACGCCCAGTTCATCATTGACCGCGATGCGCAACGCCTGGAATGTCTTCTTGGCGGGGTGCCCTTTTTTCGAAAGGACTTTTTGCGGCAGGGATTCCTTGATCGCATCCACAAGCTCGTGTGTTGTCTCAAACGGTTTGGTCTCGCGTCTTCTGACAACCGTTCTAGCGATTTTCGGCGCAAAGCGTTCTTCGCCGTACTCGAAGAGGATGCGACGGATTTCTTTTTCTTCATACGTGTTCAGAATGGTCTTGGCGTCGACGGGATTCGAGAGGTCCATGCGCATGTCGAGTTCGACATCGCTGCGATAGGTGAACCCTCTTGTCTCGTCATCGAAATGAAACGAGGAAACGCCAAGGTCGAGCAGGATGCCGTCCACCCCGTCTACACCATGTTCTTTAAGGTGTGAACGCATGTTTACGAAATTGTCCTTGATGATGACGAGATTGTCGGAATACTCCTTAAGCCGTTCCCGGGACCGCTTGATCGCTTCTTCGTCCTGGTCGAACGCATAGAGCACACCTTCACTGAGTCGCTTCAAAATGGCCTCGCTGTGACCGCCCCCGCCCAGGGTGCCGTCCACATACGTGCCGTCTTTTTTGACCTTCAGATAGTGCAGTGCCTCATCCAGCATGATTGGAATGTGTTCCATGGATACTCACGTCCTTCGGATAAAAGAAAAACGCTTTTAAAAAGCGCTTCTTTTGAGATGCTTATTCTTCGGCATCTTCGGGTGTTTCAGTTTTGGATACAACTTCACGTCCGTTGTAGTGTCCGCATTCTTTGCATACGCGATGCGCAAGCTTCATTTCGCCGCAGTTGTCACAAACAACCATGCCGGGAACAGCGAGCTTGAAATGCGTACGACGTTTGCGCTTTCTGGTCTTGGACGTTCTACGCTTTGGTACTGCCATGGTGGTGCCTCCTAACTTTTATAATCCTTCAGTTTCTCGAACTGGGGATTGATTTTCTCCTCTTCTGCGCGTTCCTCATCGAACGACATGTCTTCTGCGTCCGGATGAATGACACGCATAGGTTTTTCCAAATATATATTAGACCATATAACAGGCGATAAGTCAATAGTTAGCCCGTCGATTTGTCGATTCTCATCATCGGTGTCTTCGCTGAATGTTTCTCGAACCGTGAAATCGAGCGGAAGCTCCACGGGTTTGAGCGAACGGCTGCACGCAACCGTCAGCAACGCCCGGATGTGAATGTCGAAATGATAGAATTCATCCTCTTCGATTTCAAAGGTCCCTTCCACGAAGACATTCTCAACATCGATGATGTCCTCGTCTGTCGGCATGTAGCCCTTGAGGTCGAGATCTTCGGAGGCGAAACTATTGTCCTGATACTCCTGTTTTTTGAGCTGGGCCAATGTCCATTTCATATGCTTTCACCTCACCTCATTAAACTGTCAAAATTATACGTTCTATTTACTTTAAAGTCAAATGTAAGGTATAATATTTCGTATAATCAAAAGGAGGCGGTCGGATGAAAGTCGCGGGCATCATTGTCGAATACAACCCACTGCACAACGGACACATCCATCACATCGAAGAGACGCGCCGGTTAAGCGGTGCGGATGTCCTCATTGCGGTCATGAGCGGAAACGTCGTGCAACGCGGCGAATTTTCTGCGTTCGACAAATTCACCAAGACAAAGTGGGCGCTTAAAAGCGGCATCGACCTGGTGGTCGAACTGCCCGGGGTGTTTACCATTCAAAACGCCGATATTTTCGCCTACACCAGCGTATCAATCCTTTCCATGCTCGGCGTGGATACCATCTATTTCGGCAGTGAATCGGGCGATGCCAACACCCTCAAAGTATGCGCGGAAATCATGCGTACGGATGCCTATGATGAGAAAATACGCGAGTTTCTGAAAGAAGGGCACTCCTACCCGAGCAGCGCGGACAAGGCGCTCGCATCCCTCACTTCAAGCGATATCCACAAAAACCCAAACGACATTCTCGGCATCCAATACATCAATGCCGTCCACCGGATCAACCCCGCTATTCACATCGATTGCATCCGTCGTATCGAAAGCGGCTACTACTCGCCGTACGACGCAAAAAAGAAAATCCAAAGCGCCACCGCCATCAGAAAACGCATCAAAGCCGGTGAACCGGTCCGTGAAGCTTTGCCGGAACATGTCGCAAACGACACCGGTGGATTTCTCGACTACCAAGCGGCGTTCCCTTACATAAGGTACAACCTTTCCGTGCAGACAAGCGCTTCGCTCAAGCGCATCTTCGGTTTCGAGGAAGGGCTTGAAAACTACCTTATCAAACATCACGACAAGACGAGTTTCAATGCCTTGCTGAAAGCCCTTGGCACACGGCGCTACACCAATGCGAAAATCAAGCGCAGTCTCATGTTCATGCTTCTGAACGTCGAAAAGAGTGAGCTTCAAGATTTCAACATCCCCTATTTGCGCATCCTCGGCATGAACGAAACCGGTCAAAGACACATCAACGCCATCAAGCGCGACCTCGATGTCCCCCTGATCACAAAGATCAAGCGGGAACGCCATCCTTATCTCGACATCGAGCTCAGGATCTCCCGTTTATACGACCTCTTAAGCGGAACGGAACTGTTCTCAAGAGAATTCAAGCCCGTCATCATTTTATAAGTCCTATCGATTGTTTAAAGGGCCATAATCGCCTATAATAACTACGGGTGATAATAATGAATGAACGAGACAACATAAAAAAAGCGCTCAGTGAAGTCCTCGACCCTTCAATCGACAAAACATTGGGTGAATCCGATGCCATCCGCTACATAGGCATTGAAGAGGAAGATGACAAAAAAACCATCATTCTCATCGTCGGCATCGGTCAAGAAGACGACAAGACCAAACAGAAGGTCAAACGGTCCATCGCGAAAATCCTCAAAATCGACATGGGCTACATGGGTGTGAAAATCGAATTCGAACCCCTCAAAAAGAAAGACAGCATTCTTGATGAAGGCAAGAAAATCAAATACATCGGCGTAGCAAGCGGTAAAGGCGGCGTGGGAAAATCCACCGTGGCGGCCAATCTCGCCGTCGCGCTCAAACGGATCGGCAAGAAAGTCGGCATCATCGACGCCGACATCTACGGTTCGTCCATCCCGACCATCATGGATATGGAAATCACATCGCCGAAAGCCGACGAGGATGAAAAAATCATCCCGTTCGTCGCGCATGGCATCCCTCTCATCAGCACCGAGTTTTTCCTCAAGAAGGACCAACCCCTGATGTGGCGCGGCCCCATGCTTGGAAAGATGCTCAATCATTTCTTTTACGACGTGAAATGGGACGATGACATCGAATACATCATCGTCGACTTGCCACCGGGGACCGGCGATGTCGCAATGGACATCCAGAAACTGATTCCCGAATGCGCGATGGTCATCGTGACCACCCCGCATCCAAGCGCCTCCCACATCGCGGTAAAAGCCGGCTTCGCAGCCCGACAGCTTGAGCATAACATCCTCGGTGTGGTTGAAAACATGTCCTATCTCTCTCACGCCGGTGAGACCTTGAACATTTTCGGCGAAGGAGGCGGCGACACCGTCGCCGACCGCCTCAACACCGACGTGATCAGTCGTATCCCGATCGGTCAGCCGAAGAGCGGACACCATAGCATTTTTGACATGAGCGAGGAAATCGGCGTATCCTATCTGGGACTTGCCAATCAGCTGATTCAGGACGTATGAGAAATGGTCGCCAACCGGATTGGCGGCTTTTTCTTTATACAAAATCCTGATGTGTTATAATAAGTAAAAATCCCAATGGGGGTGCAAGCCATGATCATCCATCTGATACGACACGGACAGACAAACTGGAACAAGAACGCGCTCTACCAGGGCACGAAGGACATTCCGATGAATCAAATAGGGGTTGAGGAATCGAGAATGATCGCTGACAGACTCAAACATTTCCGTATCGACACGCTTTATTCAAGCCCGCTCAAACGGGCCGTTGATACGGTCCAGAGCATCAATGCGCACCATAAGCTTGATATCGTGGTACGCGACAATCTGAGGGAGATCGAACTCGGTGAATGGGAAGGCTTGAACCGTGAGCAGGTCAAAGCCGCCTATCCCAAAGCGCTCGGAACTTTTACAAAGGACACCGTGGACACCCGTCCTCCGGGCGGTGAATCGTTCAAGGACCTTTCGCTCAGAGTTCAAGAAACACTGAGGGATATCGTTCTTTCCCACGGGGAGGACGATGAAATCGTTATCGTCACCCATGGCGGCGTCATCAAGAACATCATCGCCGACATCCTCAGGATGTCCCTTCCGGACAGACGATTGCTGATGATCGATAACGCATCACTGAGTACACTGATATACAATCACGAGGCGGACGCTTATTTTCTCAGGCGATACAACGATACGGCGCACCTGGAATAAACGTCAAAGCCTTATATACTGCACCATACGGGGGCTAACCATGAAAAACGCCGACATACAACGCATGACGGCCGACATCAAAACCGAGATCACAAACACGCCGATGCTCAAGGACACTTTTCAAGAATCACACATGGAATATGTGGACTATGCGGTGCTTTATGCCATCGAGGCGGGAAAAACCGGACGGACCGCCATTTTCACGCACTTCTTTCATTGGCTTAAAGTCAAACTCAATTATGATGGCTTTTCCGATGACACAGTCAAGACGTTGTTCGACATCGTCTGCTCTCGCATGAAAGATTTTGACGATTCCGTCAATAAAGCGCTTGGCGAGATAACCTTCGAAGCCGTATCAGGCATTGAACGCCATTACGGAGCCGCTTCGGACACAGACACACATCGGACGTTTCTAAAACGTTTGCTTGATAAAGATCGCTTCGGGGCCAGGAAACACATTCATTCACTCAGAGAAGAAGGCTATGAAATCGCCGACATTTACACCGATGTCATGACTCCGGCCATGGTCGAAATAGGATGGCTTTGGCAGACAAATCGCATCACATCAGCCGACGAGCATTTGGCTAGCGCAATTACCCAGTATGTCATGACTACGCTTTATCCGGACATTTTCGGAACAGAAAAAAACGGATACAAAGTACTCGCGGCGGCCATCGGTAACGAACTTCACGAAATCGGACTTCGCATGATCGTCGACATTTTTGAATACGAAGGCTATCAGACTCAGTACCTGGGTGGCAACCTGCCCGGTGACGCCATGGTCGAACAAACAAAGAATTTTGCGCCCGACCTCATTTTACTCAGTGTAACCATGGGATCACACCTCGATGCCTTGCGTGATGCCATCAAAAAGATTCGATCAGACGAACAACTCGAAAACGTTAAAATCATGGTTGGAGGAAATGCGTTTAGGCTAAATGATTCCCTTTACAAACTTTACAACGCCGATGCGTTTGCGAGCACCCCTCACGAAGCCTTGAAAGTGGGTGAACGTCTTGTCAAAAAATCTTGAAAACGCCTTGGCGCTCCTGCTTGATTCAAAAGGGACCATCCTTAAGGTCCGTCGCAACCCGATGTCCATCACATTTGAAAAAGGCGCGAATATCGCGCGCTACATTGAGGAACAGTCCATGATGCGTCTCATCGACGCGCTTGAAACGGTTCGCCATAAAGGATACTCCATGGGAACCGATGTGATATTCACCGCTCAGGACGATTCGCTGCACGCACGACTTCTCATGATGCGTGACGGTGAAGCGATCGCCTGCATGACCCTCGGTGAAGACGAAGCGATGCTATCAACCATCAACGAGATGTTGAAAATCAACCTTGAACAGCAAAACTTCATTCGAAGCCATTTCGAAAACAGGAACGAGCCTTCAAAAGGCCAGTCCGTTGAAGAGATTTCCAGGCTCAACAGCGAGCTCATCAATACGCATCGCAAATTGGCGCAGAAGAATGCGGAACTCGAACGGCTTAACGCCAAACTGGACCATCTCAGTCGTACGGACGATCTTACGGGTGCATACAATCGCCGAGCCTTCTTCAAAGACCTCCATAAGATAAACGCGCAGTCGGATGTCCGGCTGATCATGACCGATTTCAACAACTTCAAGCTGGTCAATGACACGTTCGGCCATGAAACAGGCGATGAAACGCTCAAAACGTTCGCCACCATGCTCAAAGACTGCCTGGATGAACACGGCGGGCGCCTCTACCGCATCGGGGGAGACGAGTTCGCGACTGTACTGGAAACGTCCGCTGATTTCGACGCGAGCCAGTGCCTGAACACCATTCAAGAAAAACTCTCCCGTGTTCATCGGAAGCTAAGTGTGGCCTACGGCGAAACAACAATCCGAAAAGAAGACGACATCGGCGAACGAATCAACGAAGCCGATAAAAAGATGTATCAAAACAAATACCAACAAAAAACCCGGAATGCGGAATGATATCCGCACCCGGGTTTTCTCATGCAAGTTTTTGTTTCAAGTCACGCATTTCGTACGCATAGACGAACATCGAGATGCCGCCAGCCAAGACATCTGCGGCCACAAATGTCCACCAGATGCCACTCACACCGAACATATAAGTCAAAAGAAAGCTCAGTGGAATGAAGAACAGGAACTGTCGGGACACCGCTACGAGGAAAGCTCGAACGGCATAGCCCATCGCCTGATACACGCTGGAAAGCAGGATCTGGAAGGCGATCATCACAAAGCCGAGCGCGACGATACGCATCGCTGTCACACCGTTTTCAATAAAGAAACGACTGTTGTCGTCGCTGGCGAACAGCAGGAAAATGTACTCGGTGAAAATGATGACTACGACGGACATGACCAGGAAATACGTCACCAGCATCCGTGTGGCATAGGAAATCACATCGTAGAGTCGCTGGTGGAACTGCGCACCATAGTTGAAACCCACAATCGGGGTCAACCCCTGAACCAATCCGAGTCCGGGAAGCAAGGCAAAGACGATGATGCGTGTGATGACCCCGTAAATCGAGATGAATATCGCGGGGTCTCCATGGGCATAATAGTTGATGAGATTGTTGACGATGATGACCAGAACCGCACCAAGGATGTTTCTTACAAACGTCGGCATCCCGATGGCGCTGATCTCACCGATCATTCGCCAGTCCATTTTGAGGAAATTTTTCATGTTGATCGCAAGCGAGGACTTCTTGCCAAGCGCCATATAGAAGACAAACGCGAATGAGGCGGTCTTGGATATCACCGTCGCAAGCGCGGCGCCACTGACACCCATGCCGAGTCCGAAATCAAAGATGAAGAACGGGTCGAGCAGAATATTGAGTCCGCCTCCGATAAGCAAGGACACCATGGCGACATTCGCACGTCCTTCAGCCCGCGTAAGGTTGTTGAGCACCACGGAAAGCGAGAAGGGAGGCAACCCGATCAGAATGTACATCATATAATCACGGGCGAAGCCGATGTTGCTTGCGGTCGCCCCGAAAAACACAAGAAGGTCATCGAGGAAAACCAGACCGATTGTCATGATGATGAGCGAAAGCAACAGGTTATACATGAGTGCCGTGTTGACACTTCGACGCATGACGTCCGCATCCCCTCGTCCATACGCGCGGGAGAAGATCGACGAACTGCCTATTCCAATCATGAGCCCGATCGCCATGACAATCATCTGGATAGGAAATGCGATGGACAGTGCGCCAATGGCGATCTCACCGTCTTGCCATGACACAAAAATGGTGTCGACAAGATTGTAAAGCGCATTGATCAGCATCGCGATGGTGGCCGGGATGGACAGTTTTATCAACAGCTTGCGGACGTCCATGTGTCCGAGCATCGTACTTCGTTCATCTTGCATACATATCACTCCGAAACCATTATACCAAATCAAGCACGATTTCGGCGTTGCAATTACTTATTATCTTCCGTTTCCTCCTCCTTCAGAAAGTCGATCAGGTTGTCTTGGACGGCCATCGCCTCTTTGTAGCGCGAACGCTTCTTTAACAGGTTCATCAACGAGTGCGAATAGAATTCCACGTCGTCCGCGGATTCATTACGAATGGCGAGCGGGATGAGTACGTTTTTCAAGAAATCCTTCATCTGCTCTTCTTTTAAGAATTTGAATCGCACCTTGGCACTTTGCAGCGGGTCGAAAAGCCCTTCGGTATCAATCATGTCCCGGATGGAGCGCACGTCTTCGGGGTGCAGACCCTCAAAATCAAGCAGCGCGACGGTTTTTTGGTACCATGAATTCACATGGGTAGCATCCAGCGCCTCGTAATGTTCCTTTGTTACGCCCTCGCCCCGGTGGACACTGAGCAGAGCTTGATAATATACAATTTCATTCTTCTCAAAAAACATACGGTACCCTTTTTTCAGATGTTCGAACTGCTCACTTGCGCTGACCACATTCTCTGTGGTGAGCGCCTCGATGCGTTTAAGTTCAAGCTTTTTTGATCGTTGTGGGTTAGGGATAGCCATGAACCCGCTGCGAGCTTTCACATAATGTTCGTTGGCATCGTTATAAAGACGCAGGCTCTGCTTGACATGAAAACAGATTTCATGACGCAAAGCGTCAAGCATCGGATCGACATGCGGCACATCGTCGATGTTGAGGACGATATCGTACGCCGCACGGTGATGGTTCTCCTCATGAAGAACGGTAGCAACGATGATCAATGTCAGGATCGCATTGGCAGGACCCATCGAATCGCATAACGGCAACAATGTCTTTATGTATACGCTGGCCGCGTCATGTTTTTCGCGGACAATATCGCGAGCCAGAGCAATCATCTGGCGTGAGGGTTCATGGTTCATCGCTTTCGCCTTTTTTTGCGCATCTTGAAGGGTATCGATATCACGGTAGAAAAGTCCTTCGATGATGCCATGTAAAACACTGTCTTCCTCGATGGCTGTTTGAACCTCTTCAAGGTCGACATTCAATCGCTTGGAAAGTTCCTTGATAAACGCTTTGCTCGGTTTGAGCACATTGTTCTCCACTTTGGAGTAATAACTGTAACAGTTCATGCCTTCGGCGATTTTGTGCTGCGTGAATTTCTTCTTTATGCGATGGACTTTGATCACATCGCCGATCTTAGGGCCCTTGCCCTTTGCCTTTTTAGCTATTTTCTTCGATAATTTTCGTCTGAACCGTTTTTTCTTCATTTGGTGTCCTCCATTTTATCGGTTTCATAATTTGTATTACGGGTTTTTCGGCCAAAAAACGATTTAATTGTAGTCTATTATCGTCAATATGTAAAGGGGTACAGTCAATATAAAAAGGGGTATGATATATTTTCTTGGAAAAACACCCTGAAAACGTGTTGATTTCTTAAATTAACAAAAATTTTTTATGATAATATCCAAAAGAAACATAAAAAAGCACCGTCAATCGGATATGACGGTGCGTGATTTCGCATGGGTTGGATGCTCATCCTTTGGCGAACAAGCTATATGTTTGGGTATCGGCACCAATCATCGCGTAGCGGGCAGTGGTCGCAGTCGGGTTTTCGTG
>PWHE01000013.1 GCA_003554735.1 Mollicutes bacterium | reverse complement strand
TCTTCACTGCTAGGGGAAGAAAGCGGCGTTTTCGGACTTGTCTTTGGTCTCAGTGTGGGTTCGATTACCTTCATGCCACCTTTTGTGGCCTTTCCGCTAGGCCGGGAGCTGCTTGAAAACGGGGCGGCCTATCCGCAAGTCGCCGGGTTTTTAGTCACGGTCATGAGTGTGGGCATTGTCTACTTTGCGGCGGAAAAGAAATTCTTTTCCGCGAAAAGTGCCGTCCTCAGAAATCTGATCAGTCTGATCGGTGCGATCATCGTCATCGGTGTCGTGATGGTGGTGTACGCATGAAACGATTTGTGATGAAAAACAAGTTCCTGGTACTTTCAATTGTTCTACTGATTATTCTGAGCATCATTGACATGAACTATACATACCGCTCACTGGAGAACACCTGGAACCAGGTGCTATCCATGTTGCTTATTGTGCCGCCCATATTCGTGCTCATCGGCCTCTTCGACGCCTGGGTCCCCAGAGAAACCGTTATCGCGCTCATGGGCAAGGAAAGCGGCCTCAAGGGGATGGCGCTTGCGTTCTTCTTAGGCGCTTTCAGCGCCGGACCGACCATCGCCGCGTTTCCGCTCGCGATGGTGATGCTCAAAAAAGGGGCGCGCTATTCCAATGTGCTTTTCTTCCTGATGGTCTGGAGTTCTCTGAAACTCCCCATTGTCTTCTATCAGTTCTCGCAGCTCGGCTTTCAGTTCGCGATGATCATCAACGTCACCATGTTCCTTGTATTCGTGGTAACGGCGTTGTTTGTAGAGAAGCTCTTTTCAGAGGATCAGCTCTCAACGTTTGAAGAAAAGGCGGAACAATACACCTAGACAGATATATCTGCCGTCCGTATCCATCATGGATCCGGACGGTTTTATTTTGGCCATGACATGCCACGTGGTAAAATGGAACCATAAGCAGGTAACCGACTTAGGAATGAACCATATATGGGGTGATGCCATGAATATCCGGTTGAAAGTCCAGGACGAAGCCATGCTTCTGGGGCATGTCTACGAAGTGAAATGGAATGAACTTGAAACGCTCAAAGATAAAATCAAAGACACCATGGAAACAATCGATGCGTATGGGGACATGCTTTCCATCATTGACAGACACAAACAGATCGGTGTGTCGCAACACCTCATGACTGATGGGTTCATCTACTTCATAGGGGTGGAAATCGCACGGGACAGTTTCGTGCCTGAAGACCTGGAAGTCTTCATGCTTCCGGGAGGCCTGGTGCTCAGAAGCCGTCACATCACGCTTGAGGCGATCAGTGAGACATATGAGTCCCTGAAGGAATGGATTGATGAAAGCGAGTATGAACCGTTCAAAGAACCGGGCATTCCCTACTATGACCCGCTTCCGATCAAATATGAAATCTATGACAAGAGGAGCGGAAACATGGAAATAAGGATACCGGTCATGCGAAATGAAGGATTCACCCAGCAATGAAAAAGGCTGACTTTTCGTCAGCCTTGAGATTTTGTGATCAGGTTGTATCCTTTGCAAAGTATTCATCCGGTAGATTGCCACGCACTTTATCATAGAACTCGGCCAGACTCAGATAGATGTATGGGCCGACAAAGAGAATGGTGAGGATGTGCAAGGTCAGTGCGCCCAGGATCATCCATCCGAGGAAGGAAAGCATCATGACGAAGAGTTCCAAGCGATGACCTTTCATCATTTTGCGGCTGATCTGGGTGGGGCGTGGCGCCATGCCGTCTCTACGGATTTCATCATCCGCGAGGATGAACGGCACCATGGCGTAGGTGAACATCGCCACCCAGCCAGGAATGACGAGCAACAGCATCCAAAGGTAGATGAACAGAAGGGTCTGAAGCAGTCTGAGCAGGTTTCTGAGCAGATTCTCATGCCCTTTCAGCAACAGTTTCAGACTGGCGTCCGGATTATCCTTGAATGTTCTGTAAAAGTGAAAGATGCCAACCGTAATCGGTGTCCAAAGCAAAATCACGATCACAAGCAGCACCATCCATATGGCCTGTTCGGTTGCCATGAAAAGCCCGAATGGAATGGCGTAGGCCACCAGGAAGATCGCCATAGGGATGACCAGGGCAAGAATCGCGTTGGAGCGATTTTTCCTATACGCTTCGCGAGCCGTCTGTTTAATGGTGATTCGATTCATTGAATCGCCTCCGTTGTTTGTTTTGAAAGGGAAACCCCCTTCACTTTCATAATATCAAATGCGCATATTGTGTCAAATCTGCCTGCATTCAAAAAAGAAACGCTTGACAAAGCGCTCAATACATTTTATTTCCACAGAGTATTTGTATCGTTTATAATAAAAGGGAACGCATCAATGGATAAGGAGGGATGAATGTGCCCAGACGTATACCAAAACATCACAAAGACGGCGTTCATCCCATCGGGGCCTACGGAAAGAAAGACCATGTCGGCATCGGCGCGGCCGAGATCGCCTTGTTCGCGTTTTTGATCATCGGCATTCTGGTGACGGCGCTCGCCTATTACTATGTAAGCCGCCCGGCCGGCTTGACTTATGAAATGGTCGGAGGCGAAGTGCATATCATCGATTACGAAGGCAACGATGTATCCTTGGTTATCCCTGCGACCCGTGAGGGAAGACCCGTCACACGGATCAGGGAAGGTGTCTTCGAAGGCAATGCGGCCATTGAGAGCGTGACTCTTGGAGAGAACTTACGCACCATCGACGATCGTGCGTTCAAGGACATGGAAAATCTTGACACTGTGCATCTTGAAGATGAGACGGCATTGCTTGAAGTGGGAACGGACGTTTTCTCAGGGACGCCGTTCGATGCCGCGCAGGACGACGATATGTTTGCGTTCGTCGGACGCGTGCTTTACCGGGTCAACGAGGCGCATGTGGACAGGAATGTGTCGATTCCCGAAGAAACCCTTGCGATTGCGAAAGAAGCGTTCTATGACATAGATACCATCGAAAGCGTGACCTTCAACCCGGGATTGCTCTTTATCGGTGAGCGCGCCTTCGCACGCATGAACTCTCTCAATGTGCTTTCTTTCGAGACAACCATCGATCTGCTTGTGATCAGCCGGGAGGCCTTTGCGTACAACGCCATGCTTGAAACCATTGAAGCGCCTATTGAATCACCCATAGAACGCATCGGGTCTGATGCGTTCAAAGATACGCCGTGGCGTGCCATGCAGGATCCCGAGTTCTATCATTTCGGCAACATCCGTGTTGAGGAATCAAGAATCGATTAAAAATATAGGAAGGTGAAGACCATGCTATGGAAAATGCTTTGCATCGGATTTGGACCCCATGATCCGAGGAATCGACACAGGAATGTTTCAGAAGAGGCGAAAGTGAGAAGCGATGCGCATGAGGCGAGCAGAAGAAACATGAAGGGCGGACGTTTCGGGCTTTCGATTTTCGAGATCGTTCTGGCGTCGTTGTTCGTATTGTTTGTGGCGGGGATCATCATCTGGCGCATCTTTTTCGTCAACTAGAAGCTTTTATTCCTTAACCACTTTAGTACCACTGAACCCACAAGTCATTCATATATAGGAGACCATGTTATGTTATGGAAATTACTGATGAGTCAATGCCTCATAAACAAAAACACGTCGCATCACGCGAAAGTGGATAGTGATGAATTCCAATCCCGTAAACAAAAAGAAGGAAAACGTGGTTTCACCGTCTCGCCGGTAGAAATCGTGCTTTCGGTGGCTTTTGTGCTATTCATCGCTTCGATCATCATCTGGCGTATCTTTTTCGTCAATTAGGCAAGACGTATGAAACAATTAAAAACAATATTTAGTAGAAAAATACATAGGTTTAAATTTTCTTAAAAATTTTCAAAATTATCTATTTTGGGATTATTTTCGGGAAAAATCAACTTTTCCTTGACAAGATTTTCTCAATTGTCCATCCTCGGTTGAACCTAAAATCGCATGCATACGTCGATGATATTTGAGACAATGTGGAAGACCCGGTGAATGAACTGAAGATGAACCCTCAGGCTTGATGGTTTGTTTATTGCCAGAATATTTCAAGGCGTTTTATGGATAGTGTTTATAAAGACCAGAGAATGCATTCAATCCTAAAAATCCCTTGATTCGGCGGTAAACAGGCAAGAAATCAATGCCCTGTAAGGAGTTTTTATCATGTTTATCCATCTTCTATGGCTCGGTTTCGCACCGTTCAAGAACCCTTCAAAGCATGCGAAAACCCAGACTGATCTGACCAAACAGAAAGCCGAACAGAAGAAGGGTCGTCCATTTTCCATATCGCTTGCTGAGATCATCATCGCGACCATTTTCGTGCTCTTTGTGGCGGCGGTTGTTTTATGGAGAATTTTTATCACATCATGAATGAATATGCAGGGGGAGTCAAATACCCCTTGCATATTTTTGTTTTTCGTATTACAATTCGTTCGTGTTGACACAAAAACACAAAAACAAGGGCTCTATGGTTTTACCCATACCCCCAAAAAAAACTTAAAGGAGTATTTGATATGAGTGAGAAATTCGATAAACTCGACGAAACATTCGACAATGAAATCAGCAAAAAAGAGGACATCATCGTACGGGCGTTTGAAGATACGGCGCTCGGCATCAACATCCCCTACACGCTCGAAGTGAGACTGTTCGAACAGGAATCCCTGCCGGCGATGATGGACGCGACCACCATGACCTTCCGATTCAACATGGACTGGCTGGTCAGGAACGATGAAATGCAAGTCTCGGCGGTCGCTTACCAAATGGCGCGCCATGCCTATCAGCTTGAACAGGTCTACCGCCTCAACCACGGCGGGGATCTGAATGAGGACGAGGCCCAGGTAATGCTTTGGGAAGGCGAGTTCCAGGACCCGAACGAACCCGAAGTCATCGAAGCGGATTTTGACAACCACTACAAGCGTGACACCGTCACGGATGCGATCGCCTATGCGCAATTGCGTGTCACCCGCGAATTCAAAAAGGCGCCGGTACTTCCTGCGGCTGTCAAAAATGCGGTGTCGAAGCGGATGGAAGCCATCCGTTCCTTCGTCGACTCGATTTATGCGGTGAGCTGAGCGTGGATTCCATCATCAAGCGACTCAGGAAATTCGCCAAAGACCGTGACTGGGAGAAGTTCCACACTCCGGACAACCTCGCCAAATCCATATCGATTGAAGCGTCCGAGCTGCTTGAGAACTTTCAGTGGGAGGATCTCACTCCCGACAAGGACAACATCAAAGACGAACTGGCCGACATCATGAGCTATTGCCTCATGATGGTCGACCATTACGGGTTCGACCTTGAAACCATTCTCAACGAAAAAATCGACAAGAACGAGAAGAAATACCCGGTAGGCAAAGCCTACGGCAATGCGAAGAAATACGACAAACTATAGACGGTAGCCGAAGTGTCAAGACCTTTGACACTTTTGGCTGTCGTCTTTTCTTTTTTGTGAAAATTGGATAGAATGAAAGCATTCCAAGTGAATGCATACGAAGGTGGAGTGAGGCATGAGTGAACGTATCGTCAAAGACGCCCCCAGAAAGACGCGTCGTGACATCAAAAGTCCCCTGTCGGAGGACTTCAACAAGTATCTGGCGGAAATCGTGTTGAATGCCGATGATTCCTATAAGCGCATTGAAGCGGGCCACCGTCCGAAAACCCCGCGGGAGATCACCATCATCCTCGATCGCAAGAACCGGGAAATCTCTGTCATCGACCGGGCCGAAGGGATGAGCGCCATGGAGATGGAAGCCAAGTTCTCGGTCTATGGCGCCGACCACGCCGGAGGCAGCGATTACCGCGATGTACGCGGCATTTTCGGACAAGGTGCTTCGGACGTCCTTTTTTCCTGTGCGATGAGCGGCGTGAAATCCGAGATCAAAAGCATCAAGGACGACAAACTGCATACCTGCAAGTTCTTCTTCAAGGGTGAACGCACCATCCGTGCGCAGACCCAGAAACGTTCGGCGGTCAAACCGTTCCGTGACAAATACAGGATTCCTGAAAACGGGACCGTCGTCATCTACGGCATCCCCGAAGAAGTGAAAATTCCCAAAAAGAAAGCCATCGTTCATCAGATTGAAACTTTCTACATGTTTCGTTATATCCTCTCGGATAAGAGAAGGGAAGTGGTTCTTTTTGATGACGGGAAAAAGTCGGTGCTTTCATCGAGGGAACATATGTTCGACCGGATGGAACCGGTGGTCGAGGACAAGCCGTTCACGTTCGAGTATGAAGGCAAGCCGATCGAAGGGT